>JAYKIM010000304.1:0-4832 GCA_035286245.1 Cyanobacteriota bacterium | reverse complement strand
TAACCGAAGCTTGCAGGGCTTCAACGCAAACTATAAGATATTTGAGTTCGACAAAGATTAAAAGGGTGCATCCCAGTTTTGCAGCCCTCACCCTAAATCCCTCTCCCAGAGCGGGAGAGGTGCTTTGAATTCGGTTCCCCTTCTCCCAAAAAGGGCTATTAGATACACACATCTCTTATTGAGACTCAAAATGCCCCATTGCCCCCCGCCCCCCACCTTGCGTAGCGGCCCGGAGGGCACATACTGGGGGAAGCTAGCGGTGTCAAGCATCTATGACGGTGCAAAGTCCCCCAATTTTGAGGGACTTTGAGAGCAAGCCTACCAGCCAAACACTTGTGTGTACTTAGTAGCCCAAAAAGGGAGAAGGGGTTAGGGGATGAGGGCAAACTTACAAAAGTGGGATGCTCTGGGTTGTCACGCCTATTTATCCAATACGGTAGAACCTCACTGGAACGCTTTGCCCTGGTCAGGCCTGTTTTTGCCCTAGTTCTATCTGTAGTGGTTTACTTGAATTGCTGGCTGACTAGGGCGGGACTCGCTACCATCCGGGGCATCCTCCACTACGACACCCAAATTGTCACCCGATTGGTGAAGGCCCACTATGACTACCGATTCAACTAAGCATTGCCAACCTGGAGGTGGATCAACTTCGCCGCCAGCTCACCCAAACCCAGGCCCAGTTGGCCAATGCTGGGGAGCCCCTGCGGGTCAACACTGTCAGGCCAGGAGGGTTTGCTGGAGCGGTGGCGAAAAGAATGATTGGGCGGAAACCAAAATGTCCAACTGGAACAGTCCCCGCCACCGGAGACTGTTAGATAACTAACAGCCTGATCGTCGTGACAGCTATGGGCGATGCCTGAGATAAGAGCTTCAACCAATCCCCCCGACCCGATGGAGGATACCTTGCTACAGGGGCGCCCCGCCGTCGTTCTAAAGTGGCTGCAGCAAGGCCATCAACGGTTCCTTGAGGGCCATTCCCTCCATCCCCACAGTACCCGTGAACGACTGCAAGCGGTGGTGGAGGGGCAGCATCCCTTGGCGGCGGTGCTGGGCTGTGCCGATTCTCGGGTACCGGTGGAGCTGCTTTTTGACAGCGGCTTTGGCGATCTGTTTGTGGTACGCAACGCCGGCACCATGAGCACCACGGCCGCGATCGCCTCCCTGGAGTACGCCGTTGGTCATCTGAACGTGTCCTTAATTTTGGTGTTGGGCCACGAGGCCTGTGGGGCCGTATCGGCAGCTCTGCACCCCGAGTTGCTGCTGACTCCCAGCCTGGCCCAGGTGGTGGGCCAACTGCGCATGGATCTGCTGCAGTACGGTGACCACCTCTCCCTGGAGGAATCCTGTCGGCGACACACCCTCAGTGCCGCTGGCAACCTGGTGCATGCCAGTGTATTGCTCACCGATCGGCTACGGGCCGGTGAACTGGTGGTGGTAGCCGGTTACTACGACCTGCACAGTTGCGCCATCGACTGGATGGGTCAGGTGGAGCCGATTTACTATCCCATGGCTGCCGATCTGCCCTTTCCCGGCTAGTGCCGAGTCAATGTCGCGGCTTGGCCTACTCACACCAGGCCGCTCAGCCCTCTAGGCTGCTAAGCCCTACCTGAGTTCGACAAGGATTAAGAACGCTGAAAGAAAGGCTGAGGGGTTACGCTCAAAGTCTTGAATCCTAAGCACCTCAGCCCTGTCTTTAAGGCTAGGGCGCCAAGCCAGGTCTATAATCTGTCTGAGAGGTTGTTTGAAAAGGGTTACCCCAGGTATAATCTGTCGCCAAGAGGGCGCAAAAGTGTTGGAGTTTGAGGGTATTATGCCAATTGATAGGTATAGTTTGAGCCCCTCTTTGGTTTTTCAAACAACCTGTGAATCGAGAAACGCTATAATTCCAACTAATAAAAATTAATTTACTATTTTAGTTATGACTAATACGGGCATCGTAGTGATTGGCCGCAACGAAGGGGATCGCTTGGTCCGCTGCCTCAAATCCTTCGGTTCCCAGCTTTCTCAGCAAGATATTTTAGCCGTCTACGTTGACTCTGGATCCACCGACAATAGTGTGGCCAGTGCTCGCCAGTTAATCCACCATGTGGTTGAGTTGGATCTAGCCACTCCCTTCACCATGGCCAGGGGACGCAATGCTGGGTTCAATTATCTGCTGGAGATCAAACCCGATCTGGAGTTTGTGCAGTTTGTAGATGGAGACTGTGAACTTCTGCCGGGTTGGTTAGAGCAGGGGCTGGAGGCACTGCAGCGAAGTCCTGATATTGCTATTGTCTGTGGACGCCGGCGAGAACGGTTCCCCGAGTCGTCTCCCTACAATCGCTTGGCGGACATGGAGTGGAACACCTCGGTGGGAGAAGCCGCCGCCTGTGGGGGTGACTTTGTCGCTCGGGTGGCAGCGATTCGTCAGGTGAATGGATTTAATCCGAGCTTAATTTGCGGTGAAGAACCGGAAATGTGTATTCGTTTGCGCCAATTGGGCTGGAAGATCTATCGGATTGATGCTGATATGACCCTACACGATGCCGCCATGACCCGCTTTGGCCAGTGGTGGAAGCGTTCTCTGCGGGGAGGATGGTACGTGGCTGAAGGGCGAGCCATGTATGGTCACACCTCGGAAGCTTATCAGGTGCGGGAGGAGCGTAGTGGCTGGTTGTGGGGCCTGATCCTACCCCTGTCTGCTCTGGTATTAGCCCTACCCACCAAGGGCATCAGTTTACTCCTGCTGTTGGGCTATCCGATCATGGTGATGAAGATTGCTCGCTATAGGCAACGGGTTTACCAGGATAGTCCTACCGATGCCCGTCTCTATGCTTACTTTTGTACCCTCTCTAAATTTCCCCAGTGGCTAGGCCAGATCAAGTATTATCGCTCTCGCTGGCTGAAGCAGACACCGTCCTTGATTGAGTACAAGCAGGTTGAGCTCCAGCCAGTCGACGGTGGGGCTAAGGTTTAAATTTTCGCTGTGATGACACTAAGAAATACCATGCAGGGAGCAGTGCCAACTCGTTGGGGAATTTTGGGAACAGGGGGAATTGCTCGCCAGTTTGCTGAGGGGTTAAGGGAGTTGCCTGAGGCTCAATTGCTGGCGGTGGGTTCCCGCACCCTGGCGGCGGCCCAGGACTTTGCCCAAGCCTACCGGGTGCCGCGGGCCTATGGTAGTTACCAGGCCCTGGTGGAGGATGGGGAGGTGGATGTGGTCTATATCGCCACTCCCCATATTCGCCACCGGGATGATTGTTTGCTCTGTCTACAGGCGGGCAAGGCGGTGCTCTGTGAGAAGCCCCTGGCCTTGAATGCCCGACAGGCCGAGGAGATTATTACCCTGGCCCGAGAGCGACAGTTATTTTGCATGGAAGCCATGTGGATGCGGTTTATGCCGCTGATCCAACGGGTTAAGCAGCTGATTGGTCAAGGGGCGATCGGTGAGGTGTTGTGTTTAACGGCTGAGTTTGGCTATCCGACTGAGTTTGACCCCGAAAATCGGTTTTTTAACCCCCAGTTGGGCGGCGGGGCCTTGCTGGATCGGGGCAGCTACCCCCTTTCCCTGGCCTTTTATCTCCTGGGCTGCCCCGAAACGGTGACCGGACAGGCCCACTTGGGCTCCACCGGTGTGGATGAGCAGTGTGGTCTGGTTCTTTCCTATCGCAATGGGGCGATCGCCCAGCTATTCGCCTCTCTACGGGCTTATACCAGCAACACCGCCACCATCACCGGCACCACCGGCAAAATTGTCATCCATCCCCCCTTTTGCCGTCCTGACCAGATTACCCTCACCCCCCTATCCTCTGATCCGGTGGTGGTCACCAGCCAGGCCCAACCCCACTCCCCATCCTCCGGGCTTAAACATCAGCTGAGTAGCTGGGTTAGGCAAAACCGTTTGACTCAGCAATTGGTAAAAAAACTCAGAGACAAGGGGCAGGTTCAGTGGCAGCCCATAGGGGGCAACGGCCTGAATTATGAAGCGGCAGAGGTAATGACTTGCCTGCGTCAGGGCAAATCGGAAAGCCCGATCATGCCCTTGCAGGAATCCCTGCAGCTTGTGCAGCTGATGGATGAATTACGGCACCGCTGGGGCCTTTATTATCCCCAGGATTGAGGCCAAGGCTGGAGTCCCCAGGTACTAACCACTAGTTCCGGGATTGTTTAGCCGTCGGTGCGGCCCGGCTTAAGTTGATCCCCCGAGCTTTCCTACGGGGTCAGGCTTCGCGCTAAACTTAACAGTTAGAAACATTTCCCCTCTCTGGGCCCGCACCGATGAATATTTCTGCCTGGTCTGTCCGCCGTCCTATCCCGGTGATTGTACTATTTTTGGTCATTACCCTGGCGGGCATGGTGGCCTTTGGGGGTTTGGGCATTGATCTCAACCCCAACGTCGACTTTCCGGTGGTGACCGTTAGCGTCACCCAGGTGGGGGCTGCCCCGGAGGAGTTGGAAACCCAGGTTACCAAAAAGGTCGAGGATGCGGTGGCCGGTTTAGGGAATATTGACGAAATTCGATCCACGGTACGGGATGGTGCCTCCACCACCTCCATTAGCTTTTTGCTGGGAACAAACATTGACCGGGCTACTAACGATGTCCGGGATGCGGTCACCCGTATTCGCCAGGACCTGCCCGCTGCCATTCAAGAGCCGGTGGTGCAACGGCTGGAGTTTGGCGGTGGGGTGATTATGACCTACGCAGTCAATTCTGAAAAGCGGTCCGTTGAGGAAATCAGTGATCTGGTGGACCGCACCATCAGCCAGGAAATCCTCACCGTTAAGGGGGTGGCCCGGGTAGAACGGGTGGGCGGATTGGATCCTGAAATTCGGGTTAACCTCGATCCCCAACA
>JAYKIM010000303.1:0-13946 GCA_035286245.1 Cyanobacteriota bacterium | reverse complement strand
TCCAGATAGCGGCGTCCGCACCCTGCACTTTCGCTTCCCACCCGCTCCCCGCAGCGGCCGAGAAGTGGTGACCATCACTGATTTGACCCACAGCTACGAGGACAAAATCCTTTTCCTGGGGGCCAATCTGCTGGTGGAGCGGGGAGATCGCATTGCCTTCCTGGGCCACAACGGCGCCGGCAAATCCACCCTGCTGCGCCTGATCACTGGCCTGGAGCCCCCCACCGATGGCCAGGTCCACCTGGGTCCCCACAATGTTATTCCCAGCTACTTTGAGCAAAACCAGGCAGAGGCTCTAGATCTTTCTAAAACCGTGTTAGAAACCGTTCACGACGAGGTGCCCGACTGGACTAACGAGGAAGTCCGTACCTTGCTAGGTCGGTTTCTCTTCACTGGTGACATGGTCTTTAAGCGGGTGGAAGCCCTTAGTGGGGGGGAAAAGGCCCGCCTCGCCCTGGCTAAAATGCTGTTGCGTCCAGCCAACTTAATGATTTTAGATGAGCCCACCAATCACCTGGATATTCCTGCTAAGGAAATGCTAGAAGAGGCCCTGCAGCACTACGACGGCACCGTACTATTGGTCTCCCACGATCGCTACTTCATTTCCCAAGTCGCCACCAAAATTGTCGAAATCCGGGATGGCGAACTGCACCTTTACCGGGGGGATTACCACTATTATCTGGATAAGGTGGCGGAGGAAGCGGACCGGGTCCGTCGCGCCGCCCAGGCGGCGGATCAAAAGGCTAAGGCTAACGCCAAGCGGCAAAAGCAGAAGGCTAAAGCCGCCAAGTAAAGTATAGCCTTGGCGTAATTCTTGGCGCAATTCATGACCGTAATCGTTGCCCAGAGTAGGGTGGTTGAAAACTTGACCCATCACTCAATTTACACCAGGAAATTCCGCTGATAAAATGCCTAGGCTAGGCAGCCAGAGCCTAGGTTCTGGCTGCCTGACAAAAGTTGATGGCCCCCATCCCCTTTCGTACCCCTATGGTCATCAGGGGGCAAGTGGTATGATTGCTGCACGCTAGTCAAAATCCCAAGGATTCTTACCCATGAATCAACTGCCTGTACCGCCTATGGTGCTGATTATTCTGGATGGCTGGGGATATCGGGAGATTACGGACGGCAACGCTGTGGCCATGGCTAGAACACCGGTCATGGATAGTCTGTGGGCCGTCTACCCCCACACCCTGATTCAGACCTCTGGCAAGGATGTGGGCTTGCCGGACGGGCAAATGGGCAATTCGGAGGTCGGTCACCTGAATATTGGTGCCGGCCGCATTGTTCCCCAGGAATTAGTGCGCATTTCCGATGCTGTTGAAGATGGCAGCCTGCAGGAAAATGAGACCCTGCTCAATGTCTGTCAAACGGTGCGCTATCGGGGTAGTAAGTTGCACCTGGTGGGTCTCTGTTCCGAGGGGGGAGTCCATTCTCACCTCAACCATCTCTTCGGCCTGCTGGATATGGCTAAGGCCCAGGATATAGACGATGTTTGTCTCCACGTCATCACCGATGGTCGCGATACTAAGCCTACGGAGGGCAGGACGGCCATTCAAAAGGTTCAAGATTATGTCGATCGCATTGGCCTGGGCCGATTGGTTACCCTCAGTGGTCGGTACTACGCCATGGATAGGGATAACCGCTGGGACCGGGTGGAAAAAGCCTATCGGGTGATGACCGATCCGGGGCCAGGCACTGGTCAGACCGCCGTAGCCACCCTGGAGGACTCCTACGGGGTGGAAATTACCGATGAGTTTGTCGAACCGGTGCGGTTAGCCCCCGGGGCGATCGCCCCCGGTGATGGGGTGATTTTCTTTAACTTCCGGCCCGATCGGGCCCGCCAGTTAACCCAGGCCCTGGTTGATTCTAACTTTAAGGGGTTTGAGCGGGAGTTGATTACCCCCCTGTTTCTGGTCACCATGACCCAGTACGATCCTGACTTACCGGTAAAGGCGGCCTTTGAACCCCAAAACCTCAGTAACATTTTGGGGGAGGTGTTAGCCAGGCATGGCCTCAAGCAGTTTCGGACGGCGGAGACCGAAAAATATGCCCATGTCACTTACTTTTTTAATGGCGGCCTAGAGGAGCCGTTTACGGGGGAGGATCGGGAATTGGTGCCCAGCCCCATGGTGGCCACCTACGATAGGGCTCCTGCCATGTCGGCGGAGGCGGTTACCAATACGGCCATGCGGGCGATCGCCCAGGGGATTTATTCCCTGATCGTGATCAACTACGCTAACCCTGATATGGTGGGACACACCGGTAAAATGGATGCCGCCGTAACTGCGATCGAAGCGGTTGATGGTAGTCTGGGTCGGCTGCTGGAGGCGGTGAGCAAGGCTGGGGGAACCGCCATGATTATCGCTGACCATGGCAATGCCGAATTGATGTGGGATGACAACCTTAAGCCCTGGACAGCCCATACCACCAACCCTGTCCCCTTCATTTTAGTAGAGGGAGAACGACTGAAGGTGCCCGGCTATGGGGGCGAGGTCAAGCTCCGAGAAGATGGACGCCTCTCCGACGTAGCCCCTACGATTTTGCAAATTTTGAACCTACCCCAACCCCAGGAAATGACCGGTCGTTCCATGTTTTTGCCCGCCGATGTCGATGTTCGCAGTAATCGGACCCCGGTCAGGCTTGCCCGCTAACCTTCCCAAGGGGGTATGATAACAATAGTTTTTTAGATAGTGACCCCATGCTTGCAAAGACGGTTGTCGAAGTGCTGTGGTTAGTTTCGGCGGTGGGTCTGACCGCACTAGTTTTACTGCACAGCCCTAAGGGAGATGGCTTAGGCGGGCTCGGCGGACAGGCCCAGCTATTTACCAGTACTAAGAGCGCGGAGACTACCCTAAACCGGGTCACCTGGATTTTAACTGCCCTGTTTATGGGGTTAACGGTGATCCTGAGTGGTGGTTGGCTAGACGCTGCCACGCTTTAGCCCTGATTAAGGCAGTTAGCCTCCCTCCGATGGGGGTATTTCGCTATCCAGCAAATTGATCTTAGATTGTTTTAACTCCTGCCAAAGACGCTTGATTTCTTCGTAGGCTTCACCGGGGGAGATTTTGCCACCGGTCTCTAGGTTACAAACAAAGGAAATTCGTTGGGCAAACTCCTGTAGGTTAGCATTGAACGCCAGCCGCTGGGGGCTAAACTCTCCCCAATACTTGCTTCGGGGAAATAGAAAATCCTCTTTTTTGCTTGGGTCGGGGGATGGGCTATCAGGCATAGATGACTAATTTAACAGGGTTTAAAAGCACTAATTACTCCACAGCATAAACCAGATTTCCCAAGACCGTAAATGCATAGCTGGGAGCAGCTCTGTGTAGTAGCAGTCCGTTCGGTAGCCTGACTACGCTCTATAACCCTAGCCAAGGGAAGACGGGGGCGAGCTAGCCTTCCCCTGGGCCGGTCCCATTTTTCCCAGGTATTCTTACCAAGGCGATAATGTTAAAAATATAAAAATAGTTGACGATTGGGAGTATGACCGCAGGGGTCTTGAAAACCGTCGGCAAGAGATAGACTGCATGGTTAAATTGCCATATCTTCCTGGGTATGCCGCCAGGTTGATCACCGCCGCCCTGACCTACCTGCTAGCGGGTTCCGGCGGAGTCGCCGCCGTCGCCGCAGACCGGCTGGTGCTCCACTGGGGTCCCCTATCCCAAACCATCCCACTTAAGGATTTAGAAAGGGGGACGGTTGGGCATCTGTCTCTCCAGCCCCATCGCCTGGGCCCCGGGTTGTGGCCTCAGGTTCAGCGTACCCTAGCCAGGCCCTTTATCCTTGACCCCCGGGTGGGTGAATGGAGTAGGGAGGACTTAGCGCAAACGGAGACAGGTCAACAAATCAAAGCCACGTTGCACCTGCTCTTTCCTAATCTGGTGATCGAGGAGGGCCTTGAGGTGGTTAGGCGGGGGGCAAAAGCAGGGGCACCCCTGACCGCCCTCAAGTTGCTGCAACAGTTACCCCAGGAAACAATGGAGATCAATGGTCTGGCCCTACTGAGAATGGCCATGCACCTCTATCTGGCCCGCTGGGAACGGGACATGGCGGGTTGGCTGATGGGGAGGCAACCGGTGTTGACCGCTGCCCATGTAGTTTCCCCCCTGGAGCCAGCTAACCCCTTTCTGGCAGGGTTATCAAGGGTAGATCGCTGGCAACTGGTCCTACACGACCCGAGTCGAGGTCGCACCATTCCCCTGGACATCTACTGGAGTCAGGACAGCCAGGGCCCCCTGGTGGTGATCTCCCACGGCTTTGGCGCCAACCGTCGGTTCTTTGCCTACCTGGCTCGCCACCTGGCCTCCCACGGCCTAACGGTGGTGGCGGTAGAGCACCCGGGCAGTAATGGTAACGTCCTATGGAATCGGTCTGACCCCAGGGGTGTCGGGCCCAGATCCATCCTACCCGCCCAGGAGTTTCTGGACCGGCCTCGGGATATTAGCTTCGTCCTAGACCGGCTAGCGATCGTTAACCGCTACTCCTACAGTCTGCGACACCGCCTCAATACCCAGCAGGTCACCCTGGTGGGCCATTCCCTGGGGGGTTACACCGGCCTGGCCTTGGCCGGCGCTCCCCTGGATCTAAGCTGGTTGGAGCCGCGGTGTCGCCATGGTGATCCTCTGGCCTTGATTCCGACCGACTGGCTCCAGTGCACCGCCCTCGACCTGCCCACCCGGTACGCCAACCTGCAGGACCGGCGGGTTACCCAGCTGATTCTCCTCAATCCCCTCACCGGCTTACTGTTTGGCCAGGCAGGGCTGAGCCGGGTGCGGGTGCCTACCCTGATGCTGGCCAGTAGCCAGGACACCATTACCCCGATGGCGAGTCAACAGTTAGCCGCCTTTGCCCAACTGTCTGGTGAAAAGTATCTGCTGAGTGCGATTGGAGCCTCCCACCTGAGTGCTGGGGATCCCCACAGTCTCAACCCCCACCTGGGTCAAGGGCCCCTGATGCCAGCCCTGCCGGATGCTACCACCGCTAGTTTGCGTCGCTACCTGCAGGGGGCGAGTTTAAGTTTTATCCTCCAGCAAACCGAAGCCGCCTCGGCCTATGCCCACTTCCTCAGCCCTGGCTACGCCGATCGCTTTTCCACCGACCAGGTGCAGCTGCGATGGAGTCGTGACCTATCCCAGGGGCTACTGGCCTGGTGCCAGCGTAAGCAGCGGCAATCCTACCAGCCTGGGCCCCTGTTTGATGAGGCGGTAGATCTGGTGCAATTGACGGCGATCGCCCTGGGAACTCAGCTACGGGCCTTACCCCAAATCCTCCATCAACAATGGACCGGGGCTTGGTTAGTGTCTACTAGCAAGGCAGACCCAGGGCCCATTTGGTCCCATCGCCAGGAATCAACTCCCTAGCTCCAGGGTAAAACCATCGGGTAGCACCGTACCACTGAGATGGGTTTGGCGCAGGTTAGTGTAATCCAGTTTGGCATTCAGGAGGGTGGCATTGGTCAGATCAGCCCCGGTTAAATTAGACCAACTTAGCTTGGTGCGATACAGCATTGCCCCGCACAGGTTAACCCCCTGCAGAGAACTCCAGCTCAGGTTAGTGCCCCGTAGATTCGCCCCCGCCAGGTTGGCATTGAGCAGGTTCGTGGCCGTCATCTGAGCTCGACTCAGGTCACTATTGGCCAGATTCGCCCCTTCTAAACTGGCGCCACTCAGCAGGGCCCCTACTAGACTACTACCCGCCAAGTCTGCCCCATGCATCAGGGCGCCGGTCAGGTTAGCCCGGTCTAGGTTGGCCTGGGACAATATTGCCGCCAGCAACTTTACACGGCTTAAACTGGCCTCTGTGATCTGGGCCTGGCTGAGGTTAACCTGGTCACAGATGGCCTCGTTGAGATTAGCCCCGGTTAAGGTTGCCTGGGTTAGGTTGCTCCGTAGCAGGTTGATGGCTCGCATGCCCGCCTCCGCCAGGTTGACCTGGCTCAATTCACTGTCCCTGAGGTGAGCTCCGATCAGATTAGCTAATTCCAGGTTAGCCCCCTGGAAATTGACGCGGATGATGCGGGCTTCCCGCAGGTTAGCCCCCACCAGGGTGGCACCGGCTACGTTGCTATCCTCCAGAGTCGAATGACGGAGGTCAATGCCCCTCAGGTCTTTTCCCTCCAGATCCAGGTGGTGTAGGTGTAGGTGGCGAAAATCCCGTTCTCCTCGGGCATAGCGCTCCAACAGGGAGGTCGCATCGAGCGGGGTAGGGGCGGTTGCCGGGAGATCAGGGGAATGGCTCAAGGGAAGCGGTGGAAGGAAACTTCGGTTAAAGCAGAGGATGCCTGGGAGAACGGCTAGCCAGCCCTGGCTTACCAATCAAGTTTGGGTTCGGCATTCTGGCAAGGCCTATATTACTAAGATTCCCCTAATTTTGCTAGAAAACCTGACTTTATGGGGTACAAGAGCTATAAACGATCATAAAGAATTGCTGTTAGAGGGTTAGCTATGCCTGAAAACCGGAAAAGCCAGGTGATTACTCAAGGGGTGCAACGATCCCCAAACCGTGCCATGCTGCGGGCGGTCGGCTTTGCCGACGCGGATTTTAGCAAACCGATTGTGGGGATAGCCAATGGCTTTAGTACCATTACCCCCTGCAATATGGGCCTAGACGATCTAGCCCGCCGGGCGGAGGCTGGGGTTCGGGCTGCGGGGGCTATGCCTCAGCTATTTGGCACCATCACCATCAGTGATGGCATCTCCATGGGCACCGAGGGCATGAAGTATTCCCTGGTATCACGGGAGGTGATCGCTGACTCCATTGAGACGGTCTGCAATGGGCAGAGTATGGATGGAGTGCTGGCCATCGGTGGCTGTGATAAAAACATGCCCGGTGCCATGATTGCCATGGCCCGCCTGAACTTGCCCGCCATTTTTGTCTACGGAGGCACCATTAAGCCAGGGCACTACGATGGTGAGGACCTGACGGTGGTGAGCGCCTTTGAGGCGGTGGGCCAGTTCAGTGCGGGCAAAATCACTGAGGAGCGCTTGCTGGCGGTGGAACGTCATGCCTGTCCAGGGGCCGGGTCCTGTGGCGGCATGTACACCGCCAACACCATGTCCTCCGCCTTTGAAGCCATGGGTATGAGCCTGATGTACTCCTCCACCATGGCCGCGGAAGACGGAGAAAAGGCCGACAGTGCCCAAAAATCCGCTGAGGTGCTGGTGCAATCCATTCGCCAACAGATTTTGCCCAGCCAAATTCTCACCCGTCAGGCCTTTGAAAACGCTATCACGGTGATTATGGCGGTGGGAGGATCGACTAACTCGGTGCTGCACCTGCTGGCGATCGCCGATGCCATTGGTGTCCCCCTGACCATCGATGATTTTGAGACGATCCGCCGGCGAGTGCCGGTGCTGTGCGACCTCAAACCCTCGGGCCGTTTCGTCGCCACCGACTTTCACCGGGCCGGGGGTGTACCCCAGGTGATGAAAATGCTGCTCCACCACGGTCTGCTCCACGGTGAGGCCCTAACGGTGACGGGGCAAACCATCGCCGAGCTACTGGCGGAGGTGCCGGCAGAGCCCCGGTCAGACCAGCAGGTGATTCGACCCTTTGACCAGCCCCTTTACCCCCTGGGGCACCTGGGCATTCTCAAGGGTAACCTGGCCACGGAGGGGGCAGTGGCCAAACTAACCGGGGTCAAGCACCGGCAGATCACCGGGCCAGCCCGGGTGTTTGAGTCGGAGGAGGAGTGCCTGCAGGCGATCCTGGCCAAGGCCATTCATCCTGGAGACATCATCGTGATTCGTTACGAGGGCCCCCGGGGCGGGCCGGGTATGCGGGAAATGCTCGCTCCCACCTCCGCCATCATTGGGGCGGGGCTGGGGGACTCGGTGGGCCTGATTACCGACGGTCGCTTTTCCGGCGGTACCTACGGCATGGTGGTGGGCCACGTCGCCCCGGAGGCGGCGGTGGGGGGCACCATTGCCCTGGTGAAGGAGGGCGACCCGATCACCATCGACGCCGATCTCAACCTGTTGCAACTGAATGTGCCTGAGGCAGAGCTGGCCCAACGGCAAGCCGCCTGGGTCGCCCCCCCGCCCCGCTATCGCCGGGGGGTATTAGGGAAGTATGCCCGGTTGGTCTCCTCCAGTAGCCTGGGGGCCGTCACCGATCGGGATGGGTTCTAGGCCAGATGGTACGGTGGTTGGGATCCCTAGCTAATTCCCTAGGACGACGACGGATCTGGCTAGGGCTACTGCTAATCGGCTGGTTGCTCTGCAGCGGCCAGGCTCAAGCGGCGGGCTTCCCCGATCTCGGGGAGGGCTTTTCCCAGTGGTCTGGGCAGTCACCGCTGCCCCCCGCCCGGGGCGACCTGGTCTATCCTGATTGGCTAGAGGGGAATTGGCAACTCAGCAGTACCCTGGTAGATATGCGGGCCCCCCTAGCGCCAACGGTGATTAGCGCCGGCTTTGAGGGTAATCGAGCCTGGCTACACCAGCCGATTGCCTGCGGGGTGCGCTTTATTACCGTACCTCGCCCCTGGCCGGGCTTAGTCCACCCTAAGCAGTCAGGGGCTCCCCGAGCACAACAGGTGGTGGCGGATCGGGCCTTTAATAGTCTCAACCTGGCCCGGGCTTACCTGGGGGAGGATCAGGTTAAGGGAGTAGATCTGGATCCTCGGGACCCCAATCGGCAGGTGACCTGGTTAGCGGATGGCCGCCGGTTGCAGTCAACGGTGACGGGTCGGCAGGTGGAATCTTCAGGGGGAGAGTTCCTCACTACCGAACGGGTCCAACAGGTTTTCTGGGGAGGGTCAATTCCCATATTTAACCGAGTGGACATTACCACCGCCTATCACCGAGTTGCCACTGGGGTGTTAGCAGACCAGGTGACGGCGGTTTACCTGTCCCCCCAGGATCCAGACTTTTTCAAAGCACAAAATCAACCGGTGGCCCTTTACCGTTATCGACTGGAATTAATTCCTAGGGTAGGATGAAAAGCTATTGATCACCCTCTAAACAAGACCTAAACAGTGATGGAATAGAGGCACTACGGGGTAACCTAGGGTACGGATGGAGCTATTTAGCTCAAGATACCCAGTCAGACTCTGGGTTTAACCCTATAGCAAATGGCATCCTGGTTCTATCCGATCAGGACTGACCCATCCTATAACAACTTCGCCATAGGATAACTGACCCTGTTTCCGATTAACTTTTCAAGGAAACTTTAAACTTTCCCCAGGAAAGTTTCCGGAAACTACAGCAAAACTGCGTAATAGTATTGCAGGATTTCCATGGTGGCCAGAGGTGCCAAACTACCAAAGCTAAACGCGGTGACGGTTCATTGTTCTCCTGTAAAAAATAAGTTATTAACAACTATGAGCGTTAATTTGCTATCTGTTGGTCTAGCTAGTCTGGGCCTAGTATCTATCGCCCTACCTGCCCTAGCTCGGCCAGAAATTGCTAGCGGCGATCAATTGCTAAATACCAACGTTTTGGGTTGTTTGTCTCGGGCCGATCAGTTTATTGCCGACCTGGGCATCACCTCAGAGCAGGGTAATATTGATCGTACCGGTTACTTTGAGGACGGCAGCTTTCGTATTCTCTGCTATGAAGCGGGGGAAGACAGTCTGGCGGTTGTGTTCGCTTCCCACCAGCAATCCCTGGAGGTGGCCTCAAACTTTATTCGTATGGCGTTGACGGAGTTACAGCAAGAACAATCGGTGTCTCAGCAGCCCGATCCGCAACCCCACCAATAGGGGTAGGTATTCCCCTGGCCTGCAGAATCTTGCCATACAATCAGCTCCGCCCCATCTCCCCTTACCCCAGGTTTCAGATTCAAGCTCGCACCTAGGGTAGAAAAATCTAAGCCCCCGCAGGGTTATTATAGTTCAAGTGAACTATAATAACCCTGCGGAGTTAGGAAAACACCATGGCAAGGCAGCAGTCCAGGGAGTGCCAAGATGGCCATGAGGTTATTCTGCAAAGGGTTGTGACCTGCTGTGTACTGTTTTTAGTAGTGGGGGCGGCTTGGCTAATGACCTCTGATTTCAAGATCTCCAGTGCCCAGGCCCAGGCCCCTCGTCAACCTTTGACTGGAGGTGCTGCTAAGTCGGTTTGGCGGAGGGCCTCCTTTCCGGTGGAGAACTTTACCGGCTACACCTCTCCCTTTGGCTATCGTCAACATCCCCACGGTGGCCGGCGCTTTCACTATGGTCTAGATTTTGCAGCTCCCTTGGGCAGCTATGTGCGCAATTGGTGGGAAGGTAAGGTGATGCGGGTGGGCAGCGATCGCCAGTGTGGTGTACATCTGATCGTCCAGTCAGGGCCCTGGCACCACGTTTACTGTCATCTAGAGGGGCAGGTGGTACTGGAGAAGACGGGCGCCTGGGTGCTGGTAGATCGGCCAGGAGGAATCGAAATTCGTCAGGGGCAATCCCTGCGATCGGGGCAGCGAATTGCTCGCGTCGGCGTATCTGGGGCCACCACCGGTCCCCATCTGCACTGGGGCCTAAAATACCAGGGGGCCTGGGTTGACCCAGCCCTGGTGATTCGGGCGATGGCTGCCAGTCAGGAGGTTCCTTAGTGGCGTAGCTTTACCAATCGGTTATCTTGCCCTCCATAGTCAACGGACCTGGGGCTGGCGAAAGCGATGGATATCCTCTAGCACCTGAGCCCAGCCGTCGATCAGGGAGGTGAGCAGGCGATCTCCCTTTGCTGCCGTCGCCACCGTAGGATCTCCCAACACCCCACTGGCGGAAAGATCTCCGGTGACCCAGGCAAAGGGCAGTTTACCCTCCATGCTGAGGCAACTCTTGCTATCCACGGGGGGAGGGAACTCTGCCTGGGCCAGGTGCTGCCGCACCTGGTCTGGCAAAATAGCTAACATCAGACTGGTTTCCGCATCCCCTGCATGGATGCCAAACTCCAGCTCATGGGGGGTGAGGAGCTCCCCAGCACAGTTGGGCGCTCGCCATAGAAAGAGGGGAAATACCATCAAGTCTGGGTAACGCTGGTGCAGATCCCGGGCGATGATCTCCAACACCTGGGGCTGACCACCGTGACCGTTAATTAGAACAAACTTACGAAAACCAGCCCGATAAATACTGTCCCCCACCTCTTGAAGGAGCCTGAGCAAGGTTTCCGCCGATAGACTAATAGTGCCGGGAAACTGCCAGTGTTCGTTAGATTTACCGTAGTATAGGGGCGGTAAACTGTAGGCCGGGATCGCCGGGTCTAGGGCAGCCAGGGCTCCCCCCAGCACCGTTGTACAGAGCAGGCTATCCACCGCTAGAGGCAGGTGGGGGCCATGCTGTTCGATCGCCCCTAGGGGCTGAATGATCACCACCTGATCCCGATGCTCCATAGCGTCAATGTCTTTCCAGGTCAGGTAGGGGAAGTAGCGTTGGGGGGGAATGGGACCGTGCATGGGTTTTCCTCGCCAGGGACAGATCCCATCCTAGCTGGTCTGAGGTGAGGAATTGTGGAGTTTTCCTGACCACGAAACTTGACCTTTGGAGGGAATTCGGTAACTATAAATACAGAAAGTAAATCGTTCATCTCTCTTTTAGTTCATCAAGTTTGATGCAGCTAGGCAGAGACGGAAGTAAGGATATATCCTGAAGGAACGCGCCTCCGTTCTAAACCCTTCGTTAGTGATCAAGAGAGGCGAATTATGTCCCTAAAGTATCGTGGTGTTAGCTACAATCCCTCAACCCCTTTGGTTGAGCTTTCTGAAGAGGTGATTGGGTACTATCGTGGTGCACCCTTTGTCCGTCACTTTAGCAAGAACCTCAAGGATAGCCATCCTCAAGGTTTGAAATATCGCGGTGCGAAGATTTCCTAGCCGACGGTCACTAGAGCTTGATCTTAGCTCTTTCTAGTTATGGAGCTTTGGTTATTGCCCTTATCAACTCGTTAGCTGCATAGCTTGTGACTGACCAACCGGTCGGTCGCAGGCTATGGGTATGGGTTACTGGAACGGGGCGCGTCCCCTGCCTTTCCCTGAGTTGTTTTGGGCGGCGGTCCACAAACCTCTAGCCCTTCAGACTAACGACGGAGTTTAGAGGTCGTTTGACCATTGAGTACTGTAGCTATGGCACTGATCCCCTACTAGCTTTCCTTGCAAAGAATTTGACGCATTTGGCGCATATTCCCCGCCAGATCGGTTTTCATTGCTTGTTCCACCAAAAAGCTTGGAATGGGGATGGTGGGAGCGGCTTGGACAGAGTAGCTCAGCAGGGTACCCTGGTGCAGGTCCCGCAGGGATAGGTCAGCGGCAAAGTGGGAAAAGGTGCCCCGTTCCAAACAAAATTGAATGCGATCGCAGGTGGTTTCAAACACCTTCAAGTAAATCTCCACCTGGGCGGTGAGAGCCAGAAACCCCTTACGCCCGACCTGGTAAAGACGGCGGTAGCGATGGGAGTTAGTCTTCACCGTTTCCAACACTTCACTGTGGACAATATTTGGGAAGAATTGAGTCCAACGGTGATAGCTGGTAACCTGGGGCCAAATTTGTGGACGAGATAGGGGGACATACATATGGGCTATAACCGCCGCCGCTCCCTGCTGTTTAACCTCGGGCATTACCAAGACATCACCCTGGAGGAGAGCGACCTGTTGGGCTGGAGAGAACTGCTCCATCGGGCTTGGAGATGCCGTAGACGGCAGCAGGTCCACATCTAGACTCAGTACCATAGCGTTGATGCTCCTATTCACTCCCTAATTTGTACTCGAAACAGTCCCGTCTTCAGTTGATACTGCTACGATCATTACCATGTCTTTACAGGCTGGGCTTAGCCTAGCACTCAATTTCCCTTGGCTTTACACAAAATCCCAATCAATCCGTCACCAAATCTCTACTGAATCCAACCCCTATGCCTGGTCAACGCTACCCCCTCCAACCCATTACTAAGTTAGCTTTAGCCCTGTGGGTCGCCACCTTGGTGTTGTGGGTTTTACGCGGTCTGGCCATGCTCACCTTTATCCCTGGGCTGGTGTTCTGGCTGTTGATCCTGGCCGGTTTTGCCCTGGGAATCATAGCTAGTCTGCAGCGCATGCGCTAACGATGGCTATCCCCCTGCCGTTGGGGATCTGTCAGAGCAGTGTAGAACTGGCCGGTGAAAATCTGGTGCTTCCCCTGCCTCCATTCTGGCTCCTGGTCGGTAGGGCCTGCCCTAGCGGCAGCTAGGGGCTAGCCGCTACTAGACTATGGAGACGTAGCGGCTCCTCGCCAGGCAGCGGTAAAGAAATCCAACTCACAGGTCATGGCATAGCGGTAGGTCTGGCGGACCAACTCATTATCGGTGGCATAGTCATCAATAAAGCCCTCCAGTCGCTGGGCCAGGGGTTCAAATTGATCGCTACTGTAGGTCTCAACCCAATCTGTGTAGGGGTGACGAGGGCTGGGGTTGGCCGCCAGGGACTGCCCTAGAAAAGCGTAGAGCCGCATGCAGGGAGCCATTGCCACCGCTGTCGTGGCTACATCGTGGGTCCAGGCCGTGTTGAGAAGGAAATCCGTATACTGGCGGGTGGCGCTAGTCGGTTGGACCTGGCGCAGGTCTACCCCCCAGCCTTGGGCATAGTTGTCATGGAGGCGGAGCTCCTCCAAAACCCCATCCGCCAGTTGGTGAAATAGTTGGAATACCTCCCAGTGGGGAGCCTTAGCCGCTGCCACGCTATAGGCTCGGGCAAAGGCCTCAAGGAAAAAGCTATCCTGCCCGACATAGTAGGAAAACTTAGCTGGATCCAGACTGCCATCCCCCAATCCCTGTACAAAGGGGTGCTGTAGACAGGCCATCGCCAGATCCTGGTGGGTTTGCCAGAGAAGTTTCGCCAAAGCCATGGGCTGGTTTAGGGTTGAAGGACCGTTAGGTAATCGAAGGGGAGGGACCGGTTAACAACCGGCGGGCCAGGGCCAGGGAAAAGTAATAGGCTTCCCCCGCGTTGCCCCAGAGGACTTCAAAGGGACGATGGGGTTCACCTAGATGACTGATGACCAGGGTG
>JAYKIM010000302.1:0-8694 GCA_035286245.1 Cyanobacteriota bacterium | reverse complement strand
CCCTTTAAATTCACCGGGGAGGTGAACCGGGCCCTGGTGGATGTCACCGGCGAAGCGGTGCAGGACTACGAGGAGAGAATGCGCATCTACCTGGCCCGTCAGTAGGGGCCTTTGCCGCTGCCCTGGGCCAAAGCCATAAGCCTATGGGCCAGCATGAATGGGACATTATCCTGATCGGGACCCCATTCCCCCGATCAGGGTTACCGCCTGACGGCGACCACCATCCCTACAGCACCGTCCCTAGGCCAGCTATCAGCCGATCCAGGTGATCGCTCTGGTGGCTAGCCATTAGGGTGAGGCGCAGTCGGCTGGTGGGTACGGTGGGGGGGCGCACCGCCGCCAGCCATAGCCCCAGGCTCTGGAGCTGTTGACTGGCGGCCAGCACCGCCGCCGCCGAGGGGTACTCTAGACAGATAATCGGGGAGGCGGAGGGCAGGGGCCTGACCGGACTGTCCCGATGTTGGTCGAGCAGTTGGTCCAGACGGTGGTTGAGGTCCGCCACGTGCTGCCACAGTCGTTGCCGACGTTCCGGTTCCTGTCGCACCAGGGCGATCGCCGCCAGGGCTGCCCCCGTATCGGCGGGGGAGAGGGCGGTGGTGTAAATCCAGCCAGAAGCGCGGTTGCGGAGAAAGTCAATCAGGGGTTGGGGGCCCGCCACGTAGCCCCCCAAACTGGCCAGGGCCTTGCTGAGGGTGCCCATCTGCACCAGGGGGTAACCGCTGTAGCCCAGGTGCTCCACCAGCCCGCCCCCCCGGGGGCCAAACACCCCCGTGCCGTGGGCCTCATCCACCAGCACCATGGCGTCGTAGGCCGCCGCTAGGGGCAGAATTTCCCCCAGGGGGCAGAGGTCGCCATCCATGCTAAAGACGCTGTCACTGGTGATCAGGCAACGGCGGTGACGGTGGCGGTGGGTTTTGAGTAGGGCCTTTAGGTGGGTGATGTCGCCGTGGCGGTAGTCGTAGTGGGTGGCACCGCGGGCCCGGGCGCCGGCCTTCAGGCTGGCGTGGTTGTACTGGTCCCCCAGAATCAGGTCTGGACTGCCCACCAGGGCCCCCAGGGTGCCCAGATTAGCCAGGTAGCCGGAGCTGAAGATCAGGGCATCGGCGGTGCCCTTCAACTCAGCGATCGCCCGTTCTAGCTGGCGATGCAGGGGGCGGTGGCCCGTCAACAGGGGGGAACCGGTGCTGCCGCTGCCGTAGGTCTCGATGGCGGCGATCGCCGCCGCCGCCAGTTGGGGATGGTTAGCCAGGCCCAAATAATCATTGCTGGCGAAGTTGACCAGGGCCTGACCCTGGCGCTGCACTACCGGACCCGCCGCCCCCTCCAGGGTCTGGACGGAGCGGTAGCGATGGACCCGCCCCAGGGCGACCAGGGCCTGATCAATCCAGTCGTAGGCGGACCCGCTCAAGCCAGTACACCTCCCCCGGGCCAGGGCTGAGGAACCGCTTAAATGCTAACTTCGCTCAACTCGTCACAGAGATAGTCGAAGGGTTGATCAACCACGGCGCTATCCGCCATACCCGCCGCCTCCGCCCTGGCCTTAACCAGATCCTTCATGATCTGGATGCCCACCACGGTGGGACCAATGGGCACCCCCAGGGAGTTGTAGGTTTCCCGCAGGCCGGTTAACACCCGCTCATCTAGCACATCATCGTTACCGGCCACCAGGGCGTAGCTGGCGTAGCGCAGGTAATAGTCCATATCCCGCAGGCAGGCGGCGTAGCGACGGGTGGTATAGGCGTTGCCACCGGGCTGAATCAGCTCGGGCACCTGTTCAAACAGTTTTGCCCCCGCCTCTTTAACAATGTCCGAGGCATTGGCGCTGATCAGGGCCGCCGCCTGAATCCGCCCTAGACCGCTGTCAAAGTAAGACTTGATGGAATTGAGGGCATTTTGATCGAGGTAACGCCCGCGGTCATCATAGGTTTTGATCAGGGTGGTTACGGCATCCCGCATGGATAGTGTCTCCCAACGCTCACTTTAAAACAGCAGATATAACAGCAGGCCATGCTCAGGCCAGAACCCCTCACCAGGGCTCAAGCACAGCCTATTCTCGTGCCAGTTTACCATGTTGGTTCGGCCCTGATCGGCGGACAGCCCGCCCGGCTTGGGTTGGGGAGGGAATTGTTACAAAAAGACACCCAACCCTCCCCAGGCGGTCAGTCATCGGCCCCAGTCCCGGAGAATTGTTGTGATTTCCTGACAAAAAGTAGTGATGGATACAAAACCGAAGTACCCCTGTTTTTAGGATGGGTCAGGTAAATCGGTAGCTATCGACGGGAATTTGTCGAAGCATACCGGCTAAATTCAATGGTTTTAAAAGGTTTAAGGAGTAGCCCATGGCAACCCCAGCAGACATCCTGAAAAAAATTGAGGATGAGGGAATTGAGTTAATTGATCTGAAGTTTATTGACATGCCAGGTATCTGGCAGCACCTGACGGTGCACAAAAGTCAGATCGATGCCAGTAGCTTTACCGAGGGGGTGGCCTTTGATGGGTCCAGTATTCGGGGCTGGAAGGCGATCAACGAATCGGACATGACCATGGTCCCCGACCCTAATACCGCCTGGATCGATCCCTTCATGGCGGAGCCCACCCTGAGTCTGATCTGCACCATTCAGGAACCCCGCACCGGGGAGCTCTATTCCCGCTGCCCCCGGGCGATCGCCACCAAGGCGGTGGAGTACCTGCGCTCTACGGGGATTGGCGACACCGCCTTCTTCGGTCCTGAGGCGGAGTTTTTTATCTTCGACGATGTCCGCTTTGATCAGAATGAACACTCCGCCTACTACTACGTCGACAGCGTTGAGGGGCGTTGGAATAGCGGTCGGGTGGAGGCGGGCGGCAACCTGGCCTACAAGCCCCGCTACAAGGAGGGCTACTTCCCCGTGGCCCCCACCGACACCTCCCAGGACATGCGCAGTGAAATGCTGCTGACCATGGCCAAACTGGGGGTGCCGATCGAGAAGCACCACCATGAGGTGGCCACCGGCGGTCAGTGTGAGCTGGGGATTCGCTTCGGCCGGCTGATTGAGGCGGCGGACTGGTTGATGATCTATAAATATTGCATTAAGAACGTTGCCCGTAAGTACGGCAAGACCGTCACCTTCATGCCCAAGCCCCTGTTTAACGACAATGGCTCGGGGATGCACACCCACCAGTCGATCTGGAACAACGGTCAGCCCCTGTTCGCCGGCAATGGCTACGCCGGCCTCAGTCAGATGGCCCTCTGGTACATTGGCGGTATCCTCAAGCATGCCCCCGCCCTGCTGGCCCTCACCAACCCCACCACCAACTCCTACAAGCGGTTGGTGCCGGGCTTTGAGGCGCCGGTTAACCTGGCCTACTCCCAGGGCAACCGCTCCGCCTCGGTGCGGATTCCCCTGTCCGGTGACAACCCCAAGGCCAAGCGGCTGGAGTTCCGCTGCCCCGACGCCACCTCCAACCCCTACCTGGCCTTCGCCGCCATGCTCTGTGCCGGCCTAGACGGCATCAAAAACCAGATCGATCCCGGGGCGCCCCTGGATGTGGATATCTACGACCTCAGCCCCGAGGAACTGGCCAAGATTCCCTCCACCCCAGGCTCCCTGCTGGATGCCCTGAAGTGCCTGGAGGCAGACCATAGCTTCCTGACCAGCACGGGGGTGTTTACCGAGGACTTTATCGGCAACTGGATTGAGTACAAGCTTGATAACGAGGTCAACCCCATGCGGCTGCGGCCCCACCCCTACGAGCTGGCTCTCTACTACGATTGCTAAGCTTCCCTACCGGCCCCCTATGCGGGTGCCCGGTTGCACCTGGTGGCTGGGGTAGAGGATCACCCTCTCCCCAGCCACCAAGCCCGTCTCCACCACCGCCGCCGCCTGACTGCGGCGGCCCAATTTTACCTGGCGCCGTTGGGCTCGGCCCTGGTCAGCCACGAAGGTGCACCAATCGGTCTGGCAGCGAAACAGGGCGCTGATCGGCACCTGCAAGGCCTTTGCCGTTTCCCAGATGACGATTTCCACCTGCACCTGGAAGCCATCCCCCAGGGTGGCGGGGGGCTTGTCTAGCTCGATCACCACATTCACCCGCTGTTCCTCAACCCCCAGGGCCGATACCTGGGTAAAGGCCGCGGGTTCGATGCGTTTGACCCGGCCCGCCAGATCCCCCTCTCCCCCCCAGCGGGTGATCCGTACCCGGGCCCCCGGCTTGACCTGCACCGCATCGGTGGATAACAGGTCCGCCACCAGTTCCAGATCGGTGGGGTTTCCCAGGCTGAGCAGGGGAGTGCCGGCGGTTACGTAGCGACGGCTGGGTTCCAGCACCGTCAATACCTGGCCGCTGGCGGGGGCGGTCATGGTGGTGCGGCGGGCGCTATCCGCCAGGTTGACCAGCTCCGCCTCCAGGGCGTCAATCTGGCCCTGGTAGACCTGAAGCAGATAGTCGGGGTCCCGCTGTTCGGCCGCTAGCACCTGCCAGGCGGCCTTGGCGGCGGCGGTCTCAGCCCTGGCCTGGGTAACCGCCTGGCGGGCGGCCACCAGGTCCTGCTGGCGCTGGGTGACGGTCAGTTGCTGGCTCTCCAGGGCCTGGCGAGAAATGCCCCCCTGGGCGTAGAGGGCGGCGGTGCGATCTCGTTCCCGTTGGGCCTGGCTGAGGCTGGCCTGGGCCTGGGTGACCCGGGCGGCGGCCTGTTGTTCCGCTGCCTGGGCGGCGACGATGCGGTCCTGGGCTTGGGCCAGGGCGGCGGGCTTGGGTCGTTGTCGGTCTACCCCCGCCAGTTCCCCCTGGGCGGCCCGCAGGCGGGCCTGGGTGGCCTTAACCTGGCTGGTCAGGGGTAGGGGATCAATTTGGGCGACGACATCCCCCGCCTGGACCGGGTCTCCGGGCTCTAGCTGCAGTCGTTGCAGTTCACCGCTGACGGCGGTGGCCACCACGAAGCGATCGCGCACCCGGGTCTTTCCCTCCGCCGGCACCGTCACCTCCAGGGGCTGCTCCACCACCGGAGCCAGGTCCACCTCCAGAGCGCGGGGCCGCAGCCCATAGCCGATCAACCCGATCAGCCCCACCCCCAGGCCCAGGTACGCCAGACGACGCCAGCGGGGTTTGGCCGTCACCCCCCGCGGCATTTCATCATTTTCCACTGTCCCTTGGTCGAAGGGGGCCATGGCCTTTACTCCCGGGTCTTGAGCACCGCCACTAAGTCTAGCCGCTGTAGCTGCCGCCCCACCAGTAAGCCGGCGGCGGCGGCGGCCAGACCGGTGACCAGGCCCGCGAACAGGTAACTGTCGGGCTCAATAATAAAGGGCACCCGCACCACCTCGGTATTTTGGGCCGGTGACTGGTGCAACCACCAGGCCAGGCCGTAACCCAGAACACCCCCCAGGGGCAGAGCTGCCAAGGTGATCAGGGCCTGTTCCCCCAGCAAAATCAGCAGGATTTCCCCCTGGGTAAAGCCAATGATGCGCAGGGTAGCCAGGTCCCGTTGCCGTTCCGAGAGGGCAATCCGGGCGGAGTTGTAGATCACCGCCGCCGCGATGATCACGGCAAAAAGGATAATCACATTGTTCATCATGCCGGAGGTGGCGGCAATGGTGGATTGGAACTGATCCAGGGCGGTTTGGCGCTGGGCCACACTGCCCACCGCCGGCATCTGTTTAAGCTGGTGGTAGAGAGCGGGCAGGGCCTGGGCCTCCACCCGTAGGTAGGCTCCGGATAGGTTGGGGGCCTCCCCCAGCAGGGCGCTGAGGGCATGGCGATCCATGTAGGCCGCCAGCCCCACCAGCTCATCCACTCGCCCCACCACCGGCACCTGCCGCACCGGTCGCTCTCCCTCCAGCCCCTCCAGGTATAGGGTCTGGCCCACCTCCACCCCCAGCAGTTCCGCCAGCTTGGTGGTGAGCACCAGTCCCTGGGGGGGCAGGGGGCGACGATGGCCCTGCTCATCCAGCAGTTGTTGCAGGGTGCTGGGGTTGGTCAGGCCGGTGAGCGCCACCCGCCGGGATCGGTGCTCAAAGCGCAACCGCACCGGCACCGTTCGAAAGGGTTCCACCTGCATCACCCCCGGCAGGTGGGCCAGGTCGTAGGCGACCCGCTCCCCCAGGGGTTGTTGGAAGACCAGGGTGAGGTCATGGCGCTGCACCTGGTAGAACTGGCGGTCAATGATCAGGGCCATACCGTCGCTGAAGTAGCGCCCCACCACCAGCATGGCTACTCCGAGGGCAATCCCCACCATGGAGAGCAGGGCTTGCTGGGGGCGGCGTTCCAGGTTGCGCCCGATCATTCGCCAGGGGGGGGAGAGCCAGGGCTGCAACCCCAGCCGTTCGATCAGGGTGGTGTGAAACCGGGCGGGGGGTTCCGGGGCCATGGCCTGGGCCGGGGGCAGGCTGACCACGGCGCTGACCGCCTGGTAGGCGCCGGCCAGGGCGGCCCCTAAGCTGACGGAGATCGCCCCCACCATCACTTCCCCACTGGTCCGATAGGCCATGGCGGGGAATTGGTAATAGTGCCCATAGAACTGGGTAAACAGGCGGCCCAGCCCGTAGCCCAGCCCCAGCCCCAGACTGGTCCCCAGCAGCACCACCACCAGGACGAACTTGAGGAAGTGCAGCCCCACCTCCAGGTTGCTGTAGCCAAAGGCCTTGATCACGGCAATTTGATCCCGTTGGGTGCGGATCAGCCGGGCCAGCACCGTATTCACCAGGAAGGCGGCGATGGAGAGGAAGATCAGGGGCAAAACCAGGGCCATCACCTGTAACCCGGTCAGGTCGTCGCTGAGGAAGCGGTGGGAGAGTTGCTGGCTGCGATCGTAGGCCCCCAGGCCCCCGTAGGGTTCGAGAATGCGATCGAGTTGGAAAATTACGGCGGCGGGGTTGGTGCCGGGGGTGAGGGTGAGCACCACATCGTTGAAGCCGCCCCGCAGGTCGAAGGCACTGGCCAGGGCCTCCTCCTCCATCCAGAACACCCCAAAGCGGCGGTTATCGGGCAGTAGCTCGGCGCCGCTGATTTCGTAGATGTATTCCGGGGAGAGGGCGGTACCGACAATGGATAGGGCCTGCCAACGGCCATTGATGATGGCGTTGATGCTATCCCCCAGGCGGAGGTGGTTAGCCCGCACAAAGGCCTCACTGGCGATCACCTGATCGGGGCGACCGGGCTCGAGATACCGCCCCGATCGCAGCACAATGTCATTCAGCAGGGGCTGGGGTTGGCTGGGGATGGAGATCAGTCGCCCCAGGGCCGGGTCCGCCAGCCCCGGCACATCCAGGGTGACCGCCTGCACCACCCGCGATCGCCCCTGATTCACCCCCGGAATGGCTAGAATCTCCTCCATCACCGAGGCGGGAGCCCGCTTTAGGGAGGCAAACACCTCGGTGAAACGGTACTGCTCGTAGTACTGCTGTTGGGACCACAACAGGGATTGGTAGGTGCTGGTCATGGTCACCAGGCTGGTGATGCCGCAGGTGACGATCAACGCGATCGCCAGCACCTGCCCCCTGAGGCTAGCCAGGTCCCGGTAGAGTTTGCGATCAAGGGTGGACATGGGGGCCAATTAGGGCAGGAGGGCGATTATGGTTGATGGCTGTCACTACCTCTGAATCATCCAGGCTAGGCCCCTTCCCCTACCATTGGCACAAACCGCACGGGAATGGTGTATTCGGTGGATAGACCGGTGAGGTGGCGGGTGATCACCAGGATGGTCTGGCTGGAGTAACCCACCGGTACCACCAGTTTGCCCCCCATGGCCAGCTGATCCACCAGGGCGGAGGGGACGCGAGTGGGGGCCGCCGTCACCAGGATGGCATCGTAGGGAGCGTGTTCTGGCCAGCCTTCGTAGCCGTTCCCCTGCTTCACATGGACGTTGCTGTAGCCCAGCCGTTGCAGGGTCTGACTGGCTCGCTGGGCCAGGGGCTCGATGATTTCTACGGAGTAAACCTCCGTGGCAAGCTGGGCCAGCACCGCCGCCTGGTAACCCGAGCCAGTGCCCACCTCCAGCACCCGCCCGTGGGCGGGAATGGCGGCCGCGTCGGTCATGAAGGCCACAATATAGGGTTGGGAAATGGTTTGACCATGGCTGGTGGGCAGGGGTTCATCCCGGTAGGCACAGGTGACCTCACCGGCCGGCACAAAACAATGGCGGGGCACGGTGAGCATGGCATTGAGCACCCTGGCATCGGTAATACCCCGGCTGACCAGCTGATGTTGCACCATGCTTTGCCGTTGATCGGCATAGGCTGGGCCCTCTGGGGTTCGGTTAAGGGGGGACCTTACCTGGGCTTCGCTGTTGGTGGGGCCCTGGGCTCCACCCTGGGGGATAGAATTGACCTTGGCCATCGCCACCTCCCGACCCAAACAGTAGATAGGTAAAAGGGATTGGGCCTGCTTTGATCCTAACGCGCTCCCCAGGCGGAGAATTCCCCATTTAATCTGGTAATATCCCTACTCTGAGCCGTGCCAGTCCCTCCCTGTCGGGATCGGTTGAGCAGGCTCAGAGGGGTCCATCGGGGCCCAGCCCTAACCCCCTTGCGTGAGATTTCCCCATGTCCCCCCGGTTGACCCAATTTGGCGAGCAAATGTCCTACCTGACTGGGGTACGGGCGATTATGAAGGACATCATCGAAACCCTCAGGGCGGGGCAGGGGCAGGAGTTTATTAACCTCAGCGCTGGCAATCCGGTGATTTTGCCGGCGGTGGAGCAGCTCTGGCGGGACTGCA
>JAYKIM010000301.1:0-3018 GCA_035286245.1 Cyanobacteriota bacterium | reverse complement strand
AGCACCTAACCGCCGCTGGGGGTATGATGTAGGTCTTCTCTACGTGCCCCCTGCTCCAGCGGCCCGCCGCTTTGTCTTCTTTGGTGCGCCCCGCAGCGAATACTACCGGGAAGTCCCTGCGGATGATCCTTACACCCTTAACCTGCGCTGTGCCCGCGATGCTGACGGGGGCTTACCTACTGATAGGAATGGTAATCCCCTGTTGACTCAGGACCTCTGTCCCTTACCAGGACGTGACTAGGTTCTTGAATCCTACTTATCTATTGATTATCCTGCCCATGCTTTATCGAGCCAATCGCTTTAAAAAGACTCTGGCGATCGCCATCAAACTCAGGGCTTCTTTAGAAGGCAATCAGGGCCTCACTCTGATTGAGTGCCTGGTGGCCATTCTCATGGTGGCTCTGCTAGCCAGTGCCATTGCCCCTGCCTTGGTGGTTGCCGTGGCCACCCGGGTACAAAGTCAGAAATCTGACCAGGCCCTGAAACTAGCCCAAAGCGAAATTGACCGGGTCCGTCTGGCGGTGGAGCAAGGGTTAGATAGTCAAGCTAATGCAGAGTTTTTCCCCCCCAGGGTGTCCACTCTGGCTGATAATGCAGTGCAAGGTTATGGTCCACCTTCTGCAACCGTAGTTGCCAGTCGGAGTGTATTGGATAACGGTACCAAAACCCTGGGGATTAAACTGAACCCTCCGGAAGCGGGTAACGTTGTCAGCCAAAATTGCGTGCAGGATAATAGCTGCGACTTTGCTGTACAAATTTACCGCGCTCAGGGATTAACCCGTGACCCAGACGTCACTTTTGCCATGGGGGTACGGGTCTATGACTATAACGCCGTTATCTCCAACAGTGCCAACCTGGATACGGAAGCCCTATCCTTAGCGATGACTGGGGGGCAGGGCAAGCGCGCAGAACGTCCTCTAGCCGCGCTCTACACCACCATAGCTAGAGGTGAAGATAGGGCCTCTCTTTGTGATCTGTTTAATTACACCGGTGCTAACAGTTCAGTAACTGGAGAAACGCCAGATTATTGTAGTAATTAATCGTTGCCAAAGGTCATGGTGCGCTATCAACGATTTACCTGAATATTTTGAGCTGCTATCCTAAAAATTATCTATGCCATGGCTACAAAGTCCTTCAATTCTAAGTTTTTTCTCCGACTTGTAAAAGTTCGTAGATCAGGTGTTCGAGGTTTTACGTTAATTGAATTGCTGGTCACCCTAATTGTTGGCTCTATTATTGTGGGCGGCTTACTTTACCTGGTGATCGAACTCCTCCAAATCAACCGCCGCGAAGAGGTGCTAACCCGCACCCAACAGGATATGCAACGGGCCATCGACTACATCAGTCGCGATGTGCGGGAAGCGGTCTACGTCTATCCCCAGCCTACTGCCATTGTTGATCCCGCTGACCCCCCTGTTACCACCGATACCCTCCTGGCTCAATTAGGCACCAGCCTCCCGACCGGGGCCGAACCAGTTTTGGCCTTTTGGCGATTTGAC
The DNA here is from genome assembly GCA_035286245.1 of Cyanobacteriota bacterium. Lineage (GTDB taxonomy): Bacteria > Cyanobacteriota > Cyanobacteriia > Phormidesmidales > Phormidesmidaceae > Nodosilinea. Next base: position 1,519 of record JAYKIM010000301.1, on the reverse strand, counting down.
CCGGTGGATGTTAGCCAAATTAGTGCTGCAGCCTGTAACAGTAATAGTGCGGAGTGCAACACCCTCAGGGTCCGTCAGGGTACCTATAGCTTGGTGCTTTACCTGCAGCAACAGAACGCGGCCAACGACATCTGGGGCGGTAAATCTAGAATTCTGCGCTACGAACTCTCTAAATACAGCAACATCAGGACCCTTCAACAACGAAGAGGCTACTCAGACCCTAGCGGAACCTGTAACTCCTTTCGTCATTGGAGTAGACCCCCGGGTCGCGACCCTGGCAACCCCTGTGACTCTGGGAATACCGGTACCCCCGCCAGTAGCGTTTTGGTGCTGACAGACTACGTCAACCGACCTGATACCCCCACCACCCAGACCCTCTGCCCCACGGGTTACACCCAGACCCCCGCCACTCCCAAAAGTTTCCACGTCTGCGTCAGCAGTGGCACCGCCGATGACGGGGCGATTGGGGCTAACCAGGTGGTTAGGGTCTACCTGCAGGGCGGTGTTTACGAGCCCAACAACCAAACCTCTCCCCTGGGTTTCCTGGCCCGGGCCAGCAGCCTGCCCACCCTCGAGTCAGAAATCCTGGTGCGGGGGGTGCTAGACAAAAATCCCTCATAACTCTTGATCCCAGCTTGTTCTCCCCCTGGGATACCATAGGGGCAGGCTCCGCCTCCCCATCCAGCTTGGTTAATCTAAAGAACGCCATCTACCCCCGCCTAGCCACCATGTATCGCCCCCACCGACCTAACTCCCTCACCCCATCTTCTGGCTTCACCCTGATCGAAGTGCTGGTGGTGATCATCATCGCCGCCGTGTTGGCGGGTATCGCCGCCCCGGGGTGGCTAGCCTTTGTCAACCGCCAACGGATTACATCGGTACAAAGTGACCTGGTGGCAAATCTCAATAAGCTACAAAGCGATGCCCAGCAAAGACGCACCCCGATCCAGATCTGGGTTGATGTGAATCCCACCGATCGGCCCCAGATTCGTTACGGGGCCGTCGGTGCCACCTTTGAAGACTCTCGCCAGCAGGTTCTCGGCGATCAGGGCATTCCGGAAGGCACCATTCGCCTGAGGGCCTTTCGGGGCTTTGATAACGATGGCATCGCCCAAACCACCTGGCAACCGATCACCACCACATCATCAGGTCTCTGCGACAGTATCGACAAGCCCTGCTTCACCCTGGATTTTTTAGGCAACCCAGACCGCAGCCGGGTGCCCTTCAAAATCGAGGTCTACGAAACCAACTCTCCCAATGGCAGTGGCCGAAAATGCGTGGTCATGCCCACCTTGCTGGGGCAAATTAAAACCGAGCAGGGGGATGGGTGTAACACCATACCAACCCAGTGGGCCGGCCTTTAGCCTTCAAGTGTAGCCCCTCCTTGCTCTTCCCCTGTCTCGACAGATTCCACCTGCCACTGGCGGTGTTGGTAATACTCCCCCCGATTAAAGCTTTGCCGATAGCTCACCCTAAAGCGCAGGTTATCCAGCCCGTCCAGGGTATAGAGCGACCCCTC
>JAYKIM010000300.1:0-5647 GCA_035286245.1 Cyanobacteriota bacterium | reverse complement strand
CGGCTAGATCGGTGACCTCATCTACCACCTCCACAACCGCCTCAAAACTACGGCAATCCTTGAGGGTAACTACCACCCGATCAGCGCCGTTCACCACGTGGGCATTGGTGAGAATATTGCCGGAGCGATCGATAATAAAGCCCGACCCCTGGCCCCGCAGTAGTTCCTCCTGGGATTGGCGCGGTAGACCGCCAAAAAAGTCCCGCAGGAAGGGATCGTCATAGAAGGGAGTGGGAAACTGACGGGTAATGGTTTTTTCAGTATCAATCCGCACCACGGCGGGGCCAACCCGGCGCACCGCCGTCGCCACAAAGCTCTGGTTGGTCAGCGCCGCAGGGGTCTGAGCCAGGGCCGCCGCCGGCATCACCGTTACCACCATGGTAACCATCAATACAAAACCCATCAGTAGTCGTTTGTAGGAGGTCCAGAGGAATTGTTTCAAGGGAGCAAGCCTTTTACACGCAACGACAACAAGTTTCTGATTAAGATTCTTCCATAAGACCCTTGGCTTAGGGGGAGGGGGATACCGAACTCCAGGGTAAGGCAAGAATTACGACCAACTAAAGGAAGGCGATTTTGCCCGTGGGGTTGCTCAGTCCGTTGGGAGTAACGGTGACATCCGCCCTAAAAAGTTCCCGGTTAATCGGGTAATATAGCAACCAAAGGACTGGTTAGAAAGGGGTAGGGATAGACCCCCTGGGTGGGGACAACGCCCCCCCATTCCTTTGTATCCCAATAGCCCGAACCGCTTGCGTAGAGCTATGTACTCATCGGCTCTTCACAGGAGGGGGTGGTTCTGTAAAGGTTCCCCTGCCATGGGGATACTGTTTTGACTGCTATATAGAAAACGATAAAAGATAACCCTATAAGAGTTTGGCAAAGCCTGGTCTCCTATTATGAAAATTTCTTATTTAATGAATCAGCATCCCTACGCCAGCTGTACTTTCATTCGCCGGGAGATTGTTGAATTGGAAGCGAAGGGGTTAAGTGTATCCCGCTTTTCCATTCGTCGCCCAGAGTCTAAGTTAGTCGATGTCGCCGACCAGCAGGAGCTAGCTAAGACCTGGTTCATCTTCGATTTGGGATGGGCAAAATTGCTATTGTCTGTCGTTCGGACAGGCTTTTCTCGGCCTCGTCGCTTTTTCAATGCCCTACGGCTCGCCTTAAAAATAGGTCGAAAATCCGATCGAGGCATAGTTGTTAATCTGGCTTACTTAGTTGAAGCGTGTGTAGTACTAGATTGGTGCAAAAGTTTGGCTATTAACCATATCCATGCCCATTTTGGTTCTAACCCTGCCTCTGTAGCCATGTTGTGTCGAGTATTGGGAGGCCCTTCCTATAGCTTCACGGTTCACGGACCCCACGAGTTTGACAACCCTGAGGCATTGGCGATTCCAGAGAAGATCCAATACGCGGCCTTTGTTGTTGCGATCTCTGAATTCACTAAAAGTAGGCTATCTTGCTGGTCTGACCATAGCCACTGGTCGAAAATCCATGTTGTCCATTGTGGTGTAGATCGGCTCTTTTTAGAGCAGGAACCCCAGCCCCTGCCAGCCGAACCTCGATTTGTATCTGTTGGCCGTTTGGGTGAGCAAAAGGGACATTTCGTACTGGTTCAAGCAGTCAGCAAATTAGCCTCAGAAGGACTGAAGTTCAAAGTGATCTTGGTCGGAGATGGCCCCCTAAGAGGTCAAATTGAGACACTAATTGATAGGCTCAGACTGCAAGACTATATAGAAATCACCGGTTGGGCCACTAACGTGGAAGTGCAACAGAGTATCCTAAATGCTCAGATCATGGTTTTGCCCAGTTTTGCAGAGGGATTGCCGGTTGTATTTATGGAGTCACTGGCCCTGGGTCGGCCTGTTCTTAGTACCTATGTAGCAGGTATCCCAGAATTGGTGAAGCCCGGTGAATGTGGTTGGTTAGTCCCATCTGGTTCAGTAGATGCTCTTGCTGACGCCATGCGCCAAGTCTTAAACACACCAATTTCAGAGTTAGAACGTATGGGTAAGATCGGAGCGGAACGTGTTGCAAAACTACATGACGCCAAGGTGGAGGCGGGACGATTAATGGAACTATTTGAAAAGTACTCGCAGGTTTAGTAGCTCACAAAGACCTAAGATAGGGGCTGGCGCCAAGGGAAAAGGCTTCGGGCCAGGCTAGAAGATATTAGCCCAGAAGCCTCTGGCCATATCCATTCCGCTGGGGGCGCTGTATCTTAGTACTATGGCCTACGAACCTCTGCACCATAAGTATCGCCCCCAGACCTTTAGCCAGTTGATAGGTCAAGCTGCGATCGCCACCACCCTCACCAATGCCCTCCGCCAGGGCCGGATCGCCCCCGCTTACCTATTCTGCGGTCCCCGGGGAACGGGCAAAACCTCCAGCGCTCGGATTTTGGCCAAATCCCTCAACTGCATCGCCCAGGACCAACCCACCCCCGAACCCTGCGGTCAATGCGCCACCTGCCGCTCCATTACCAATGGCTCCGCCCTCGACTTCATTGAAATCGACGCCGCCAGCAACACCGGGGTGGACAATATCCGGGAACTGATTGAACGGGCCCAGTTTGCTCCGGTGCAGTGTCGTTATAAGGTCTACGTGATTGATGAGTGCCATATGCTCAGCACCGCCGCCTTTAACGCCCTGCTCAAAACCCTGGAGGAGCCACCGCCGAAGGTGGTGTTTGTGCTGGCCACCACCGACCCCCAGCGGGTGTTGCCGACGATTATTTCCCGTTGTCAGCGGTTTGATTACCGCCGCATTCCCCTGGAGCCGATGGTGGGTCACCTGCGGGCGATCGCGGATACTGAGGCGATCGCCATTGAGGACCCGGCCCTGCGGTTGGTGGCCCAGGTTTCCCAGGGGGGGCTGCGGGATGCCCAAAGTCTGCTGGATCAGCTCAGTTTGCTAGAGCCGCCGGTGACGGCGGAGGCGGTATGGGATCTGGTGGGGGCGGTGCCGGAACGGGACCTGCTCACCCTGGTGCAGCGGGTGCTGGCGGAGGATGGCCCGGCGGTGCTGGAGCAGGCTCGGCAGCTGATGGACCGGGGTCGGGAGCCCTTGATCGTGCTGCAAAACCTGGCGGGCTTCTATCGAGATTTGTTGATCGCTAAAACCGCCCCCGATCGCCCGGAAATGGTGGCGGTCACCCCCCCCACCTGGGCCGATATGCAGGCCCTGGTGGCCGAGGTGGAGACCCCTCGCCTACTACTGGGGCAACAACACCTGCGCAGTGCTGAGGTGCAGGTAAAAAATACTACCCAACCCCGTCTTTGGCTAGAGGTTACCCTACTGGGCCTGTTCGCCCCCAGCCCGGTTGGAGCGCAAGCAGTGGCCCCCGTGGCCGTACCGGTGAGCCCGCCGGTAGCTCAAGTACAGCCCCCGGCCTCCGCCCCCGCCGTCACTCCCCCCGCCCCTGTGGCGGCAGTGGTAAACCCGGCGCCAGCGGTTTCTGCCCCCCTGGAGATGGTCAGCCTGTCCCTGGAGGAGGGCGATCTTAGCCAACTGGAGCCCACCTGGGCCCGGGTGATCGCTGTCCTCGAGCCCCTGGGCACCCGTGCCCTGATGCAACAGCAGGGCAGTTTACTGTTTCTTGACCAGGCGGTCGCCCGGGTGGGCATTAATTCCCGACCCCTATTTAAGATGGCCCAGGGCCGGGCTGAGAACATAGCGGCGGCCTTTGAAAAGGTGCTGGGACGCAAGGTGCAGGTGTCCCTGGAGGTGTTACCCGACCCAAAGCCTGAGGCCCCCGTGGCCGCCCCTGCCCCGCCCGTCGTCAGCCCCCCACCCCAGGAACCGATCACCGCTCCCTACTCCCCCCCTTCCTCCCCCTCCAGTCCAGTGGCAGAGGCCCCCGCGCTGGCCCCCAACCCTGGTCACCTGCCGGAACCCCTAAGTGACCTTGACCGGGCGGTGAAGACCTTTGCCCAGTTCTTTAACGGCCAGGTGGTAGACCCCGATGAGGAGATCAATCGACTGTTGGGGGAGGGGCCCCTGCGTCCCTCGGAGGCTGCCGCCAACCAACCCTCCCATCCCGATCAGGACGTACCCTTCTAAGGTGCTCTTGTAACGGGCATCCCCAGACTCAACCTATGACCACCCCATCCCTTCCCACTAACTACACCGGTGATACCCTGCAGGGGGTACCGGTGATTCGGCACCTCAACCTGGCGGATCTGGCCGCTGGCCAAACCCACCGGTTTTTCTTCCAGGGGGTGACCATGGGCAGCGGTCAACACTGGTACGTGCCCCTGCTGGTGGCCCGGGGAGTGCAGCCAGGTCGACGGTTAGGGCTGATCGCCGGGGTCCACGGCGATGAGCTCAGTTCCATGAAGGCGGTCCAGGAGGTGATGGCAGCCCTGGACCCCACCACCCTGGCCGGTAGTGCGATCGCTGTGTTGGGCCTATCCCGGGCTGCCCTGGAGTTTACCCAGAGTCGTTGGCCCCTGGCCTATGGCGGCGGTCTCACCGTTAATATGAATCGGGTCTGGCCCGGCGATGACAACGGTGACAACCCCGCCAGTCGCCATGCCGCCCTGCTCTGGCGGGGGCTGCTACAGCCCAACCTGGACCTGGCGGTGGACTTTCACACCATCTCCACCGGCAGCGATTTTACCCTATTTATTTATGCTGACCTGGGGCAACCCACCATCCGTCAGATGGCAGAACTATTTCCAGTGGAGCAGTTGAAGGACGACCCCGGGGAGGCGGGTAGCCTGGAAACCACCCTGGTGCAGGCGGGCATCCCTGCCTTGACGGTGGAAATTGGTAGCCCCCGTCGGTTTGATTCGGCCAAGATTGCCCTGGCGGTGGAGGGCACCCTTAACCTCTGTAAGCATTACGGGATGGTGGCAGGGTCCCTGGGGCGCACCGGCACCACCGTCGCCACCTACCAGGGGAACGCCTTTGAAACCATTCGCTCCCGCACCGGCGGCTTTCTCGATCTACGGGTGGACCTGCAATCCCCGGTCAGCCCTGGCCAGCTGGTGGCCTGCCAGCGCAATGCCTTTGGTGACGTGGTGGCGGAGTACCGGGCTAGCGTCAGCGGGCAGGTGGCCACCATCGCCCGGGATGCCCTCAGCGAGCCAGGCTCCCGGATTATGCAGATTCTTTACCAACGAGGCTAGTCTTTGCAAACCACCGCCTCACCGGATACCCTAGTTTTAGTGTCACTATTGGTATCAGCCGCTTGGGAGGTCAGTAGGATGACAAGCCAAAACCCGTTAGATGACGCGGACGGTTCGGCCTCTGCAGAGGTGGGCTATCCACCCCTGGTGGGTAGCATCTCACGGGTGGAAAGCCCCCGCTATCGCTGCCCGGTGGCTAGTTGCCACCAGCTCTGGTATCGCCATGACCTGGAGGAACCCATCCCCCAATGCCCCATCCACTATCTGCCTTTAGTGCGGGATAGTAAGGCGGAGGGTTTTTAACTGATCTGGCCTGGGCTTGGGTACAAAAAACCCCGACCCTAGTCGGGGTAAAAGTAAGCAATGACTAAGTTTAAAATACCCAGCCTGGCAAGAAACTAACCTACATTCCGCAGGTTGACAGGGAATAAAAGATGTGGGGTGTTCTAGGCTAAAAGGTAGTCCTTCTAGCGGTAGGTGCCTCCCTTGAAAATCGAGGATTTAGACCATCTCGG
>JAYKIM010000299.1:0-3711 GCA_035286245.1 Cyanobacteriota bacterium | reverse complement strand
GACCCCATGGCACTATGGACAGTCTCCTGGGTTTTTCAGCAGCCCGTCAAACCGACTTGACCATCGCCTTAGCGGGAATTTCGGTGGATCGTCGCACAATTTGGCGAAATTCTTCTCCATCGATGGTTTCCCGTTCCATCAGGAGATCCACCAATTGATCCATTAAGGACCGGTGTTGACGTAAGGTTTGGCGAGCCTGGGCCAGGCAGCCGAGGGCAATTTCCCGAACTTTAGCATCAATTTTACTGGCCATTTCCTCCGACACTTCACTGCGGGGCATCAGGTTTCGCCCGAGAAACACCTGATTATCCATGCTCTCCAGGGCTAGCGGGCCCAGTTCAGACATGCCGTAGAGGGTAACCATTTGACGAGCCAGGTTACTCACCTGTTGAATATCGTTACTGGCCCCCGTCGAGGTCTCGTCATCACCAAACACCTCGGCTTCCGCCGCCAAACCACCCAGGGATACGGTAATCCGATCGAGTAGCCAATTGCGGCTGTAGAGACCACTGTCAATGGTGTCTTCGTTGGGGAGGAACTGGGTAAAGCCCTCAATGCCACCGGACCGGGGAATAATGGTCACCTTATTCAGTTCATCGGCATGTTGGAGAAGGGTAGTGAGCAGGGCATGACCCACCTCATGGTAGGCGGTCATACGTTTGCGTCGGCTATCCAGTAGTGGGGTGAGACTCAGGCCGATGGTCACCCGATCCATGGCATCCTCTACCTCCTGCATGGTCATGGCTTCCTTGCGACGACGGGCGGTGAGAATAGCCGCTTCGTTTAATAGGTTGGCCAGGGAGGCGCCGGAAAAACCGGGGGTACGCCGGGCAATCACCGGCAGGGAGACTTCCGGGGCAATTTTCTTGTTGCGGGCATGCACCTCCAGGATCGACAGACGACCATTGTAGGTGGGCAAATCTACCACCACCTGTCGATCAAACCGGCCCGGTCGCAGTAGGGCGCTATCGAGCACATCAACCCGGTTAGTGGCGGCAATGACGATCACACCGCTGTTACCCTCGAAGCCATCCATTTCCGTGAGGAGTTGATTCAGGGTCTGCTCCCGTTCGTCGTTGCCGCCGCCAATCCCTGCTCCCCGTTGGCGACCAACCGCATCAATTTCATCGATGAACACAATGCAGGGGGCGCTTTCCTTGGCTTTGCGGAACAAATCCCGCACCCGGGATGCCCCTACCCCCACAAACATCTCAACAAACTCGGAGCCGGAAATACTAAAGAAAGGGACCCCAGCTTCGCCAGCGATCGCCTTAGCCAGTAGGGTTTTGCCCGTACCCGGTTGCCCCACCAATAGCACCCCCTTGGGAATACGGGCACCAATGGCGGTGAACTTTTCGGGATTTTTGAGGAAGGACACCACCTCCTGAAGTTCTTCCTTGGCCTCCTCAATACCGGCCACATCCTCAAAGGCTACCCCCGTCTTAGCCTCCATTTGAAAGCGAGCCTTAGACCGGCCGAAATTCATGGCATTCCCCGCTCCCCCCGCCGACCGCCGTAGCAGCATCAGCAGGCCTAAAATCAAAATCAACCCCAGCAGGGAGTTGGTGGCGAGCCAGGCCAGGGCACTGTTATTAGAAGAGTCCCGCATGTCGACATCAACATGATTTTGACGCAACCGACGAATTAACTCGGAATTGCGATCGCTGGCAAATAGCATCACTTGGTGGGGGGGTTGATTAGCTCCATCTCCCTCCAAGCGAACGTAGGCCAAGTCTCGAGTCTGATCTAGATCGACTTTTTCCACCAGGCCCTGGTCAATTTTCTTCAGTAGTTGACCATAGGTAAGGCCCTCCTTTTCTTGCTTGGTAGCATCCGCCAGGGCTGGGGATAGGGGTAGAAAAACCTGACACATCAACCAAAGGATGGTAATCAGCCCTGTAGCTTTGGCATAGCGCTTCACCTTACCAACCCCCAACTCAGCCGCGGAACCTGTTCCCATAGATCCTTAAACTCGCAAAACCTCAGCCATCATCAATCAGGCTGGCGATGCTCTGAGTATTCCCAGATGCCGACCCCATACCTGACCTATTCATTGTCCTAGTCTAACCTAACCCTCAGCAATGGGCCTGGGCGCCAGCGGAAAAGGGGAGAATAGAGCCTATCAGGATGTAACCATGTGGGTGCAGCCAGGGTACGCTAAGTCTACATTTTGGCGGTCAACCTGACGTGACACATCCATGGATCCCCTATCTCTACGATTTGACTTAACATTAATTGGGCGCTTGATTGCCCTTAGCGCTGGGTTTGCGGGTTTCGGCTGGTGTTTGTCCTGTCTGGCTTCCCCCTGGCTAATTTGGGTAGGCACCTTCCTGACCATGGTGTATGTGCTTTGGGTTGGACGGGCCGGTATTTTCCTAGCCAGTGTCTGGGCTACGGTTTTGATTAGCCTGGTGATCATCTTTAATATTCTGCCGCCTCTGTGGCTTAAGTATTTTGACTATCGCCTGTGGCCCACTAGTGTCATTTTCTTTTGGGGGGCTAGTGTGCTGCTGTTTACCCTGTTGGCCAACTATACCCAGGACCTGCAACGGCTGCCGCGACAGGCTCGTTTTTGCTGGCGATTGGGCAGTTGGGTTCTCCTCCTGGTCGGATTGGGCCTAGGGGCTGCATTCATTCCTAAACCCGCTTTTCTTACCCTATAGGCCGTTATAGCCGCTATTTTTATGAGTAAACTATCCTCCTATTCCTCTAATCGACCTCGGACTCACGAGCGTCCCTACCAAAGCCGCAGCGCTACCACCTACCTGGAGGCCATGGCGCCAGAGATTCGGGCTACCCTAACTGCCGAGCAATTGGGCGAAATGGAGCGGGTGATTAAATTGGCTTTGCCCCAGCCAGCCCCCAAAATCATCGATCTACGGGTGGACGTTGATTTGCTGGTGGGTCGTTTTTTTATTGTCCTTTTTGTGGGCAAGGACCGGCGCCGGTCTCCTCGACAACAGGCCACCAGGCCCCTAACCGCCGCCCTCAACTGGTTGACCGCCATGGTTTTACTGCTGGGGGTGAACCTGCTGATTAGTGTGAGCCTCTTTGCCTTCGCCTACCTGATCAAATCCGCCATTGGTATTAATCTTACCCCTGGTCATTTGGGGGACTATATTCGCCATCTCTCATCCCCCTAGGGCCAGAGGTTAAGTCCACAGCAGAGTGACCCGGTCCCAACGGTTAAACCCCAGTTGAAGCTGGGCATTGCCTTGATTAACCGCAATTTCCACCCAGCCATGGCTGCCCACCAGGGCGAGGGGCTGATCGGGGCTGACGCTACCGTAGGTGGTGGCCTGGGGAATGGAAGTCGTCCCCAGGAGCAAATGCCAGGGGCGATCGCCCAGGTGCTCGGCAGCAATGGTGGTGATGCCGTTGCCAAAGTGATCAATGGTCTGGATACAGCCCTCCAGCCCCAGGGGGTTGGTTTTCACCGGCGGTATATCTAGTCGCACCAAGGATTCGGGGCTAATGGCGGTACCCAGAGCCCCCAGGGGAATGCCCGTGGCCAGGTAGCCCGCCACCGGAGCAAAAATATCGCGACCGTGGAAAGTGGGGCTGGGGTTAGGGGTACGCCAGTAGGTCGGTCGGTCGAGGGTGACCGCCTGCTGTACCGGGTAGCGATCACAAACCCCACTTAACACCCCATTATCGGGACCCACCAGGTATCCCCCCGCCAGCTTTAGGGCCACCGGGCGACGCTGACTT
>JAYKIM010000298.1:0-4519 GCA_035286245.1 Cyanobacteriota bacterium | reverse complement strand
CGAATCAAGGTTTCCTAAGGTTTTCCCTATCTTTGACTCGCGATCGATAATAAAACTATTCGCAAAACCTAGGTTTCCTAAGGTTTTTCCTATGTTTGGCATGCTAAACATAATAAATTCTTTGGGTAGATCAACGTTTATCAAGGAAATTCTTATCTTTGGCGACGACTGATCAGGAAATGGACGGGCGAAACCAAGGTTTGTTAAGGATGTTTCGACATTCCTCCGTCCCCGATCAGGAAACGGACCGGTGCCATCAACCTTTGCCGGGAATTTTTCCCTATTCGCCAGCCCCCGATCGCTCATCCCTAACCCTTTACCCCCTCCTCAGGTTTTGCTGAGGGAAATTACGGAGAGGGATAGTATTAACCTTAGGGCCTATTTTCCGAATAAATCTGGAGGGCATTCCCGATTGGGGATGGCATCCTAGATGTAGTTCCTGAATTAGCTTACATTACGTATCTAATTCCTTAGGGTGCATCACATGACCAGAATCAAACGGACCTCTCAAGTCCTGGAAAAAGCAGAGCAGCGGGCGACAGGGCTGCGGTCCATCGATCCCGCTCTGGATCTGGGCCATGGGCTCTCTCTGCAGGCCTACAGCAAGGCGATGGCCACGCTGCGGGCCCAGGTGGGGGCCTATAACGAGTTTATCTCTGCCCTCGACCGCGCCGGTCAAACCGTGCGGGATAGCGAACAGCAGCTGCGGACGTTGTCGGAGCGGATGTTGATTGCCGTGGCCGCCCGCTATGGCAAGGACAGCTACGAGTACGCCATGGCGGGGGGTACCCGTCGTCGCGATCGCCGCCGGCCCTCTCGCCAGGATTGACCAGGACCCCTCTGAGTTCAACCTCCCACTCAAAACAGCCCCCCCTGGCCCAGCTAGGGGGGGCCTTTCTATGGTCTATCGCCAACAACAGTCGGAAGAGCAAGCCCACCCAGTACCAGAGCCGTAGATCGGGTAACCCTAATAATCCAGCTCTTCTTCGTACTCGGTCACCTTTTTCTTTTGAGGAATATTCACGGGCGGCGCCTGGTAGGGCTCGGCTTCATCCTCGGCAGACCAAACATCATCCTTGATCTCTCGATAGTCTGCGTCCTTAACCTCAACCTCATAGGGGGGTGGGGTGGGGCTGTTCCAGTTAGGGGTCTCCCCCAGGGTAGCGGCCTGGTAGCGTTCAGCCGGTTGGCTGCGCCTGGCGGGTTCTTGCACCAGCTCCGCCTCATCCCAGTCGTCGTCACTCCAGCATTCCTGCCTGGCGGGGGTGCGGGCTTTGGTAAACTCCGCCGGGGTCTGCACCCCGGAGGGCAGTTGGTTGGCGGTGGAAACCGGCATAATGTATTCGCCGTCGCTGGTGCGCTCCCAGGGAGGGCTACCAATGCCGAGGCGCTCCAACAGTCCTACACTCAACTGGACCAGTTTTTCCTCCGCCCCCTCAAAGACAATTAAGCGGTCGGGGCCACTGCTGACCACCTCATCCATGGAGAGTTCGTAGGTACTAATCACCTGGTCGGGAATCTGAGGTAACCCAAAGGAGGCGATTACAATGGTTTCTACCCGTCCATTGGTGACATCAAACTTAAAGCCCCGCACTCGCCCCAGGGGTTCTCCGGTTTCCGTAATCACTTCACAGTTAATGAGGGTGCTATAGGGAGCCACGTTAGACTCATCATCCAGGCTGGTATCATCGTCCACCAGGATCACATCACCAATTTGGCGGATGCTGGTGAGGGGCATGACCTGTTGGGTGTTGGACACTAACCCTGACATAATATTTTCGCGCAAACCAACCGCCACCACCTGTCGTTGGTCCACATCTACCCAGACCTGGCTGACGATGCCAAGGCGCTGGCCAGAGTTTCGGGTGATCACCTGAGTACCTAAGAAGTCAGAACGGAGACGATATTTGTCTAGGGTCATGTCTGATCCATCTCGGAGGGTCGAGATACTATATCACTTTTCTAACCGTGTCTCTGGCTTGGACTAGGACAGAGAGTAGAGCTTGAAGATTATCTTAGTATAGATAGGTTAATCAGGGTTGGCTGGGGGTACGAGGTACGGTGAACCGCCTTACCGGCTCACAATCCCTGACCATTGCACTAACTTTTCGCCGGTGCGGCGGTAGGAGAAAAACCGCTCCGGTTCCTGGAAGGTGCAGTGGGGGGCGATGGCAATCTGTTGCGGCTCAAGTCCCATGCGAATTAGTTGCCAGTAATTCGCCCGCCGCACATCAAGCCGCTGCTTACCCGGTTCTGGGTCAGGCAAGATGGGAGAATTCCCAAGCTGTTGGAGGGCAGCTAATCCATCGATCTCGAGGGGATCCACCACTGTATCTAACAGGGTAGCTGCCACCTGGGCCGCCACCGCCTGGGAGACCTGGTAAACGGACCCGGCAATGGCGGGGCCAATGGCCACCACCAGGTCTGGAATGCGACTACCCTGGGCCTGTAATTGGTCCACGGCGTGGGGCACAATTTTCAAGGCAGTCCCTCGCCAGCCGGCATGGATGGCCGCAACCCGGCCGCTCACTGGATCGCCAATTAAGATCGGACTGCAGTCGGCAGTGCAAACCCAAAGGGCTTGGCTGGAGGCATCACTAACCAGGGCATCGGCCTCGACCAGAAGGGTGGATTGACCATCATCGGTAGGAATCTGGCAATCTCCAGGGACGACAACCCGATTGCCATGCACCTGCCTAACCCGTCGCGCCGTTGCGGTAGCATCAAGGATTGGGGTTAATTGGTCAGGGGTTTGGGGCCAAAAACCCCGGGTAAAAAAACCATGGCGCCAGTCCTGGAGGAATTGGCAGGTGAGAAATTCCCGTCCTTCCCAGGACTGCCATTGCCAAGGAGTCATGGGCTAAGGATTAAGGTCCTGAAGACTTTCAAGGCTACTCAACAGCTCAGCGGTAGCCTGATCCCCAGGGCTTCCCTCCCCCAGCAAGGTATCAAGGGAATCGGAACCGGGAGTCGCTTCCGCTGAAGCGTTATCAATGGCGGCATTGATTAAGTCCTCTAGATTGAGAGGAGTTTCCTCCGCTGATCGATCACTGGGTGTCAGTCTAGATTGGGTCAGGACCTGCAGGCGATTTTCCATCTCCTGCTGCAAGTCCTCCGTACGACGGCTGAGTTCCTCCTGATACTGCTCAATTTTTTCCGCCAATCGGGTCTCATAGTCCGCTCTCACTTCCGCCTCGACTTCTTGACGCCAGCGAGCTATTTGATCTGAATCAGGACCCGACGGGGTCGGTGGGGGGACACTCTCCTGCATCATTTGCAGTCGATTGGCTGCGTCGGGATCTACCCCCTGGGAACGCTCCAGCAGTTCATCATGATGACGCTCCAGCACAGCGGTCAACCGTTTCTCGTAGTCGCGATCGTAGGCCTGGCGAGCTTCCGCCAGTTTCTGGCGTAGATGGTCGTCGTAGGCCCGCTGCAATTTTACCGCCGCCTCCCGCAGGCGAGTCTCGTATTGACGTCGGAGCTGCTGTTCAACGGCCAGGTTAGTCTCCAGGGCTGGGACGGATGGGCTATAGGGCTGGGCTTCCTCCCCGGTCACTGCAGGTGCCAACGCGCCATGGCGGGCCTGGTACTCCGCCTCCAGTTGCTCTGAGCGAGCCTCATGTTGGACCTGATAGGCCTCAATCCGTTCCGCCAGTTGCGATTCGTAGTCCCGTTGCAGTTGTTCGGTGGCCGCCTGGAGCCGTTGTTGATGCTCCACCTCCAGTTCCTCCTGGCGTTTTTGGTTGCGCTTTAGCCCCTCGGTCAGTTCATTAATTCTGGCTTGACGAAGATAGAAGCCAATAATGATACCAATCAGAAAGACTATGGCCAGGGAGATGATCAGTCCTTGCATTCCAGGCATAGATTAGCTCCTCACTCCTTCAGGGCGATCTCGATAGGAATCATAGCAATGTGCCGTCACGGTCGTACCCCAAAATCCCTATCAGCTCAGGACTATGATATACGCTGGCTACAATTTAGGATCTGCCAGGTTAGGCCAGTTTTAGTCAAGCCCTGCGGTTCCGTCCGGAGGAAAATGGTAGAACCGCGAGAAAGTTTTTGCCGAATAAAGTTTTGTGAACTTCCCGTGAAGCTTGTCTGCCGAGACTTCCCCCGACGACAGGCTTTGGGGAATATAGGCTTGTTCATTAGTTATGACTCTGACTGGGTCGGGGTTCTGCCCCAAACCTTTCGGAGCGCTTACCTTCCTATAGTTTAACTTTCTATGCTAAACCGCCCCCATTGCCCTGCGCAGTGGGGGCTTATTATTGCCCCTCACTCCCTAGTATTGCCTGGCGGAAATACCCCCACTGCTCTTGGCTCCTGCGTGCTGACAGCTGAATTAGGACTCCTCTCTTGAAGCATCATCTAATTTGCGCCACCTAGTCCTAGTTCAAGGGATTTTCTCAAGCTCCTCCCCGGCCGCCCTATCGAGTAGCCAGTAGAGCTGCCCCTGGGGACGCACCAGACGGGAGGGGTAGGCCTGGTCATCGCCCACCTCAGCAAAAACCTCAGC
>JAYKIM010000297.1:0-4688 GCA_035286245.1 Cyanobacteriota bacterium | reverse complement strand
CGGGCTACCCTGGGGGGGCAGGAGCAGGGCTTTCGCACCCTGGGGAGCGCCGATAGCGTCGAAACTCTGGCCAGTTCGCTGATTATTTTGCCCAACGGTACCCCCGTTGCCCTGAGTAGCCTCGGTCAGGTGGAACTCAGCCATCGCGAACCGCGCCAGGCGGCCCAGTTCAATAATCAACCGGTGGTGGCCTTTTCGGTCTATCGCAGCACCGGTACCACCCTGGTATCGGTGGAAGATGGGGTCAGGGCCGCGGTGGATCAGCTCCTCAAGACCCTGCCTGAGGACATTTCCATTGATCTGATTTTTACCCGGGCCGATGACATTCGGGAATCCTACCAGGCCTCGATCGAAGACCTGATCCTGGGTTGCGCCCTGGCGGTAATTGTGGTGGGTCTGTTTTTGCGGGATTGGCGGTCTACCATTATTACCTCCCTGGCCCTGCCCCTGTCCATGATTCCCACCTTTCTGGTGTTGCGCTGGTTTGGCTACACCCTGAATAGCATGACCCTGCTGGCCCTGACCCTGGCGGTGGGCAACCTGGTGGATGATGCCATCGTCGAGATTGAGAATGTGGAGCGCCATAGCCGCATGGGTAAGTCTCCCTACCAGGCTACCCTGGACTCCACCGCAGAGGTGGGTCTGGCGGTGTTGGCCTCCACCGCCACCATTGTGGTGGTGTTCCTGCCGGTGGCCTTCATGGGGGGGATTCCCGGACAGTTCTTCAAGCCCTTTGGCGTTACCGTGGCCACCGCCACCATCTTCTCCATCCTGGTGGCCCGCCTGGTAACCCCGATCATGGCGGCCTACTGGTTAAAGCCTAAGCCCGTGGCGGCCGACCCCGAGGAGAATTCCCAGGGGCCAGGCCTCTATCGCGCCATCCTGAGTTGGTCCCTACGCCATCGGGGGGTCACCCTGGCCCTGGCGATCGCCTTTTTTGTGGGTAGTCTGCGCCTGGTGCCCTACATTCCCACCAACCTCTTTGATCGCAGTGATGACGGCCTCTCCACCATCGCCGTGGAGCTGCCGCCGGGGTCCACCCTGGCGGATACGCAACAGGTTTCCACCCGGCTGACCACATCTCTGCTAGAGGACAACAACGTTGCCACCGTGCTCTCCCTGATGGGGGGAGATAGCGGTGTCAACCAGGCCACCCTCTACACCCGGCTGGTTCCCAAGGGGAAACGGGATATCTCCCTCTGGGACTTTCAGGACCAGACCCGGGCGGTTTTTCAGCAGATTCCCGGCGCCCGGATTAGTTTTCAGGCCCAGGGGGCCACGGGGGACGGTAAGGATCTAACGGTGGTGTTAAAGGGGGATGATCCCACCCGTTTACAACAGGGGGCCGATGCCCTGGTGCGAGATATGCGTCAGGTGCCGGGGCTGGTGGATGTCAGCTCCTCGGCCAGTTTAGTCAAGCCCGAGGTGCAGATTATCCCCGATCGCGATCGGGCCGCCGACCTGGGGGTGACGGTACAGGCCATTGCCCGCACCGCCGCCCTGGCCACCCTGGGGGATAGCGACGCCAACCTGGCGGACTTCAACCTGGGCGATCGCCAGGTGCCAATTCGGGTGCAGATTGACCCCAGCTTTCGGGATGATCCGGTTATCCTCCAGACCCTGCGGGTGCCCAGCCAGAGCGGTGAGTTGATCCCCCTGACGGCGGTGGCCCAGGTGAACTTTAGTAGTGGCCCGGCCCAAATCGATCGCTTTGATCGGTCCCGCCAGGTGACCCTGGGAGCCAACCTGCAGGGCCTTTCCCTGGGTCAGGGGCTGGCCGCCGTGGCCCAGCTACCGGCCATGAAAAACCTACCGGATGGGGTCACCCAACAACCGGCGGGGGATGGGGAAATCATGAAGGAAATTTTTGGTCGCTTTGCCCTGGCCCTGGCCACCGCCATCCTGCTAATCTACGCGGTGCTAGTGCTGTTGTACAACAACTTCCTGCACCCGGTGACGGTGATGGCGGCCCTGCCCCTCTCCATTGGCGGGGCCCTGTTGGGGTTATTGGTGGCCCAGAAACCCATGGGCCTCTACGCCCTGATTGGCATCGTGTTGCTGATGGGGCTGGTCACTAAGAACTCTATCCTGCTGGTGGACTACGCCCTGATCGCCCGCCAGGAGGGCAGTAGTCGCCGGGCGGCGGCCATCAACGCCGGGGTTACCCGGTTGCGGCCCATCCTCATGACCTCGGTATCCACCGTGGCGGGCATGGTGCCCCTGGCTCTGGAACTGGGGGCCGGGGGAGAGACCCGCAGCCCCATGGCGATCGCCGTCATCGGCGGATTTACCACCTCCACCCTGCTCACCCTGGTGGTGGTGCCGGTGCTGTTCACCTACCTTGATCAGCTCAATGGGAGCGTTTTCAACCTCTTCCGTCGCCTGCGGGGAGTCACTCCGCCCCCGGTCACCCCGCCGACTCCAGAATCTTGGCCACAACCCCATAGGATGGATAAATAGATCTATAATTCTGGGGTAGGCATGGGCTTTCCTTGCCACGGCTAGCGGGTGTAGTTCAGTGGTAGAACGTCAGCTTCCCAAGCTGAATGTCGACGGTTCGAGTCCGTTCACCCGCTTCCTTAAGCTGATCCTCTAGTCCTCACTGATCCCTCCGGAAAATGGTTGGCAATCAGCTATGCAATTCCATAGCAGTCTTGTCCCCATCGTACTGCTGGCTGCTATGGCGATTCACAGACAACTACGATCGTGGAAATCCTCTGTTTTCCTAGTGGTCTAGCAAGATTTAAGTGAGCAGTAAGTCTCTCTCCGTCTCCCTATCTCCCCGTCTCCCCTGCGGGTCTCAACCCATCACGTTAAGGTTGATAGAGTACTAGTAGGTACTCCATAGTAGAGGCGCTTAAAGTTACTCTATGTCACCTTTCAAACGTTCTCCAAGCAGCTCTAGTTGTCTTGCTTCTGGAATTCAAGGACGTTGGAAACTGGGGTAAAATTGGTGACTAATGCCTCCACCATAGGATTTCTGTTATCCTCACTGCCTCCAACATGATAGAAGTGCTCTCTCGTAACAATTGGAAACTTGTTCCACAAAGTTTTTATAAACTCATTTTCTCGGTAATTGTTGTGATGCCAGGTTGACAGGATAAATTTTCCGTTGAATTCAGAAAGAGATATAAATAATTGACTTTCATGTTCTACTTTCCAGCCGTTGTAATAATCAACGTATCTATTGATGTATGGCGGATCACAATAAACGATATCCTCTGACCTGGCCATATCGATAGTTTGCCTGAAGTCTTGACAAATAAATTCGTATTGACCAGTTGATACCAGGTTATAAACCCAGGCGACCTGATTAGTAATTTTGGTCACATAAGCTTGAGCAAAGCGAGAGGGCTTCCGACAAAATGGGATATTTAGGTGTCCTTTCCGGTTAAATCTAATCATGCCGTTGAAGCCCGCCCTATTGACAAAAAGGAAATCAAGCGGGTTGTGTTCAGCATTGAACCTATCTCTGATGTAGTAGTAATGACTCTCGCCTTTTTCACAAAGCAGCGCCCCTTCCTTATTAAGGAAGGCATTGACAACCCCTGGAGTAATATCTTGAGAGGCAATTTTAGAGTAGAAATTGATCAGGTGTGGGTTACTGTCACATAGTATTGCTTTCTTAGGTGCGATATTGAACCCGACCGCTCCTGTACCCATGAAGGGTTCAATCCAGGTACCATTAAAACCATCTGCGAGCATGCTTTCTATCCATGGCACAAGCTTGGTCTTGATACCTTGAGACTTGATTGGTGGAACTCGAATTTTTCTGCTCACTTTAAACCTTATCTTCTCCAGAAAGTTCTTTAATTAACTGAGGTGAAAGCTCTATCCTGTCGAGGAAACGTTTCCTATGGAAAGAACCCGTCCCCTATTTTAACGGTTTTATTTTTGTGCAACTATTTCTTGTGTTACCCCTTCCGGGAGAGCGCATCACACAGCGCTCAATGCTTCAGGTACCTTAATTTGAATCTATGTCCTTAAGTAGGGATATCTCCCCTTTGCCCTACCCCGCCCCAACCCTTACCCTCGTATCTATAGGACGAGTTGAGGCGACTAACGACCAGGCCATGGGATTTTTTGACTCCGAAATCATACAACAAGAGGCCATGAAACTGTTTCAGGACTACCAAGCCTTGATGCAGTTGGGCAGTAGCTATGGCAAGTTTGATCGCGAAGGTAAAAAGATGTTCATCGACCAGATGGAGTCGATGATGGAGCGATACCACATTTTCATGAAACGGTTTGAACTGTCGGAAGACTTCATGGCCAAGATGACCGTCGAGCAGTTAAAAACCCAGTTGGGCCAATTTGGCATGACCCCAGATGTCATGTTTCAACAGATGCAGCAAACCCTGGAACGGATGAAGGCGGACATTGAGCCCTAGCCCTGTTTAGCCACCTGATGCAGAATAGTCATCGGTCCCAGGTGTTTAACCAGGGCGAATTGGGCTTCATCCTTAACCAGCAGGGACCCGGCAAAGCCTAGGGAATTCACCGGAATTGACTGATAGCGGTCCTGACGGCGACAGACCACCACTATCCACTGGCGAGTCACTAGCAAATTATAGGGAAAGGATCCCGGCGGTACGGATAGATCGGCGCCCAGGTGGGTTAGCAGGTGACGGTAGGATCGCTCCAGCAGGGTACCGGCTTCCGGCGTTGTCCACCACCCAGCGGGTAGG
>JAYKIM010000296.1:0-2657 GCA_035286245.1 Cyanobacteriota bacterium | reverse complement strand
TGGCCGCTGAGATTAGCGCTAATGGGGGTGAGGCGATCGCCCTACAGGCCGATGTGGCCCAGGCCGATCAAGTGGAGGACCTGGTCAAGCAAACCCTGGATCACTTTGGCCGCATTGACATCCTGGTTAACAATGCCGGTATTACCCGTGACACCCTGTTGCTGCGAATGAAGCTAGAGGATTGGCAAGCGGTGATTGACCTAAATTTAACCGGGGTATTTCTCTGTACCCGAGCGGTGAGCAAGGTCATGCTCAAGCAACGGTCTGGCCGGGTAATCAACATTGCCTCGGTGGCGGGTCAAATGGGCAACCCGGGCCAGGCTAACTATAGCGCCGCTAAGGCAGGGGTGATTGGCTTTACCAAAACCGTCGCCAAGGAACTGGCCAGCCGAGGGGTTACGGTGAATGCGGTCGCTCCCGGATTTATTGCCACCGATATGACCGATCATCTACCCAATGGCGAGGAAATCCTCAAGTTTATCCCCCTTGGTCGGTTTGGCCAGCCCCAAGAGGTAGCTGGCATGGTGCGTTTTCTAGCGGCTGATCCGGCGGCGGCCTACATTACGGGGCAGGTTTTTAATGTCGACGGTGGCATGGTGATGGCCTAGACCGCCCTGGGGCATCCTAGGAAAGACTAACTTGAGGGATGCCGGTGACGACTCCACCAGTAATCAGTGAACGGGCCTACTGGGTGGCCTGGTCCCAGATCCATGGCGTTGGACCGGTCACCCTAAAACGGTTACACAGCCATTTTGGCAGCCTAGGGTCGGCTTGGCGAGCGGAGGTTAACCAATTACTGGAGGTAGAGGGCATTGGTCTCAGCCTGGGGGCTAGCCTGGTGGACTATCGAAGCCGGGTGTGCCCAGCGGAATTGCTTGCAGTCCAGGAGCGTCGCCATCCTAACTTTTGGACCCCCGCCGACCGCGAATACCCGGCGCTGCTGTTTGAAATTACTGACCCGCCTCCCCTACTTTACTATCGAGGCCGCCCTGAACTGGCCCTGGCTCTTCAGACGATGCCCTCTGTTGCCATTGTCGGCACCCGGACTCCCTCTGACTACGGCCAACGCTGGACACGACGATTGGTGCAGCAATTGGTGGCCCAGGATGTGGTGATTGTGTCTGGTCTGGCCAGTGGCATTGATCGGGAGGCCCACAGTCAAACCCTGGAGGGTGGGGGTCGGACTATCGCAGTGATCGGCACCGGGGTTGATCAGGCCTATCCCTGGAGTAATCGGCATCTACAACAGCGCATTGCCCAGGAGGGCTTACTGCTCAGTGAGTACGAGAATGGCACTCCCCCCGATCGAACCCATTTTCCCCGCCGCAATCGGATTATTGCCGGCCTCAGCCGGATCGTAGCGGTAACAGAAGCGCCCCTGCGATCGGGAGCTCTAATTACGGCCCGGCTAGCCAATGACTATGGCCGAGAGGTATTCGCCCTGCCGGGGGGCCTCGATAACCCCTCCAGCCTGGGGTGCCTGGACCTAATTCGCCAGGGGGCCCAGGTCATCATGGATGAGACCACCTTAATTAAGGAGCTGGGTAAAATTCCCCAGTTAGATCCTACCCAACCTGCGGCTATCGGTTATGGTAATTCCCTACTCCTCTTCTCATCCGCCCCGATCTCGGCAGATCTGCAGGAGGTGTTGGCGGTCATTGACCAGGTACCCATGACCGTGGACCAAATTGCTCTGAAGGTAGAGAAAAATACCAGTGAGTTGCTGAGTAGTCTAGCTCAGCTAGAATTGCTGGGGTTGCTTACCCTCCTCCCCGGTATGCGCTATCAGCGCCCCTCCCGTTAGGGATTATCGTCATCATCGTAGGGTAAGCAAAATTCTTCAAAAAACTCAAAGCAAAGCCTACCCATAGCAATCACATCACCTTCTTGAAGGTGATACGGATGGGAAGGAATTAGGGGCTTTCCGTTTACCAAGGTCCCCATTGCCGTGCCCAGGTCAGTCAGGGAAAACCCCACTTCCGGATTGAAACTCAGTCTGGCATGGTAGGGGGCAACGCCAAACTCAACCGCCAGCAGCGGGCAATCTACCCCTCGTCCGATCAGCCAGTTAGAGCCACAGGGTGTGACCTGAAGATATTGGCGACGGTTAAGATTACTGGTCATAAATCCCTGGTTACCGACCATGATGCCCTGCAAATAGCGACCAGAAACTCGACAGTGATGGGCTGCTGTCAAGATCGGGTCAATAACATTGGCAACCTGTTCCAAATCGTACTTGAGGTTACGGAGCAGGGCGTCTAAAAGGTTAGGACTAGCCGGGGAGGTTTGCCGTAATTGATGATCTAATGGGTGCCCTACGGGGCTGTAGGCGGTAGGAGTCGAACCAGAAAGGGTCGAACGTCCATGCCGGGTCGTAATCGATTGGTAGGGATGGGGATAGGAGGATGTCATAGCGACTAATCATTACTCCGTAGTTTTAAAGCGATGGCTATTTTTCCCATGGCGGAAGTGAGTCAGACCGTCTACTCAAGCTCAACTTTTGAGCGATCGTCTGAATCCTGAGTGGGTCCAGAAAAACTGAAGCAAGCTTTCCAGTATTCTTGGAAAGCACAATCCGGCAGAGCACTTCAAAACTATTGACGGTATGGCTAGGCGAGGGGGGCTTCAACAAGGCAAACCTAAGAGCCCTACAGCTG
>JAYKIM010000295.1:0-8506 GCA_035286245.1 Cyanobacteriota bacterium | reverse complement strand
GAGAAAATTGTCAGCCGCTTTCAACAAACTAGCGACCCCAAACGCCGCTACGAGCAGCTGCTATGGTTCGCCAAGAAACTTGACCCCCTGCCGGAGCAGGAAAAAACCCCCGAGAACAAGGTGCCGGGCTGCGTCTCCCAGGTGTTTGTCACCGCCTCCCTAGAGCAGGGAGGGGTGGTCTATCGGGCTGACTCCGATGCCCAAATCACCAAGGGCTTGGTAGCCCTGCTGGTGCAGGGGATGAACGGCCTCACCCCAGAGCAAATCCTTAACCTCAGCCCCGACTTCATTAAGGACACGGGGTTGGATGTCAGCCTCACCCCCTCCCGGGCCAACGGCTTCTACAACATCTTTAAGAAGATGCAGCAGATCGCCGCTACCCTGGCCCCATCCCCCCAATCATAGGCGTAGCCATCGGCAAGGGAGGGGGCCGCTCAATCCTATAGGTCCTCCGGGTCGCCTGGCGACCCGGAGGACCTATAGGGCGTTGTTAAGAGCAGGGACCTAACCCTCGCCAGTAATGGACAAGCCCTCCACCCAAACCCGGGGGCTGAGGCCAGCCGGGGTCAGTTCCAGCTCCGGTTCCAAGTAAATGATCCCCTTCAGTACTTCCCGAAAGTCACCAGCCACCGTAGCCGACTCAATGCTGACCCGCTCCCCCCGGTGGTAGAGCCAGCCATCAAAGGGCAGGGAGAAGGACCCCTGGAGAGCGTTCACACCGGCATGAAGAGCTTGCAAATCGTCAACGAACACCACCTGATCGGCGGCCTCCAGACTAAATTCCGACCGTTGCTCTGTACCCGGCAGCACGTGGTAAAAGCTGGGACTAACGGTGACCTTAGCCCCAATACTGGCATGACCGGTGGGGCTAGCCCCCATGCGTTTGGCCGTACCGGCACTGTGGAGGAAGTGAGTTAAAACCCCTTGCTCAATCAGCCCCACTCGCCGGGTGGGGGTACCTTCGCCGTCAAAGGTTTCCACCCCAATGTTGTCGACGTGGAGGGCGTCGTCGTAGACCGATAATAGGGGCGAGGCTACCACCTGCCCCAGGTCATCCACGGTGGATAAGCTGCGGCGGTCAAGAATACTCTGGGCGTTGTAGAGGTTAGAGAAGGCCCCCAGCAGGCTCAAAAAGGCCTCGGCGGAAAAGACCACCCGATACTTACCGGAGCTAATTTTTTCGTAGTTGAGGTGGCTGATGGTTTTCTCCGCCGCCTCCTGTACACAGCCATGCAGGTCCAGGCGATCAAGGCCATGGTGGACCCGCATGGCACCGGCGGAGCGGGGCTTACGGCCAGCTTGTTCGGTTTTGCTATAGAGATAGACGGAGGCGTAGGTGCGGGCTTCCTGGCGCAGGGCTCCGGCGCTGTTCAGATAAAAGCGATCGGTGCTGCGCTGGGCTAGGCCATTGTAGGGCACGCTGGCGATCGCCGGATGGGCCTGCAGCAATTGCTGCTCCACCTCGATCAGGGTATGGATCAAATCCCCCACTGGGGCGGCCGGTAGGGTTTCCACCTGCACCTGGGCCGTGGGGGCGATCGCCTCCGGGCTAAAGTCTGGAATATGCTCCTCGACGCCAAAGTGACTGGCATCCCGAGCCATGGCCAGGGCCAGATCCATCCCGGCGGAATCCACATCACTGGTGGAGGTTACCCCCAGTTTACCCTGGTCATTCCAAACCCGCACAATCACGCTGGAACGGTTAGAGGCCTTTACTTGTTTAGGATCGCCCCGATCTACTTGAACGCTGGTTTCATCCACCGTGGCGCCATAGACATCGTACTTGGCAATACCCAGCTTTTTGGCGCCGGCTTCGGCGTAGCTAGCAATCTCTTGAATAGTAGGCATGGTAAGGGAGATATAGAAACGAGTACTTCGCGGTATAGGTTGGGCAACCCTTGCAGGGGGTCGGGAGTCAGAACTCAGCAGCCAGGAGAAACGGCCAGATTGATACCAGGATCTACCAAGGGAAATGACCCTGGGACGACCCTAGCGGTTGAGTTATCCCTACCTGGGTTTTAGCGACCACCGACGGTGATTCCATCCACCTTCAGGTGAGGTTGGCCAACGGTGACGTAGATACTGCCGCTAACGGAACCACAGAATCCGGGGGCCAGGCCCAGGTCATTGGAACACATGGAAATGCGGTCCATAATTTCCGTGGCTTCGCCAATCAGGGTGGCCCCCTTCAGGGGCTTAGTAATCTGGCCATTTTCAATCAGGTAGGCCTCATCCACGGCAAAGTTAAATTGACCAGTGGGACCGACGCTGCCCCCTCCCATCTTTTTGCAGTAGATCCCTTTATCCACGGAGGCCAGCAATTGATCAAAGCTGTAGTCCCCCGGGGCAATGTAGGTATTGCGCATGCGAGAGGCGGCGGCGTAGGTATAGCCCTGGCGACGCCCACTACCGGTGCGGGGATGGCCGGTGCGCATGGAGCCGGCCCGATCGCAGAGGAAGTTGCGTAACACCCCGTTTTCGATCAACAGGGTACGTTGGGAGGGCATCCCCTCATCATCCATATCGATGGTGCCAAAGGCATCAGCGGAAAGGCCCTCATCCCAGGCGGTTAGGCTAGGGTGGGCAATTTTCTCTCCCTTCTTATCCATAAAGGGGGTAGTACCCCGCTCAATCTGGGTGGTTTCCAGCAGGTGACCACAGGCTTCGTGGAAGATCACACCGCCAAACTCATTGGCCATAATTACGGGGTAGCTACCGGATTCGACGTAGTCGGCGTAGAGCATTTTGCCCGCCGACTCGGCTACGGCCTCGGCGGTGGCTTGGTAATCCCAGGTGGTGAGAAACTGGGGGTTACTGGTATCCCCCCGCCGCTCCCCAATGGAGGCCCGGTGCTCACCATCGGCACAGAGCAGATTACAGGCCACCGACTGGGTAAGGCGAATATCCCGGGCAAAGGTGCCGTCACTGGCGGCCACCAATACCTCCTGCCAATCGCGGAAGTAGACCGCCCGCCGGGATTGCACGTGCCGGGCTCGCTGGGCCAGGGCATCGTTGGCCGCCAACAGCACCTCACCCATGGCCGCCATGGAACTGCAGCTCTCTAACCAGGTGTCTTTGCCTCGGGCCGCAGCGTAGTCCCGCAAGAGCTCCAGGTTAATTTCGGCGATGGGGGCCGCCGGGCCGGGTAGGGCCAACCCCATAATCGATAGGGCTTTATCGAGGGCGGTCTTCAGCCCGTCGAAGGAGAGGTCGTTGGTACTGACGTAGCAATCAGCCTTACCCAGAAATACCCGTACCCCCGCCCCTGTCACAATTCTGGGGGAAATGCTGGTAATCGCATCCTCCTCGGCCTGGCACCCCAGATAATTGCTGCGCTCCAGAAAAAACTCAATAAAGTCAGCCCCGGCAGATCGCCCCAGACCCAACAGGGTCGACAGGCTAGGTCGCCAGGAGGAATCAAAGCGATCGCGTTGAGGCGCATAGCTCCGCGACAGTAGATCGGTGGTCTTAAGGAGGGGACTGGGCGAGGTGGCAAGCGTCATGCTCTTCAATCCTGAAGGGAAAACATCAGCAAGGAAAAAACGGGAAATTAAATTCTATGGTTTACTTAGTGTAACAAAACTGGCTTAGGGGTGGCCTGGGGAATGGTTGAACAGTTAGGGAGAATTTTGTTACACCACATGGACCTTCTACAGCCTTTCCGTTCCATATAACCATTGCAGGAGCCTGTCACCATGGTTCGTCTTAAACGGATCCAGAGAGTACTCTTTGCCCTTCCCTTTCCCCTGATTCTCTCCCTGGTGGGCGATCCGATCAGGGCCCAAGACTCCCTCCCCTTTGACACAGTGCTAGATGAGGTGGTCAGCCCAGCGGCACCAGAAATTCAATCCAGGGTTAGCCCGTTTAGTCCTACAGATACCCCGATCACCGCCACCGAAACCCTCAGCCCTCGCCTGACCAAGGGCTGGATTGGTCGCTCCGTAGGCGAATTGGTTGACGAGCTAGTCGACTATGGTTGGCTCGTGGTAACCGAGACTCCAAGCCTGGTGCAGTTAGACCGCAATAACCAGAGCTTAGATCTCCACGTAGATCGCCGCCGAGGAGCGGTGATCTACGTGGAGATGGTTTCTCCCTAACGTGGGGATTGGGGTCGAGATTGAGATTGGGGTTGGCTGCCCTGCTGGGTGCGCACCGTATCCAAGAATTTTAGAACTTCAGTGGAGGGAAATAACTTCACCTGCCCCAACTGTTGACTCATGGACTGGTCGGTGGTGCTTGCCATGGTCGCCAACAACCACTCCAGGGAGCGCACTTCTACCACGATTTCCCGGGCACCGGCAGGGTCATCTTCAAACACCCAGTCAACATAGGTTTGTAAATCTTGGCGGGAGAAAAACATCGGTAGGGAAACCTCCTCACCCTGAATGAAGGGCAGGTAGGAATCGGTTTGACCCCGTCGGGGAACGAATAGAGGAATACCCTGAAAATCAGGCTGCAACTGTGTTGCTGCCGTTAGCTCAGACCGAATGGGCAAGTACATCAAAGAACCAGCAGTGCCGTCCTCGGCAGACTGCTGATAGACCGTGCCCAGGTCCACCACCTCAATTTTCGCCTGTTGCCCTTCCGCCTCAACCCGCTGTAGCACCCCAGCCGCGGATTGTCCATCTAAAAATACCAATGGTGCCTGCAGATTGGGCTCGGATTCACTCACCGCCTTAAGACTCTCACCCTGGGCATCCCGGATTAGAAATACCGGAATTTGGTTGAGCTCTGCGGCGATCTCCGCCGTGGTCATGGCCAGGGCGGGGGAAACCATACCCATCGCCAATGCCCCCAGACTACCCAGCCAGGAGACACCCAATAAAGAGCGGAGAAAACGCTTAGCCATAACCTTTTCCTTGATTTTCGCAAATCTTAGCATATCGTAACAGTGGCACGGGGAGGGGGAAGCCAGCCTAGGGAGCGACACCGGCGGTCTTGACAAAGCGAGCTCGATACACAGGCAAACCCTGGGCCAGGGTAACCCGCTCCCGGTCAGTTTGGGCTGGAAAGGGGCTGACCTCTAGCCAGTTTTGGGGGTGTTGGGAAAAGGCACCGGCGCTGGCTAGACGGGTAATCATGTCTAGGGCCACCGCCTCCACGTCGGACTGAATCACCACCTCTCCACCTAGCGGTAGAAGGGCGGCCAGGTCCTCCACCAACTGGGGCTGCAACACTCGTCGCTTGTGGTGGCGCAGCTTAAACCAGGGGTCAGGGAACTGGATGGACACCCGCTGTAGGGGGGGGCAACCCTCGCCCTGGGTGATCAGGGCGCGGAAGGAAACATTAGCATTGGCAAACATGATATGGAGATTGGTAAGACCGGCCTGGTGCTGCCGATGTTGGGCCTGGAGCACCAGTGGGCGGCGAATTTCTAGGCCTAGAAAGTTCCACTCCGGCTCTAACTCCGCCATTTGCAGCAAAAACACCCCCTTGGCGCAGCCAATATCCACGTGCAGAGGACGGTGGGGATCGGGGTAGATCGATCGCCAGTCAGGAACCGCCACGGGCTCCTGGTATTTTTCCGCCAATGGGTTAACGTGGTGACGGACACGAATCACGGCCATAGGTTTACCTTCCTGGTCAAGCTGGCTGGGGTCGGGGTTGGTGCAAAATCAATCGGTTACCATCTGGATCGTAGGCGTAAACCTCCTGACCGTGACTGGCGGAGCGGATCGGGCCAACCGGCGGGTAGCCCAGGGCCCCCAGGTGGGCAATGGCGACTCCCAGGTCCTCTACGGTTAGGCAGAGGCTCATGGCACTGGCCCCCCGACCACAGAACTCCCCCGCCTGATCGGCCCGGGGGGAAAAGATCCCCAGGCGCAGACCCGGCACCTGAAATTCGGCATAGTAATCGGGCCAATGGGGGTCGGGAGGCTGCTGTAACAGACCGCTGTAGAAGGCCACCAGCCCAGCGAACTGTTGGGTGGCCAGGGTCAGGTAGGCGTTGGCGTAGACCATGGGGGCAGGGGGGCAGGGGAGAGGGGGGGCAGAGGAGAGGGGGAGCAGGGGAGAAATTTACTTACGTCTCCTGATCACTGACCACTAACCACTGCCCCCCTTGCAGAATTACTGCGAAGTACTAGAGGGCTGGCAAAAATAGGGATTGGTAGAAATGGATTAACTCCTTCCCCCACCCCACCGTAAGTCCCCCCCCGATCGCCAGAAAGGGACCGAAGGGCATGGGTTGTCGACGCTGGAGCCAGCCCAGGGCGATCGCCCCGCCCCCTAACAGGGCCCCTAAGGCGCAGGCCAGAAAACTGCTCAGCAGTAACCCCTGCCAGCCCAACCAGGCCCCCAGCATGGCGGCCAGTTTGGCGTCACCGCCCCCCAGGGCGGCCTGCCCCAGGGCCAGGGAGGCCAGTAGACTAATCACCTCGTAGAGCCACAGGCCCAGCACTGCGCCAAAAACCCCTCCCATCATAGCCGTTAGCACCGATGCCAGGGCCTCTCCCTGCAGGCTGGGTATCAGCCCCTGGGCCACTAGCCCCGCCACCAGCCCCGGCTGGGTGAGACGATCCGGCAGGGTCAGGGTATCTAGATCAATCAAGGCCAGGGACAGCAATAAACTCAGGAACACCCAGTGGGCCGGGATCCACCAGGACCACCCTAAACGCCAAAAACTGACCAGGAACAATAAGCCACAGCCCAGCTCAGTCAGGGGATAGCGCCTGGCAATCGAACCTCGACAGTAGCGACAACGACCGGACAACCATAGCCAGGCCAGGATGGGCACGTTGTCGTAGGCGGTCAGGGCATGGCCGCAACGGGGACAATGGGAGCCAGGATAAAGCAGCGACTGGCCAGCGGGTAGTCGGTACGCCACTACGTTGATAAAACTACCCATGGCCGCCCCCAGGGCGAAAACTAGGGCTGAGGTAATTAGAGCATCCATACAGCAGGCGCTAGGAGGGCAAGGGCATGGTTCAACTCAGCCATCATTAAACCATAGATAAAACCTGGTGAACGGCGGACCCTGGTGTCAGCTTGGTTCAGGGAGGTGTTCAGGCGGAAGATCTAAAATTGGCAATGCCTTTGGCCTCACTCCGCCATAGTCTGCTTGAGGCCAAAGGCCGCCAGCCCCGCTACGGCCCCCGCCATCATCACCGGCCCAGCCCCCATGACAAAGGCTAAAAGGCCGGCGGCCACGCCAACGGGACCTAGACCGGCGGCGATCGCCCCCAGGCTGGCCCCGCTAACGGCAAATAGGGTTGCTTCCCCCACGCGGTGATCTCGGTTACCGTAGGTCATTGGTGCTTCTCCTTGGTTTTCAGGGTGTGGACCCATCCTAGGTAACCTGGAGGAGAAGGCTTTCAGGGAAAACACGCAAAACCCCGGAAAATTCGTCAACACCTTAGGTTTGTATAGCTACCTTAAAGCTGACCAGCTTCCCAGTCGCTAACCTAAAATAGTCGAAAAATAAAAGGATAGCGAAACACCTGATCGGGAGATCTGAAACTGCTAATGATGGCCATAATTGGCAACACAAGTTGGACGATCACGAGAATGCCCAACAACGGCCAGCCAATTAACACCCAGGTGAGCAGCCAAAAAATAGCACCGTACAACCAGACATTAAAGTGGAAATTAATGGACTCCTTAGCACTACCCTTTACCACCTGATCGTCGGAGATCAGGTAAATCACCAGGGGAACCCCCACGGACAGAATAAAGGTACTGAAGAAAATTGATCCGTGGCTGACCGCCGAGAGAATCCGGCGATTGCCACTGTCCTGACTAGATTGCATAGGGCCTCCAAAGTAGTTTCAATCGGGCAAGGAATGGGTGAGAGTGATGCTTAGCTGGCCTGTGGTTTCAGTTCAGCGGTTCTGACCTGCACCGTCTGGCTGCGATCGCCACGCCGGATCTGCAACTGTAGGGTATCGCCAACCCGGGTATTTTCCACCTTTAGTTGCAGGTCATCGGCACTGGCAATGGGGGTGCCATTCACCTGCACCACCACATCGCCGCGCCGTAGACCGGCCCGGGCCGCCGGGGTATCCTCCATCACCCGAATCACCACCACACCGTTAATTTCCGGCAGGTAGAAGCTGGAGTTAATGTCCTCATTGTTGCGGCGGGCCATCTCTGGGGTGAGGTTAGCAATTTGCACCCCAATGTAGGGATGGGCGATGGACTCGCCCCGGGCCAGGCTATCCTTGATTTCCTTAGCCTTATTGATGGGGATGGCAAACCCAATGCCCATGGCGTCAGCCCGAATGGCGGTGTTAATACCGATCACGTCGCCATTTTGGTTGACCAGGGGGCCCCCGGAATTGCCAGGGTTAATGGCGGCATCGGTCTGGATAAACTCCAGGCGTTTGCCAGGAATGCCCACCGCACTGCTGGAGCGCTTCAGGGTGCTGACAATGCCCAAAGTGACGGTGTTATCCAGGCCCAGGGGGTTGCCGACGGCGATCGCCCAATCCCCCACCTCCACCTGGTCAGAGTCCCCCAGGTTGGCCACCGGCAGGATATCGTCGCTATCGTCGATCTTGACCACGGC
>JAYKIM010000294.1:0-5642 GCA_035286245.1 Cyanobacteriota bacterium | reverse complement strand
TGCCAAAGTTGAGGTTATCGGTCACCGCCAGGGGTAGGGCCCCCACACAGCTGAGATTACGAGCCGCCTCCGCCACCGCCGCCATCGCCCCCTCGTAGGGGTTCAGGTAGACGTAGCGGCTATTGCAATCAACGGTGGCCGCCAGCCCTCGGGTCACCGCCCCGGGCTGGTGGTGGGGCACCGGCTCCTGGGGCCGCAGTCGAATCACGGCGGCATCGGCGGCACCGGGACAGAGCCGGGTATTGTTTTGCACCTGATGATCGTACTGGCGGTAGACCCATTGCTTAGAGGCGATGTTGGGCTGGGCCAGCAGCCGCTGCAGAACAGCGGTCCAGGGGAGGATCTCCGGTCCCTGGTGTAACCCGGCCAGGGCAGCGGTGGGCAAGTCCTCCTGCCGCCAAGCCCAGGCCCTCTGGGCGTAGTCCGGCGGGCTGGATAGCACCTGCCGGGGGTAGATGGGGGTGTTTTCCGCCAGGGCCAGGGCCGGGATGGCCGCCGCCACCTCCCCCTGGAACAAAATCCGCACCATCGGTTCGGCGATCACCCGCCCCGCCACCACCCCCTGCAGGCCCCAGCGTTCAAAAATTTCGATCACCTGCTGCTGTCGCCCCGCCTCCACCACAAACAGCATGCGCTCCTGGGATTCGGAGAGCAGATACTCGTAGGGCACCATCCCGGTCTCCCGCACCGGGATCAGGTCCAGATCCAGCTCAATGCCCACCCCCCCCTTGGCCGCCATTTCGGCGGTGGAGCAGGTCAGCCCCGCCGCCCCCATGTCTTGGGCGGCGACGATGGCGCCGGTCTTAAAGGCCTCCAGGCAGGCCTCCACCAGGCATTTCTCTAGAAAGGGATCCCCCACCTGCACCGCCGGGCGATCGCGCTCCGAGGCCTCGGATAACTCCGCACTGGCGAACCGCGCCCCCCCCATGCCATCCCGGCCGGTGGTGGACCCCACGTAGACCACCGGGTTACCCACCCCCGCCGCCCCGGACTTGACAATGGTCTCGGTCTCGAGAATGCCAATGGCCATGGCGTTGACCAGGGGGTTACCGTTGTAGGCGCTATCGAAGTAAACCTCCCCGCCCACGGTCGGCACCCCAAAGCAGTTGCCATAGTGGGCAATCCCCGCCACCACCCCCTGGCAGAGACGGCGGCTGCGGGCATCGGCCAGGTCGCCAAAGCGCAGGGAATTGAGCACGGCGATGGGGCGGGCCCCCATGGTAAAAATATCCCGGAGGATACCCCCCACCCCCGTCGCCGCCCCCTGAAAGGGCTCCACCGCCGATGGATGGTTGTGGGACTCAATTTTAAAAGCCACCCGCAAACCATCGCCGGCGTCAATCACCCCGGCGTTTTCCCCCGGTCCCACCAACACCCGATCCCCCTGGGTGGGAAACTGCTTCAGCAGGGGCCGGGAGTTTTTGTAGCAGCAGTGCTCCGACCACATCACCCCAAACATACCCAGCTCCGCCGGGTTAGGATGGCGGCCCAACCGGCCTACGATGTCGTCGTACTCCGCCGGCTTGATGCCAGCGGCGGCAATCTGATCGGGGCTGAAGGGGGCATCGGCAAAGGCGGGCATACCGGGGGACGGAGGGAGGGGTTATTTGTTGGGCTGGGGTGTCATGCGCAGGTAGGGCTTGATTTCCGTCACCCCCTTGGGGAACCGCTGCCGCGCTTCCTCGGTGGGAATGGTGGGAGCCACCACCACGTCATCGCCATCCTTCCAGTCTACGGGAGTGGCGACACTATAGTTATCGGTTAGCTGCAGGGAATCAATCACCCGCAAAATTTCACTGAAGTTACGACCGGTGCTGGGGGGGTAGGTGATGGTCAGCCGCAGCTTTTTAGCGGGATCAATCACAAACACACTGCGCACCGTCACCTTGGCGTTGGCATTGGGGTGGATCATGCCGTAAAGATCGGAGACCTTTTTGTCGGCATCGGCGATGATCGGATAATTGACCGTTACCCCCTGGGTTTCGTTGATATCCCCAATCCACCCATTGTGGGACTGGGCATCATCGACGCTGAGGGCAATCACCTTCACCCCCCGCTTTTCAAATTCGGGCTTGAGGCGGGCCACGCTGCCCAACTCAGTGGTGCACACCGGGGTGTAATCGGCGGGGTGTGAAAACAGCACCACCCAGCTATCCCCGGCCCAGGCGTAGAAGTCAATCTCCCCCTGGCTGGTTTGCTGGGTAAAGTTAGGAACCTGGTCTCCCAGTTGTAGTGTCATGGTGAATCTCCCTAGGAATCTCAACAACAGAAAACGTAACCTTCAACCCAGTTAATTGGCTGGGTTGTCAGCATTATTTAAGCTTATCTTGCCACAAACTCCGGTATTCCGGTGGGGTTTATGGTCTTATCTTAAAGCTTCGCTACCTGCTGTAACCGAGGGGCGGCCTGATCGGTCTCTGCTCCCTGTCGCCAACCCTACAGCCAGCCCTTTAGACGGTAAATTACCAGGCCCACGTATTCCTTGAGGGCCCGGGTGAGGGAGTGGAGGTTGTCGGTTTGGGGCACCCAACTGAGCAGACGCCCCTGCCAGGTAGTTTGGGCCAGGGTGAGGCTATCTTCGACTATTTGAAAGTCCGTGGGGGCCGGGATGGCCACAATTCCCTGTTTCTTAAAGATGGCCAGGGATCGGGGCATGTGCAGGGCGGAGGTGACTAAAAGTACCTGGTTAAGGCGGCGATCGCGCAGGATAGTCTTCACCTCCCGGGCATTTTCGTAGGTGTTGAGGGAGCGGGGCTCCCTAACCATGGCCGCCGCCGGTACCCCCAGGGCAGTGGCTAACTCCATCATGTCGTCGGCCTCTGACCGGGGATTGGGGGACCCCCAGGTGATCCGGCCGCCACTAAAGATAATCAGGGGGGCCTTGCCAGCCTGGTAGAGGCGCACGCCGTGCAACACCCGATCGCCCTCCTCCGCCAGATCCACCCAGGGTCTGGGGAAGGTGGCGGGTTTGATGCTGCCCCCCAACACTACGATGGCATCGGCCCGGGGCAGGTTCGCCGGGGGCAGGTGGCGCCACTCCAGAGATCGCACCAGAGCGGTGGCGGTCCAGCTATTACTACTCAGCACCAACAGGGCCAGGGCCAGGCTGAGGCTGAGGGCGGCCCAGGCGGGTCGTCGCCACAGCAGCACCAGACTGAGCCCGATCAGCAGGCAGGCCAGACCCAAGGGATAGATCAGCAGGGGTAACAGTTTAGATAGGAATAGAAACATGCTCATGCACCTCCTGCGCGCATTGTCTATAGGATTCGTCAGTCCGATTAGAACCAGACGGCGATGCCATG
Organism: Cyanobacteriota bacterium; assembly: GCA_035286245.1. Lineage (GTDB taxonomy): Bacteria > Cyanobacteriota > Cyanobacteriia > Phormidesmidales > Phormidesmidaceae > Nodosilinea. Next base: position 2,340 of record JAYKIM010000294.1, on the reverse strand, counting down.
GGCTGAGCCCCAAAGCTTGGCTCGTTGCCCTGAACTCAGCTGCAATCGCCGGCCCGATGGCGATGGGCAACTGCTCCATCAGAATAGATAAAAATGTCCTCCCCAGGACAGCATCAGCCTGGGTTTGCCCTGGCCGCCGCCCCCAAATTCACTGGATCCCTCAGACTTGGGTAGGTCGCTGCCGGTACCCTGCCGGCCTCCCCGGATCCTGTCCATTACCGTCCTGGGCACCCCATTACAACCCCGGGAGTTTTTCTATGAACAGTATTGAAAAAAGCCTGAAAAACTTAGAATTTTTTTACATCTGTTTTCCTTTCCCCAGGTTTTCCCCAGATAAACCTAACTTTTCCACACGTTTTAACGAGGCCATGCGGGTTTGCCTGACTATAGTTTTTTTTCTATTCCACAGTGGTGTTGTGGAGGCAGGGGGCTAAGGTTACCGGGAGGGGTTGGCGAGATCCCTGAAACCCCCATGACCTCGTTAACCATGGATTTTGCCTAGCCCATGGGGGGGGTGATGACAAGGTTGACATCCCCCAGGACTCTGGTGACAATGATGCGACCAAGGAAATCAGCCCTTGTTTCTGACCCGTTCGGTTGACCTCTAAAGCTTGATTTTAGGGGGTCTCACCCCCTTTTACGGGTTGGCAGGGGCGGGTTTTTGGCGTCTAGTTTTTACCGTTGGGGAAGTTCAAATGAGTGAGTCAATGACGGAAGTAATCGCCCCGAGAATTAGTTTGAATGTGGAGGTGCCAGAGGAACTGTTCACCGCCATGCAGGACTACGTCGGCACCCACCCGGCCTGGAGTCAGCATCGAGTGTTTTGTGCCGCTTTGTCCTTATTTTTGATGCAGAATGGGGTGAGCGATCGCCGCATTAACCGCCTGTACCTGGACGCCGTATTTGACTACGCCGCCTGATGCCCTTCCGCTTAAGCCACCATGGACTTTGAGACCGCCCGTCAGTTCTTGCTAGGGCAAACCCTTGCCGGTGACCGCTCCGACACCTTTATGGCCTGCCTGGGCCAGGGGCGGCCACCGGTGCCGGGCCAGGTCACCTCCCTACTGCTGGCCCTGAAGGTAGTGTTTACCGGGTTACGGGGGGAGGCCTACCTGGATCGGAGCCTGGTGCAGGCCCTGGTAACCCTGATCCACATCGCTCCCGAGTTACTGCGCCAGGGGCAAGCCCAGGGGGTACTCTGGCCGCCCCTCCTGGAGGCGGACCTACAGCGCCTGGGGCAGGGGGCCCAGGCCATCATTGAAGACCACTGGCCAGAGTAGGATTGTCCCCCAGTGCTCTATCAAGAGCCAATGGGGCGATAACCTTCCCCCTACCGACGTCTCCCGATCCCTGAATGCTGACCCCTGCCCCCCCGCTTGAAGGACCACCCAACTTACCTCACCTAATTACTAGTGGTCTAGCAAGATTTAAGTGAGCAGTGAATCTCTCCCCGTCCCCCTATCCCCCCGTCTCCCCTGCGGGTCTCAACCCGTCACCTTAAGGTTGATCGAGTACTAACCCTGATAGTCCTGCATGGCGATGGGCCGCAGTTGTCGGAGCACTGGGCTGGCCTGCCGCACCATGGCCTCCGAACCCCGCACCACCACCAAGAACTGACCTTGATCGAGGCGCTGGTGGTAGGGGGGGTTAGGATCGCCGGCAATCACCAAACTCGCTCCGCCCCCCATAAAGAAGGCCCCCATGGCCCCAGAGATCGTCCCCAACAGGCCCCCGATCAGCTGATTCCCCAGGCGGCCGGTCCAACTAAAGGTATCCAGACCGGTGATGACATTAAATAGGACGCCGGCGGCAAAACCAAAGGGGACTAGCCACAGCAACATCAGCCGTACCTGGCGCCAGGCCGGTGGGTTAGGATCAATTAATCCGTAGTCATCGGCGCTCTGGAAACCCCGCCCCAGGATCGCCAGGCTATTGACGGGCAGGTTAGCCGCCACCAGGGCGGCATGGGCTTGCTCAGCCCTTAGGCGGTCTTCCATCACCGCCACCAAATAGTTCATTAGTGCAATCCAGGTTCGATTTGGTTGAGGGGAATAAAGCACTCCGAGGGTAGCAACACCGGCTTATCCCCAAAAATCAACTTGCCCCGGTGGGTTTTAGTGCTGATGGCAATGCCAATCGGCCGTTGCATATCCTCAGGGTGTACTTCGGAGTAGGGGCGATAGATTTGGCGGGCCGACTTGAGTAGGGCCGGATTCAGCAGGGGCGGTAGGGTCCCGGCCCCGTCGTGGCTGGTGGGGGGCAGGGGCAGGGGTGGGGGAGAGGGGGGTTGCTGAAGACTGTACACGGCTCACCTGAGATGGATTTAGACAAGACTTTAAT
>JAYKIM010000293.1:0-4726 GCA_035286245.1 Cyanobacteriota bacterium | reverse complement strand
TTCCTTTATCTCCGCCGGCCTAGCGGAGGTGACCCGGTGGGTGGGGCTGATTCGCTTCTTCCGGGCCGAAGCCGGTTTCCACTTTGCCCACGCCCAGGACATTGCCACCGTGGTGCACTACCTGCTCGAGCACCCCTCCACTACGGGGTACCGAGAATACGTCCTGGGTAACTCCCCCCTGTCGGTAGACCAGGCGGTGGAGCAAACCTGCGCTTACCTGGGGCAACCGATTTGGTTTCGCATTCCCCTGTCCCTGTGGCTGGCCGATCGCCTCATCACTCTGTTTAGGGTGCAGATGGCCCCCTGGGACTACTATTGCCTGAATCATCCCCAATTTGTTTACCAGGGGGCTGTTAGCCCGGCTAGCTTTGGGCTGACGCCCTACTGTGCTGACCTGGCGGACCTATTGCGGGTCCATGGTTTACCCCAGCGGGGTAACGACCTCAGCCAATCCCAAGCGCCCTCACTGGCACAAATTAAGGAAAAATCTTAAATCAGTTAGGGGAATCAGCGGGGCTAACCAACGGTGTGGACCTAGAATGGGGGCGAATTGTCTCATAGCTAACAGACTGTTGTATCATCCTGTTCTGTGTCTTGAGACAATCGGTCTCTAGACAACTATGGTGGTTAGGATAGCTTTGGTCAGAACCCTTAGGACAGGGCTGATCCGTCAGAGCCCAACCTGGCTTGGGCCCTCTCAGGCGGCTCTAACCCGTCCCCGGTGGTTCCAGCTATACCTTCTTATGGTCGTTAACGGAAAAGTGTAATACTGGAGGACTCCCCTGCTGCCCGGCGCTGCAGCCCTCCTGTGGCGTGATTTTTTGCATGAGTTATTTAGGAAAGCTGACCATGACTTTGTTAACGAATTTTAAGGCTGCGATGCTAACCGCCGCCACCCTGGGGCTAGTGGGTGCTAGCGTCCCGGTTGGGGCGGTGACATCCCAGGCACCCATCCAACCCATGGGGCCCCGAGCGGGTGCCCTGCTGGCCCAAAACTTTGGCAATGTGGCCGTTAACGCGGCTAACTTTTTAGTGGTGGCGGTCCCAGGCACCACCGTGCAACCCTACCGGTTGGTGGTGGTGGAGCAGATCAAATCCACCCCCGCTTGCTGGAGCCTGGCCAACGCCAGTGCCCGCCCCACCCAGGTGAATGACCTGTGGAATACCTTTGATTACAGCGGTACCTGCCGGGTCCAGAAGGATAGCAATGGCTACAGTGTGCGGCTGAATGGTGAGGATGTGGCCAGCCCCCGCTTTGAGGTCAACGAGCGCAATGGAGAACTGCTGCTGCAGTTTGCCCCCAGCACCTCCGCCCGCGATCGCATCACCATTGGTCGCACCGGTGGCATCAGCCCTACCCGCTTCACCCAAATTCACCTGGATCCAGGTTGGTACCTGACCAAGCGCACCTTCGAAGGGCAGGTGGTGAGCTCTAATCTGGTCTACTTTACCAACGACCTCACCCTAGCCCAACTTCAAAGCGGCACCACCACCGGCGGGGGCGGCACCACCCCGCCCCCCACGCCACCCACCCCGCCCCCGGTCACCGCCAGCTTTAGGGATATTGCCGGCAACCGCTACGCCGCTGACATTGAGCGAGCGGCGGATTTAGGGGTAATGTCGGGCTTTGCTGAGGATGGCACCTTCCGACCCAGCACCCCCCTCACCCGGGAAGCGGCAGTCTCCGTGGTGATGGAAGCCGCCAGACGGATCCTATCCTCCCCTATGCTGGCGGGTCTACCCCAGTCGGTCTATAGTGCCCCCTTCCCGGATGTGGCGGCAAATCGCTGGAGCGCTGTGAAAATTGCCCAAGCCAAGCAGTTGGGCTTAATCACTGGCGACTTTGAAACCGGTAACTTCCGACCTGGGGATAACGTCACCCGGGCTCAGTTGATGGCCATGTTCCAGAAGCTGGCCCTGGCTCGGGTCAACTCCGTTGCCCCTGACCCCAATGCCCCAACTAGCCAACCGAGTACCACCATGGTTCCACCTAACGTTAGTAATCCGGTGATGTTTTCGGATATCAGTGGCCACTGGGGAGCCAATGCCATTCAACAAATGGCCGGTTATTGCGCCATTGCCAGCCCCTTAAATGAGACTGGGAGCAGCTTTGCCCCCGACAGTAATGCTCTGCGGGACTACACCGCCGCCGCTGCGGTTCGGCTGATTGACTGCCCAGCCGGTCGGCCCCGCTAGGCCAGGAACCCAGAAACACCTCTAAAGTCAGAGACTGTTTTTAAGGTGATACAAGGCCATTCAGGGAGGTAAACCCTTACCTCCCTGAATGACTTCAACCTATCCATGGTTAGAACCGGAGCCACCTGTAGGGGAGCGGCGACTGACTCCCCAGAACGCCTGCTCAACATTGACTGTAACCGACAACCCTCACTAGAGGGGCAGGGTCCGCTTCAGGGTGAGCAGGGGGCGTTCACCAAAGCGGCGCTGATAATCCCGGGCAAAGTGACCGCTGCTCCAAAAGCCAAACCGCCTGGCCACCTCCATAACCCCAACCTGATCGGGGTCGGCGAGTTGTAAAGCCGATCTCACGGCCTGGAGGCGGCGAGCCTTCAAGTAAACCATGGGACTCACCCCAAAGACTTCCTCAAAGGCATAGAACAGTGGCTTCAACTCAACTCCCCCCAGCACCACTCCCTGCTGCTCTTTGATGGGGAGGGTCAGGTCAACTGCCAGGTACAAATTGCAGCGCAATCCTCCCGCCCTGAAACCTACGTCAAAGCTAGTCTATGCCTGATTCCCGCTAGGGTAACCTACGGAATAATGAGTGATCGGCCCTTTAAGGTCAACCTGTTTAACCTGCCCATTACCCTGATCCGAGTCATGGCCACCAACGCCGGTCTGGGAGATAAACCAGAGTTAAGGTTAACCCTGGGTATGCAGGATACTGTGCTCTACCATCTGGCTATAGCCCTGACCCTGGTGATTGCTTCAGAACCTCATCGGCAGGCCCATCTGTTGATGGGGGGCAGCTATTCAGATTCACTGATGCTGGCTTTAGCCGACTATCTGGTACAACATTACGGAGTGGGTAAATCGTCCGAGACATCCATGCCCCAGTGGTCGTCAACTCAATACCTGGAGAGGCAACGCCTGCTTGAGATTCAGCATCTCCTCCAACTCTGCTACCCCAGCCCAGCGGTAGAGACTGGCAGGGATCAGTCCCTGCCAGTCTCTACCGCCAACCCCTCTTTGGGGACGGTGGCAACGGCGATCGCCTGGCTAAGTCAGCTATGCATGGATAAAACTGGCCATCCCCTCACGGATATCGAAACCCGGATTCTTACTGGGGTACTCCAGGGAGAAAACTACAGCCAAATGGCCGCAGCTACCCATCGCTCCCTCGGATACATAAAAACAGTAGGGTCCAGTCTCTGGAAACAACTCTCTGAGATTACGGGGCATCCCCTTCGCAAATCCAACCTGCGGTCTTACCTGGAGTACCAGGGCTTGGGGCTAACTAGGCCGACAGCCGATCAACGACAGTCTGAACGTTGGTAGCCGGATTGCCTGACCTAGCCTATGGGGGCTTGGGGTTAGCTATATCTCTTCTTTAACATTTCCAGAGATTCCAGATCTCCTAATCCAGCAATCGATGGTTAATGTTGACTGCCATCTGCAGCACCAATAGACGCTTAGAAACACTGGTTTCTGAAGCTTGGGGCTGGCTGGCGGTACGGATTTCAGCGACCAGCAGGAGAGTGCCGGAAACTTACCGCACTGCCTGTAAAAGACCATAGCGAATCAGCCCCGTCGCCATGCCCTGGCGCATCGCGCCCAACACCAGGGCTCCCTGTATAGTTGGCAGCCCCGCCTGGACTAACCCCACCAGGGCCTCCCAGCTCAGGGCTGAGGCGATGACGGCGTCCCAAAAGGGGGCCACCGCCTCGGTCCAGTCGGCGGTTTGGATGGATTGAAAGCCACAGTCCTTGGCCAGGGCCTGGTAGTCTGGCAGGGCGATCACGTAGGGCAGGCCGTAGGCCCGATAAATCCAGTGGAGTTGTCCCTGTTCTGCCGGGGTTAAGGGCCCCCCCAGGGAATCCGTAGGACGGTGGCACCAGGTGGCCATCAGTAGCTTGCCGCCGGGTTTTAAAAGGCGGTAGCATTCCTGCAAAAAGGCCCCCTTGTCGGGCATGTGTTCGCCACTTTCCATCGACCAGACCAGGTCGAAGCTTTGATCGGCAAAGGGGGTATGGAGGGCATCCGCCACCTGAAAACTGGCACAGGGGGGGTGATCGCTCCCCAGGTTGGCGGCCTCAGCCCGCTCCGTGGCTCGCTGGGACTGGACTGGGCTCAGGGTAATACCCGTTACCCGGGCGTTAAAACGGCTGGCCAGCACCAGGGCGCTGCCGCCAATGCCGCAGCCACAGTCAAGGATGGTGTCGGCTTGGTTGACCTGGGCCCAGGTTAGGCAATGGTCAATCAGATCAACCTGGGCCTGGCGCCGATCAACCCGGAGATCGCCCCGGGGGCCATAGTAGCCGTGGTGCATGTGCTCTCCCCAGATCTGTTCCCAGAGACCGGAGGAGCTGTCATAGAAGGTTTGAATTTGCTGGGAGAGGGAGTCGGCCATGGTGCTGCTGTTGTCCTCGGTAACGAAAGGGGTTGACTAGTCCGGGTTGAAGAGGATCACGGTGATGTTATCCCGGCCTCCCTCCTGCTTAGCGGAGTTGACCAGGGCGGTGGCCGCCGCCTCACAACTGGGTAGGGT
>JAYKIM010000292.1:0-3197 GCA_035286245.1 Cyanobacteriota bacterium | reverse complement strand
TGGGGGCTATGGCTTAATGGGTCCGGGCAACAATGTAGTCGGCGATCGCCAGCAGGGGTTGACGACCTGCTCCAAACCCGGTCAGGGCCGCCTTCGCCTCCCCAATCAGCTGGTGGGCCTGCGCCCTTGACTCCTCCAAACCCCAGAGGCTGGGGTAGGTGGCTTTCTGGGCATCAAGGTCCTTACCGACGGACTTACCCAGGGTCTCGGCGGTGGAGGTAATGTCAAGAATATCGTCGACAATTTGAAAGGCCAGGCCAATACGTTGGGCGTAGGCCCGCAGTTGGTCCAACTGGGGATCGGTGGCGCCGGCTAGCATAGCGCCGGCGGTGACAGAGATTTCTAGCAGGGCCGCGGTTTTATGGTTGTGGATAAAGTTCAGGGTTTCCAGGGTGACGTTGGCATCCCCCTCGCTGGCCAGGTCGACAACTTGCCCCCCCACCAGGCCCTCACCCCCCACGGCGCGGCCCAGGTCGGCAATCACCCGCACCACCCGCACCGGATCAGCCCCCTGGCTATGGCGGGCAATGTGCTCAAAGGCGTAGCTGAGCAGGGCATCCCCCGCCAGGATCGCCACATCCTCGCCATAAACCTTATGGTTGGTCAGCCGCCCCCGCCGGTAGTCGTCGTTGTCCATGGCGGGGAGGTCATCATGGATTAGCGACATGGTGTGGATCATTTCCAGGGCGCAGGCGGTGGCCATGGCGAGATCCCGATCTCCCCCCAGCAGCTCGCAGGTGGCTAAACAGAGAATCGGGCGCAACCGTTTACCCCCCGCCAGTAGGGAATAGCGCATGGCCTCGTAGAGGGTTTCCGGGTACTGCAGGGCCAGGGCCCGATCCAGGGCCGCCTCCACCCACTGCCGTCGCTCCGTCAGGTAGGTGGATAGATCAAAATCGTTTGCCGTCAGTTCAGGGGAAGGGGCTGGCGCCATGGGAAGGACTCGTTACAAAGGTCTCTCTAGAATTGATCGGGACAGTGGGCTGAGGGCCAGGGGTAGGGCTCACCCTAGGGGGCTAATCGTTGCCGATAGCTGAGCAGGGTATTCTCCAGTAGCATGGCCACGGTCATGGGCCCAACCCCACCGGGTACCGGCGTAATCGCCCTGGCCAGGGGAGCAACCTGATCAAAGTCCACATCCCCCACCAATGGGGCGGAGCCATCGGGGCGCTGGACCCGATTAATTCCCACATCCACCACCACCGCCCCCGGTTTGACGGCAGCAGCGGTAATCAGGCCGGGTTGACCCACCGCCGTCACTAGAATATCAGCTTGTCGGGTCAGGGCGAAAAGGTCAAGGGTGCGGCCATGGGCCATGGTGACGGTGGCATTGGCGGCCAGTAACATTAGGGCCATGGGTTTGCCCACCAAAATGCTACGGCCCACCACCACCGCCCGGGCCCCCTCCAGAACCAAGTCATGGGCCGCCAGCAGGCGCATCACCCCGGCGGGGGTACAACTGCGCAGCCCCGGCTCCCCCCGCACCAGGCGTCCCAGGTTGAGGGGGTGGAGCCCATCCACATCCTTCTCTGGGTCGATGGCGTTGAGAATCATCACCGCATCCAGGTGGGTCGGCAAGGGCAGTTGCACCAGAATACCGTCCACGGCAGGGTCATCGTTCAACCCCTGGATCAACTGCAGCAGCTCCGCCTGGCTGGTCTGGCTGGGCAGATGGCGGCCAAAGGAGGCGATGCCGACCCGTTCGCAGGCCCGTTCCTTATTGCGCACATAGGCGGCACTGGCGGGGTTATCCCCCACCATCACCACCGCTAACCCCGGTGGCCGGTGACCTTGGGCGGTGTAGGTCTGAATCTGTCGGTTAAGATCGGCCTGTATCTGCCCGGCCAGGGCTTTACCGTCGAGCAGCTCGGTCATGGTTACAACGGAAAGGGGAACATCTGAAGATACTAGGATAGTAGGCACGGTCTCAAGTTTTCCGTCCCAGTTTCCCAGACTTTTTCCCTTAGTGATGCAGCGACGAGGTCCTCCCCATGGTGTTTCCCCTCAAGTCCCTCACCTATCCCGGCTTAATTGGATTGGGTCTGGTGGCCCTGGTGGCCTACGGGGGCAGTCTTAACCCCAGTTGGGGGTTTACCTGGCGCGATCGCCTGCATCAGCTGACCGGCCTGGCCTGGCTGGACCCGGTGGTCCCCCTGGGGGAGGTGGGCCGCCATGGCCAGGGCACCGTTTATCTGCAGGGCCAGGTGGAGCGTCACCTCTCCCTGGTGGGCCAGGGTCTTTATCAGCTGCAGGACGGTTCGGGAGAGATTTGGGTACTCAGCCCCCAGGCTCCACCCTCCCTCGGCACCCAGGTGACTATCCGGGCCCGACTGCACTATGAATCGATTTTGATGGCTGACCAGGAGGTGGGGGAACACTACGCCGAGGAATTAGAACGGCTGGCCACCCCCCCCTCCCCAGGTTCGGAGCAAGGTGGGATTTCCCCCGTTGTCCCAGCCCCCCCGAGGGGATGAGAAAATGATAGGCTCTTAGAAATGCTGTATATCGATTTCTATCAAGAGAGGAAGAGGGGAGATGAAACGACTGGTTAGCCTATTGATTAGCGTCATGGTATTGCTGGGTTGGTGGCTGAGTCCGGCCCAACCTGCCCAGGCCCTAGGGCTGAATGGTACCGCCATGAACGCCATCACCCTGCTGGCAGAACGTCCCCTACGTAACGCCGTAGATGCCAAACTTAGTACCGAATATGGATCCAAGTTAGACTTGAACAACACCAACGTTCAGAACTTCCGTAAATACCCGGGGCTGTACCCCACCCTGGCGGGCAAGATTGTCCAAAATGCTCCCTTTAATCGGGTGGAGGATGTGCTGGATATGCCCGGCCTGACGGACAAGCAGGTGCAGGTGCTGAAGGACAATCTGGACAACTTTACCGTTACCGTGCCCGATCCAGCCCTGGTGGAAGGTGCCGATCGCTTTAACAATGGCGTTTACAAGTAACGCTAGCGATCCTGCAACGGTTGATGTACTGGTGGTGGGGGGCGGGGCAGCAGGGCTCTATGCGGCCCTGGCCATTCCCCCCCAGTGGCGGGTGGCCTTAATCACCAAGGATAATTTATCCCTATCCGCCAGTGACTGGGCTCAGGGTGGCATCGCCGCTGCCCTGAGCCCTGATGATTCTTTAGCCTTGCACCGCGACGATACCCTGCGGGCCGGCGCCGGGCTCTGCGAACCGG
>JAYKIM010000291.1:0-5280 GCA_035286245.1 Cyanobacteriota bacterium | reverse complement strand
GCCGCAGACCATCGGGCCTGGGTTGGTGATTAACAAGCTGGTTAAATAGGCCTTGATCAAACAGCCATAGGGTCGCCCCCAGGCTAGAGGATAGGGTGACCTGGTGGGTTACTCCAGCCGGAATCACCAGACTGTCACCTTCACTGTAGCTATGGGGAGGGTAACGGCGATCGTTAAAGCGGTTTTCAAGCCTCACCCCATCTCCCTCTGGGACAGAGGTGAACACCCAAAGCAGGTGATGGTGTTTGAGGCAATAGGGAGACCACTCCCCAGCGGGTAGGCTGTGGTAGCGAAACCCCCTCAGGGCATCACTAACCACCATCGTTTCGAAACCCGGCGGCAAAATATGTTCCGGAGCCAACTCCGTCGGTGGATGCTGTGTCCCGTTGGACCTATGCCAGGGCCCTGGACTGACTAAATCCATGATTAGTTCTAATTACTTTTAATGGTTCATTCCTCATTCCTCATTCTTCATTCCTCATTCCTCATTCCTCATTCCTCATTCCTCATTCCTCATTCCTCATTCTTCATTCTTCATTCCTCATTCTAGTTTAAATTTATGATCTCCGAAACTAGAGCTCCCTTAGCGACCCTTTGAAAAGTCGGATGGGTTGGCTTGAACTACGTTGCCCACCGAGAAACGACTAGGAGAGCATGGTGGTTTCCAGGATTGCTGTCATCCCTACAGGCCGCTTTTGCCTGTGAGTTTGCCCCCTTTATGCCCCCTTTCAAAATAGTTATTGACGTAGTCCGGTCAACTTGGCAGAAATCGATCATGCAAACACCTTTCTCACCCAAAGCCTGGGGGTAGCGGCAGGGGTGGCTGCATCTTCCCCATCGGGCTAGGCCCTTTTTTAACATTCCCCCTCAGGGGCCGACTGACAGGAGGGCTAGAACCCTCTCTGCTAGGATAAACTGAGCATCGATCGCCATTGTAGGACCAACCCCCTATGCCTCAGTCCGATGATCCTACCTCCCCTGGTCTCAGGGGGCCCCTGAGCAAAAGCTGGCTGACTCGCTGGTGGGAGACCCTCCACCCCATTGCCCAGTCCCTGGTGGTGATGCTGGCGATGCCCCTGCTAGTGCTCAACGTTTGGGCCATTTCCCTAATGGTGGGGTATTTCCACTCCATTTTTGTCACCCTCTTGATCGCCGCCCTGTTGGCCTTTTTACTCAGCTACCCCATGGCCAGTCTGGAGAAAATCGGCCTGAAACGGGGACAAGCCGCCATTTTAGTGCTGGTTCTGGCCCTGGTGGGGGTAACCGCCCTGGGTATTACCGTCCTGCCCTTTGTGATTGATCAGGGGCAGCAATTGGTGGTGCGCTTGCCAGAGTGGTTTGACTCCGGCAAGACCCAGCTGATGATGCTGGATGCTAAATTTGCCGACTGGGGTTGGCCGGTCAACCTGGATGGGTTAATCACCCAAACCAGTGACCGACTAAAACGGGAAATTCAGTCCATTGCTGGGGAAGCCTTGAACCTCACCATTAACGTCGCGGTGTTTACCGCCAATAAGCTGGTGGATGTGGTGCTTACCCTGGTGCTCACCTTTTACCTCCTGCAGCACGGGGAAGAGGTCTGGGGAGGTGTGGTGAGCTGGCTACCCCGGCCCATCCAGCAGCCCTTTTCCCAAACCCTACGGCAAAGTTTTCGTAACTACTTCCTGGGGCAGTTAATTCTAGCTATCTGCTTGGGGACCGCCCTCGCCGTGGTCTACAGTCTGATTAACGTCCCCTTTGGTTCCTTCTTTGGTTTGACCGTGGGGCTGCTGGCCCTGGTGCCCTTTGGGGGTACCGTGGGGGTAGTGCTCACCACCCTGCTGGTGGCCCTCCGGGATATTAAAATTGCTATCCCCATGCTGATCAGCTCCGTCATTGTTCAGCAGGTGGTGGAAAATGGCCTAGCCCCCCGGGTGCTGGGCAGCGTCACCGGGCTGAATCCCTTCTGGGTATTCATTGCCATCCTATCTGGGGCTCGCGTCGGGGGCTTGCTGGGGGTGGTGGTGGCAGTACCGGCCTCGGTGGTGATTAAGCAGGCCCTGGAGGCCCTGCGCCATACCCAGCCCCAGTCTCGGGAGGTGGTGCTGGTGGAGACCAGCCTATCGGCGCTGCCCTCCACCTCTGAATAGCTCCTACACCGTCTCCACCAACTGCTTTTTCAGCCAGATGGAGGATCGGGCATGGTGGTAGATCGGATCATTTCCCAGGGCGATGGCCCGATCGTAGGAGGCTACCGCATTGCCGTAGGCCCCCATCTCCGTTAAGAGTTTGCCCCGGTTAAACCAGGCCTGGTGGTATTGGGGGTTGAGGGCCACGGCCCGGTCATAGGCGGCCAGGGCCTCGGCGTAGCGTTGTAGCCCAGACAGGGCATTGCCCCGGTTATTCCAGGCGGTTGAGTAGCGACTATCCAGGGCCAGGGCCTGGTCGAAGACGGTCAGGGCCTGGGTGTATTCAGCCTGCTCACAGAGGGTGCAGCCCCGGGCATTGAGGGCTTCGGCGGTGACCGATTGATCGTGAATTCTGGTCATTGTGCTGGCTATCCATGGGGAGAACAGTTTCCATTCTGGCGGCGGTGGTGGCGGTTGGTGAGGGGGGGTTTCCGCCGCTGCCGGTAGAGTGGGAGGGTCGGTCCAGGCTGGGGGTTGTGGTTGGCCGTGACCCTACCTGTACGGCCGGGGGGCCGCCGGGGTATGCTGGTGGAGCTGATAGGACTCTCAACCCATGGTGCAAGTGGCCCTGGCAGACTACCTGGCGGCCCTCTCCGCAGGGCGATTGGTCAGTTTTCCCACCGATACGGTGCCCGCCCTGGCGGCGGCTCCGGAGGCTAGCGAGCGCATTTATCAGTTGAAGCAGCGATCCACCAGCAAACCCCTGATCTTGATGGCCGCCAGTTTTGCCGATCTGCGCCCCTACCTGGCGGGGGATGAGGCGGCGGTGGCCGCCTGGACCCGGCTGATCGAACGGTACTGGCCCGGCGCCCTTACCCTGGTGTTACCCGCCAGCGATCGCCTGCCCCCCGCCATGAACCTGACCGGCACCGCCAGCCTGGGGGTGCGGGTGCCGGCCCATCCCCTGGCCCAGTACATCCTGGCTCGCAGTGGCCCCCTGGCCACCACCAGTGTGAATCGATCGGGCCAGCCCCCCCTGCAGACTATGGCCGCCATTGAGGCGGAGTTTCCCCAACTAGTTACCCTCAGCCCCCAGGCGATCGCCGCCCTTTACCCTGGGTTTTCCAGCCCACCCCCCGCCCCCGATCAGCCCCAGGGCTCGGGCCAACCCTCCACCGTGGTGGCCTGGCAAGACCAGGGCTGGCAGGTGCTGCGCCAGGGCGCCCTTAATTTCGAGCAACAGCCATGACCGACCCGATTTCCCCCACCGATGCCGCTGCCCTGGCCTACGATCGCCTGCAGGGGCAGTACCGTTTTCTGGCGGGTTTTCTGGGCACCGCCTCCCACGAATTGCGAGCCCCCATCAATCAAATTGTCAGTTTGCACCAACTGATTTTAGAGGACCTGTGCGAAAGCCCCGCCGAGGAGCGGGAATTTATTGCCCAGGCTAACCAGGCCATCACCCGGGTGCTACAGAATTTAGATTTACTGATCCGGCTCTCTAAGCTGGAGATCGGTGCCCTGCAACCCCAGCGCCAGCCTGTATCCCTCCCGGAGCTGCTGGCGGAGGTGGAGCAGCTGACCACCATGAAATGCACTAACCGCCATTGTCGCCTCCAGGTCAGCCCCACCCCAGAGCCTGAAACGGTGTATAGCGATCCTCAATGGCTACGCCAGGTGCTGGTGCTGCTGGTGGATGGCGCCCTGGCCGCCGGTAGCCGCCAGCTGGAGATCGGCGGTGAACCCCAGGGCCTCTGGCTGCGCAGTGATAGCCCCTGGCCGACGACCGCCACCCCCGCAGTGGAGGCCACCCAACCCCCAGAGGAGCCTCCAGAGGGATTTTCTCCAGGGTTTTACTATCAGGTGGCGGCCCGCATGGCGGCGGCCCTGCAACTCAGCCTTAACCTGACGGAGGGGGGCCAGGTGATCCACCTGCCGTGGCCAGCGGCTTGACCCGCCCCTAGGCCACGAAGGACTCGGCCCAATCCCGGGCCCAAGCCAGGTGCTTCTGTACCTCCTCCAGGGTTTGGGCTTCGCTGTAGAGGCGCAGCACCGGTTCGGTGCCACTAAAGCGAATCAGCAGCCAGCTATCATCCGCCAGGGTAAACTTGTAGCCGTCAATGGCCAGGCAGTCTTTTACCGCCTTGTCGGCGATACGGCTGGGGGGCTGGTGGGCCAGTTGGTCCAGGAGTTTGGCCTGCACCGCCATGCTGGCCAGGGGTAGGTCGATGCGATCGTAGGCGGACTGGTAGCTGGTTTTCTCCTGCAGAGAGCGGTAGTAGGCGCTCAGATCCAGGCCTGACATCACCACCGCCTCCAGCACGTAGAGGGCCGATAGTAGGGCATCCCGCTCGGGGATGTGGTGGCCGTAGCCAATCCCTCCCGATTCCTCCCCGCCCAGCAGCACCTGGGCCACCTGCATGCGATCGGCGATGTACTTGTAGCCCACCGGGGTCTGGTGCAGCCCCAGGCCGTAGAGGTCTGCCACCGCCGGGATCAGGTTGGAGCCACTGATGGTTTTGACGATTTCACCGCTGTAGCCCCGGCGGGTCTTGAGGTGGTCGATCAAAATTGGAATTAACACCTGGGAACTGAGGAACTCCCCCGCCCCATCCACGGCGGCGATGCGATCGCTATCGCCATCAAACACCAGCCCCACCTTCACCCCGTCCTGGGGGGGTTGGTAGGTTTTGACCGTATGCAGCAGCTCCTCCAGGTACTGGGGCAGGGGTTCCGGCGGATTGCCGCCAAACAGGGGGTCAGCGGTGCGGTGCAGTTCGTGGGTGCTTTCCTCCCCCAGCAGGCGGGGCAGGCCCCCCGCCGCCGCCCCATGCATCACATCGGCAAATACGGTCAGTTTTCCCGTGGCAATGGCGGTCTGGATGGCCGCCACATCCACGGCGGCCTGCAGGGCGCGGCAGTAGTCGGGCCAGGGATCAAAGCTGACCATCTGCCCCTTCCCCCCCAGGGGGGCAGGTGGCGTGGCCAGCAGGGCCTCCACCTGCTGGGTCACCTCCGGCCCCACGGAGCCGCCAAAGGCTCCCTTAATTTTTCAGCCGGAGTAGATGGGGGGGTTGTGGCTGGCGGTGATTACAATTGCCCCCAGCAACCCCTGGTGCTTGGCGGCGAAGCTAAAGGCGGGGGTGGGGGCATAGGATTGGGACAGCAGCAC
>JAYKIM010000290.1:0-3049 GCA_035286245.1 Cyanobacteriota bacterium | reverse complement strand
AGTAACGATGACTGTGGCACCGAGCCCGATATTCCCGATGTGGTGATGGCCTGCTGCGGCGATATCGTCACCAAGGAATCCCTGGCGGCCACCGCCATGCTGCGGCAGGAGTTCCCTCACCTGAAGGTGCGATTCATCAACGTGGTGGATCTGTTCACCCTCATGTCCCACGGTGAGCATCCCCACGGGTTGAGCGATCGGGACTTTGACTCCCTGTTCACCCCTGATAAACCGGTGATCTTCAACTTCCATGGCTATCCCTGGCTGATTCACAAGTTGGTTTATCGCCGCTCTAACCAGGAACGCATCCACGTGCGAGGCTATAAGGAGCAGGGCAACATCAACACCCCTCTAGAATTGGCCATCAATAACCAGATTGATCGCTTTAACCTGGTGATCGATGTGATCGACCGGGTGCCCAAGCTGGGCTCAGCGGCGGGCCACGTCAAGGAAACGATGAAGAACCGGATCATTGAGTGCCTGACCTACGCCCACGAGGAGGGCCAGGACCAACCGGAGATCACCCACTGGCAATGGCCCTACTAGGGCGGCGCCAGGGCGGGCGGGTCGGGCTGTACTAACCCCGCCAGCCAGGCGGCATCCGCCTCAGACAGTTGGGGGGTGAGGGGCTGACCATAGTCAATGGCCAGCCCAAACCGGGCCCTATCGTATACCCGATGCAGTAGGGGTTGGAGGGCCAGAGTTAGGGTCACCTCCCCATCCAGGGGAACCGGGATGGGGGGAATGGGTTGCCTGAGGTTGAAGGCATAGAGCTGTGCCTGGGGACGGCGGCCACTGGCGCTGACTAAAATTCGATAGTCAGCGGCGATCGCCCCCCGCAGGGGTAAGGGTTTTCCCCCCCGTAACAAGTCAATCTCTACCCAGTGGGTTTGACTGGCCATCACCTGACGACGCTTGCGTAGGTAGACCTCCCGCCCTGGGCCCGATCGCTTATTTTTAGGGGACAGCAGTTCAATCACCGTCACCACCCGCCCCGTCTTCACTTCTCGAATTTCCAGATAGCGCTCTTGAACCTCCTCCTCCAGGGGAACCTCGACGGTGATCGGTGCATCGATCAGGGCGGTTGACTGGGGTGCCCGACCTGGGGAGGCGATCACCGCTACATCAGGAATGCCAATTAAAACGGTCTCCTCCCCCTGGTCCAGGTAGACCCGCTGCTCAACCGCTACCCGATAGCCCTGACTGAGGGTCTCCTCTAGGGCATCGGCGATCGCCACAATCATACGGCTGTGGAACTCTGACCAGAGCTCCGGCGTTTCTAGAAATGGATTCATGCCAGGCAGGGGGGAGGGCACAATCAGGGCAATCCATGGAAAAGCTAAGTTTATTTTACTGTTACCCTGCACGGCAAAGGGATAGACTCAACCCGAACCTATTCTTATCCATGAAGTCATCAATATCCATCCGTGAAGTTATCAATATCCACAAAGCTATCAATCCAATGGATTAATAGCTTTGTGAATGAAAAATTCGGATTTATGGGACTGTAATGTTAATACTTTTTTAAGTATTACCTACTTACTTAACTACTGCCCATCTATGCAAATACCATTTACTAAGGCCAAAATTCCTGCCTCTCTAGTGGCGGCCAGCGTGGTCTCTGGAGCCTTCCTGGTTGGCCATGTTTCCATGGCTGACTCACCGAGCACGGTGGTCGCCCCCGCCAGTTCCTCGACGGTCGTGGTGAATAGGGCGATTACGGAAGAGGAAGTGCTAGCGGCCCAGAAAGCCTGGGGAGATGCCCTGGTGTCCATCTCCACCACCTACGAGGGTAAGGGGATAGAGGCGGCCAGGGCCCTGGCTGAGGAGATCATTGACAGCGCCTATGGCTACCAGTTTGGGGCGGTCCTGTTTAAGCCAACCCTGACCATGAGTCCCCAAACCTTTCGCACCACTCCGGAAGGAGCCCTGGCCTACTTTGTCGGCGGTGACCCGACCTTTCCCGTAGACACGGGCTTTGCTCTAAAGGGCTGGCGCAAGGTGGAAATCAAGAATGCGGGGATTTTTATCGCGGGTGACACCGCCACCACCATGGGCAACGTCCTATTGACGAATAACGACGGCAAGGTAACCACCGTAGATAAGACCTGGCAGTTCTTGAAGGACGATAACGGTAACCTGCGGATTATTCTGCACCACTCCTCCCTGCCCTATACCCCCTAAGGGTTTAACGGGAGAAAAATATAAGCCTCGTCTAGTGGGAAAACTGGAGCTTCTCTCAACCGAAATTCCTCTCTCGAAGGGAAAGGAATTTCGGTTGATTGTTGCGGATCCCCGCTCTGCGGGAAACAAGCTATGCCCTCTGGGGGAGGGTCGGGGATGAGAGGGCAAAACTATCGTTCTGAACATGAACTTGGTTTAGCCATCCCATTGTAGGTAGCTAAAGCTAAATACCCTACCTACAGCTGACCGCAGTCGGCAATCACCACCGCCTTAGAAGGATGTCCACTGGGAGTACCCACCTGTTCAATCTTCCTGACCACTTCTATTCCCTCCGCTACCTCACCAAACACCACGTGCTTACCATCCAGCCACTCGGTCTTAACGGTGGTAAGGAAAAACTGAGACCCATTGGTGTTGGGTCCGGCGTTGGCCATGCTCAACAGCCCTGGTCGAGTGTGCTTGAGGGTAAAATTTTCATCGGCAAACCTCTCACCGTAGATTGACTCGCCACCGGTACCGTTGCCGGCGGTAAAGTCTCCTCCCTGGCACATGAAATCGGGAATGATGCGATGGAAACTGGAGCCCTTAAAATGTAACGGCTTCCCACGCCTACCCGTACCTTTCTCGCCGGTGCAAAGCGCCCGAAAGTTTTCCGCCGTCTTGGGGGTAACATCGGCATATAGCTCCATAATGATGCGACCCGCTGGAATGTTGTCAATGGTGATATCGAAAAAGACCCGGGGATTGGTTAACTCAGTCATAGTGTCAGGGTTGGGGCGAAAAGGATAAGGGCTGATCCCTTACTCTCCCCAGCGTATCGCAAATGGGTCATTCTAGAAATCAAAGTAGATATAGGGTAAGGTTT
>JAYKIM010000289.1:0-9187 GCA_035286245.1 Cyanobacteriota bacterium | reverse complement strand
CCAGGGGGCGAGTCGGTGCCAGTTCAGGTCGGCAATCTTCAGCCCAGTCTGGATCAGATCCTCCATAATCCGGAGCTCCGCCTCGGCATCACTGAAATAGCTGGAATCCACGATGATGCAATTGCTGGAGCGGGCCAAATTTTGGAAAATCGGTTGTTCTGGGCTGGGGGTCGCCTTCCACCAGACAAAGCGAGGTAAGTCCTCGACGATTAGGGAGGAAACCAGATCCCCCACCCGTTCCAGGGCGGCCTTGGTGCCCCGCAGGGTAATATACTCGCAACAAATCAAAGTGCCGCCGTGCTTTTTCTGCACCGGGCAGTAGGCCGACACCTGGGCGGTGACCCCCTGGTCTTCCCCAAAGGTAGGGCAGAGGCTGATCACCCGACAGGGGTTGTGGGCGGAGATCGATTCACTCAGGTTAAAACCCCGCTGGTCAGGATTGCTATATCGCTGCTGACTGGGGGTGATCTGGCCGTATTCCTGCCGCACTCGGGCCAGGGTGGGGGGATCCATCCGACCGGTGACCCGCAGGTCGTAATCCACCTGAGCCTGGTTGATGGCGGTCCGGGTGAGGGGGCCGTGGATGCCGTCTATGGTTCCCTGGTAAAACCCCAGGGCCGCCAGGATTTGTTGCACCTCCTCCGGTTCATAGATCACCATGGTGAAGGTGCTACTGCGGGTGACGGAGGCGCCACCCTGTTGCTGCCAGATCTGTTGCAGCTCCGACTCAATCTCGCCGAGGGAAATATCCTTGGGTCTTTGTAGGGCAACAATGGGGGTAGTCGTCATAGGGCCAAGGGAGGTAAGGGAACGGGGACAGGGTGAGGGGGCGGAGATCGCCAGCTAGAGCCGACGCCAGCGCCGACCATCTTTATTCAACAGAAACTCCGCCTCCACCGGCCCCCAGGTACCTGCCTCGTAGAGGGGGATGGTGCGGGGGTCAGCGGGGGGATCCCAGGCTTGCAGTACGGGGGTAAGCAGTCGCCAGGAGAACTCCACCTCATCGCCACGGGTGAACAGGGTTTGGTCCGCCAGCATGCAGTCGACAATCAGCCGGGCATAGGCATCGGTGTTAGCCTGCCCAAAGGCGGCTTCATAGCGAAAGTCCATATCCACCGATCGGGTGCGCAGGGAGTTACCGGGGGTTTTCACTTCAAACCGCATGGAGATGCCCTCATCCGGTTGAATCCTCAGGGCCAGCACATTGTGGTTCATCTGCTGGGCGGCGGACTGAAACATCAGGTGGGGCACTTCTTTAAAATGAATAGAAATCTCACTCACCTTTTTGGGC
Organism: Cyanobacteriota bacterium; assembly: GCA_035286245.1. Classification (GTDB taxonomy): domain Bacteria; phylum Cyanobacteriota; class Cyanobacteriia; order Phormidesmidales; family Phormidesmidaceae; genus Nodosilinea. Next base: position 7,896 of record JAYKIM010000289.1, on the reverse strand, counting down.
ATGCGCTTGCCGGTGCGCATGTAAAAGGGCACCCCCTTCCAGCGCCAGTTGTCGATCGCCAGCTTGAGGGCACAGAAGGTTTGCATGGTGGAGTCGGGATTGCCCCCCTCCTCCTGACGGTAGCCGGGCACCGCCTTCCCCTTCATCCAACCGGAGGAGTATTGCCCCCGCACCGCGGATTGGCTGAGGTCATCGATATCCGCCAGGTGGGTGGCCTGCAACACCTTGGTCTTTTCGTTGCGAATGCTATCGGCATCCAGGGAGTTAGGGGGCTCCATAGCGGTCAGGCAAAACAGCTGCATCAGGTGGTTTTGCACCATGTCCCGCAGGGCCCCGGCGGTCTCGTAATAACCCGCCCGGCCCTCTAATCCGACGGTTTCCGCCACGGTGATTTGCACATGGTCAACAAACTGACGATTCCATAGGGGCTCAAAAATGGCGTTGGCAAAGCGAAACACCATCAGGTTTTGCACCGTTTCCTTGCCCAGGTAGTGGTCGATGCGGTAGATTTGTTGCTCTTTACAAACCTCCTGCACCACCCGGTTGAGTACCTGGGCCGAGGCTAGGTCCTTGCCAAAGGGCTTCTCAATCACCAGGCGCTGCTTGCTGGGGTCCGCCAGCATACCGGCAGCGCCCAATTGCTGGGTCGCCTCCCCAAAGAAGCGGGGCGCCACCGACAGGTAAAACACCCGGTTGCCGTGGGTGCCTCGTTGCTCATCCAGTTCCGCCAGAAAGGTTTTCAGGGATTGGTAAAAGGCCGGGTCATCAATGTCGCCGGGGCAGTAGAACAGCCCCCGGGAAAAGTCTTGCCAGACCGACTCATGGCCGATGCCATTGCCAAACTCCTCGATCCCCTCCCGGAGATGTTCGCGGAAAAAGTCATGGCTCCATTCCCGCCGGGCCACCCCCACGATGGTAAGCTCCGGAGGCAGGCGCCGTTCCCGTCGCATCTGGTAAATCGCCGGTACAATCTTACGCTGGGTAAGGTCACCCGAGGCACCAAAGATAACTAAAATCTGAGGTTCAGGAATCCGGTCTTGCTGCAGACCCATCCGTAGAGGATTTTCAAGTAGGGCTACCATAGGCTTTCAGGGTAAAGGGCAAGCACGGGCACGGCCATAGCCGGGAGGACGGGACTCAGGCGAAGCAAACTGCCCACCTCGATCGGATAGTTAATCGATCGCCCCTATCCCAACCATGGTCACCCAACCTCTAACTATTCCTATCTTGGCAGTGGATCGCAGAAAGGGGCTAATCCTACAGACCGTCTTAAGCAACGGCTAAAAAAAGTAGTGCTGACTACGTTTTACCTGAGATCGGCAGGGGGAGAGCTTGAGGCCAAACTCTGGTGCCCTTAACCTCTGGCCCTGCCCCCTAAAGCACCTCATGGGTGTATTTGTGCTGCTTCACGTTATCCGTCCGCGACACCTTGTTTTTCGCATTGAGGATGCGTTTTTTCTCGGTGGAGTAATTGGGAATGTCGCGACTGGTGCCGAGGGCCAGGGCAGCGGTGGCCTCGGGGCGACTTTGGTAGGTGCGGGCGGTGGCCTGCAGACGCTCTTCAAAATCGGTGCAGCGTTGGACGGGGCTATGGTCCGCCACGGCAAAGCTAGCCGGGTCTGCCGCCAGGGCCTCCCCCAGGGTGGTGGCCCAAATCCGTCGGTAGGAGGTGGCTACCCCCTGCAGGAGGGAATTCAGGTAGGCGGAGGGAATCGGCTCAAGCACGTAAACCGCCTGGGTCTCCCCTTCCTGCCTCAGGTAACAGGTGGCCAGACCTAAAATAACGTAGCTATCCAGGGGGATCTCGGTGGCATGGAGGGTGGGGGCGACGGTCATGGTGACGGCGGGGGTGCGAGAACCTCCCCATTGTAAAACCGGCGTCAGGGTCGCGACCGAACCGGTATAAAACTGTCACAAAAGAATAAGCCCGGGCGGCTTTGTTGCATGAATAAAATCCTTACTACCCTGGGCTGATTTTCAAGCGAAAGTCAAGCACCTGCTGGTTGAGGGCCTCCATGTCAATCAGAAAGCCATCATGGCCGTGGGCAGAGTGGAGACAGCTTAGTTCCGCCCTGGGAATTAAGCTCACCAGCTCCTTCTGTTCGATCTGAGGATAGAGGATATCGGTGGCGATCACCACCACCAGGGTAGGTTGGGTAATCTGGCCCAGAGCCCTACGATAGCGCTGATCCGGTGTGGACCCCAAATTAGGTTGGCCACCACCCACATCATGGCAATCCATGGCCCGGGTCAGGGTGATGTAGGTGTTGGCATCGAAACGACTCACCAGCTTGGCCCCCTGGTACTGAAGGTGATCGGTAATGGCGTAGGGGGAGGGGGTGCGATCCTCCAGGCCCCGATCCACCGACTCACGGGCGAACCGCTGCTGAAAACTAGCCCAGGAGCGGTAGGTGCTCATGGCAACCATGCGAGCCAGCGCCAGGCCCTGCACCGGCGGAGCATCCGCTGAGTAGTATCCACCCTGCCAGTGGGGATCGGTGTAGATCGCCCGGCGCTGAGCCTCACTGAGGCCAATACACCAGGCCGAATGGCGGCCCGGTGCCGCAATCATCACCAGACTCTCCACCCAATCAGAATACCGGCAGCCCCACTCCAGGGCTTGCATACCGCCGAGAGAGCCCCCAATCACCAACCGCAGAGACCCTACCCCCAGGCCCGCCAGCAGTTGGCCCTGGGCCCGCACCATATCCCGCACCGTAATGGCGGGGAACTCTGGCCCATAGGGTTGACCGGTGGCCGGATTAGGGCTGGTGGGGCCGGTGGTGCCATAGCAACTGCCCAGAATATTGCTAGAGATGATAAAGTCCTGGCTGGGGTCAAGGCTCCGGCACACCCCCAACAGGGGCTGCCACCAGTCATCCAGATCGGCGTTACCGGTGAGGGCGTGGCACACCAGCACGGCATTATTGCCCCTGGAGTTAAGTTGTCCCCAGGTGCGGTAGGCCCCCTGCGCCTGGGGTAGGGTACCACCCAACTCCAGACCAGGGGGGCGAGTAGGGTATACACCCGAGTCAGAGGGGAAACCAGATGAAGGTAGGACACGCAGTCAAGCCGTTGATGGCCAGTAAGGGGCAGCCAGGGTCAGGAAAGCCCCTGCAACGCCTGGGCAAAATCCTCCTGGATATCTTCAATGTGCTCAATGCCCACCGATACCCGCACCAGGTCGGGGGTTACCCCCGCCGATCGCTGCTCGGTCTCCGTCAGTTGCTGGTGGGTGGTGGAGGCGGGGTGGATCACCAGGGTTTAGCATCCCCCACATTGGCCAGGCGGCTGGCCAGCTTCACCCGGTCAATAAACTGGCGACCGGCCTCTAAGCCACCGTGGACCCCAAAGTTGAGGACACAGCCAAAGCCGTGGTGCAGATACTGGGTGGCCCGCTGGTGGTAGGGATGGTCGGCCAGCCCCAGGTAGTTGACCCAGGCCACCTGGGGTTGCTGCTGTAACCATTGGGCCAGGGCTAGGGCATTACTGGTATGGAGATCGATCCGCAGGGAGAGGGTTTCCAAACCTTGCAATAGTAAAAAGGCGTTGAAGGGGCTGAGGGCCGGGCCGAAGTCTCGCAGCCCTTCTACCCGGGCTCGGATAATAAAGGCGATATTCCCAAAGGGGCCCTCGGGGCCAAATACCTCAGAAAAATTTAGCCCATGGTAGCCGTCGGCAGGTTCGGTAAATAGGGGAAACTTACCATTGCGCCAGTCAAACCGGCCGGAGTCGACAATCACCCCCCCGATCTCCGTGCCATGGCCGCCAATCCACTTGGTGGCCGACTGCACCACGATATCCGCCCCATGGTCAATAGGTCTAACCAGGTAGCCCGCCGCCCCAAAGGTGTTATCCACCACCAGGGGAATGCCATGGTCGTGGATAACACCTTTGGGGCGACAAAGTCTGGCACATTAAACTGGGGATTGCCGATGCTTTCGACGTAGATCGCCTTGGTGTGGTCATCGATGGCCTGCCGAAAAGCCTCGGGGTCATCCCCCTCGACAACCTTCACCCCAATTCCCAGCCGGGGTAGGGACACCTTGAACTGATTGTAGGTGCCACCGTAGAGATAGTTGGTGGAGACAATGTTGTCCTCCGCCTGAGCCAGGGTAGTCAGGGCCAAAAACTGGGCCGCCTGACCGCTGGCGGTGGCCAGGGCCGCCACCCCCCCTCCAGAGCCGCGATGCGTTTCTCAAACACATCGGTGGTGGGGTTCATGATGCGGGTGTAGATGTTACCAAATTCCTGCAGGGCAAACAGTCGCGCCCCATGGTCGGCATCATTAAACAGGTAGGAGGTGGTTTGGCAAATCGGTACCGCCCGGGCATTAGTACCCGGAGCCGGTTCCTGGCCAGCGCGGTCTGGAGGAGCCCGCTACAATTAACCTAGCCCTATGGCAGGTTCAGCGATGGCATCCCCCTTTCCAGGTATGGATCCTTACCTAGAACAAGCTACGTTTTGGCCGGAGTTTCACGGCCGCTTAATTGTGGCGATCGCCGATGCCCTGGCCCCCAGCCTGCTGCCCCGATACTATATAGCCGTTGAGACTCGCACCTATCGGGATAGCGCCGATAAAGAGCTATTGGGGGGATTCCCGATGCGGTGGTATTGTCCACTCCAGGGGCATCTGCCCAGGCTCAACCAGAGACTCCTGGCCCTGGGGTGGCCACTACGGTGCGGCCCCAGTCGGTGATTTTGCCCATGCCGATGGAGGTCAAGGAGCGGTATCTAGAAATTCGAGAGGCTGGGAGTGATACGCTTATTGGTGGTTGAGCTACTGTCACCCACCAATAAGCGCCAGGGGGAAGGACGCCGCTTCTATAACGCCAAGCGCCAAAGGATCTTAGGCAGTGCGTCCCACCTGGTGGAAATTGATCTATTGCGGGCCTATGACCCCATGGCGATGCACCCCGTAGCCCGGGATAGGACATCAACGGCTCTCTATCGGATTTTGGTCAGTCGTTCAGAGGAGCGCCCTCGGGCCGATCTGTACGAATTTACCCTACGGAAACCGATTCCTCCGTTTCCGCTACCGTTGAAAACCGCTAATGAAAAGGTGCGGGTTGATTTGCAGCCCCTGGTAAACGGCATTTATGAACGCAGTGGGTACCGCCTTCGGCTAGATTATCAAGCCCCCCTGCCGCCCCGTCACCGGGGGCTAGGGCAGATTGCCCAACAACCATGGTGGTAGGCAGTGGCCTGGTGCTCTGATTCAGTGCTTGCATTCAATCTCCACACTTATCGGTAGGATTATCTTTCCATGGCAGGGATAGGCTGTCAGTCACTTCAATTACAAATGAATTTTGATTGGATTTCGGATTTGATTCGGCTGTCCTGGTCTTTTAATGTCGTAATGCCAGGGCTCGCCGGTTTCCGCCACGATCAGCTGGCGGGATTTGCGATAGATAAGCTGTTGATTCTCTAGCTGGCTGAGCAGTCGGGTAACCGTAACCCGACTCAGGCCCCTGAGGTCCGCCAGGTCTTGGTGGGTGATGAGGGATCCAAGATCAGGTACAAACAGTCCTCACCCTCATCCGCTAACGCCGCCTGAGTCAACGGCGTGTACAGTCGGTGGACGTTCAGACGTCTGAGACCAACTTTTGTCAGTCAACCAGCCTCTGCCGACCTTCCGATCCAACCAGAATTGATCGCAGATGGTCAATCCTTATCTAAGGAACTCAACATTTCCTGGTCAGGGCTAGTCACCCTGGCCTTATGGGTTAACTTGGGTGATCCAATTAGGTCTGCTCCAGGCTTTCTACATCCCCATGTTGTGATTTAAAATAATGAGTTCAACCATGGCAAAATTAACACAGTTGTCGTCTGACCTCTAACCTGAAACGAGCCTCTGACCGTGGAAATGTACTTTTGAACGCAGGTGAAGCTAATTTCCCGAAGCAAGGCGTTGTTAATATTTCTCAAGTTTTCACCGTTGATAAAAGTCAGTTGGGAGAGAGAATTAATACTTTATCTGCCAAGCGGATTCGCCAGATTTTAGATGGATTGCTGTTGCTTCTCGAACCTTATGATCTTTCCCTCGGTGGTCAACACCACTCAGCCCCCCACCTTTCAAACCCTTGACTTTAGCCTCACCCATGTGATCGAACAGTAGTAGCCCAGTCTGGGAGAGGGGTTGGGGAGAGGGCGGTGAGTGTTTTGTCAGTCAATCAGGATCAGGAATCCGTCCTGCCCCCCTCTCCCCATCTGTGGTAAATTATTGACGCTATTTTAGTATTAACGCTATTCTAGGTTTCCTCCATGGTTACTATGCGCTCCACTGCTCTGCTGGTGGTTTCCGGGGTATTGTTAGGCACCACCGCCTGTACCGCTCCGGTGGAATTAGAGAACTCCTCCACCCTGGTGGGGCCGGTGTGGCAACTCCAGACCCTGCAGCGTGAGGGGGCCCAGCCCCTGGCGATTGAGTCCCCAGAAAACTACACCGTACAGTTTTCTGAAACCGGCCAGGTGGCGGTGCGGGCCGATTGTAACCGGGCAGTTGGGAAATTTACCGAAGTGACAGGGGGGGTAGAGATTATCCTAGGGCCCACTACCCTGGCGGCCTGTCCCCCTGGCTCCCTCGGCCAAGACTTTATCGATGCCCTTAATCAGGTAAGTTTCTACTTTTTCAAGGATCAGGACCTGGTAATGGATTTACCTATGAATGGCGGCAGTATGGAGTTTTCAGCGGTTGCTCCCACGCCCCAACTGGTGGGCACGGTGTGGCAACTCCAGGACATTCAGTTTAGCGATGGTACCCTGGCGGCGGCTAACCCCCCCGACGGCTACACGGTGGAATTTATGGCCGACGGCGCCCTGGTGGTGAAGGCGGACTGTAATCGGGGCCGGGGCCAGTTTACCACTGACCAAAATCAAGGTTTGACCGTTGGCAATCTGGCCACCACCCGCGCCGCCTGCCCCCCTGGGTCCCTGAGCAATGAGTTCCTCAGGGCGTTACAGGGCGCTGCCACCTACTCCTTCCGTGATGGCCAATTATTCATTGAACCCAGCGCCGATACCGGTACTCTGCGCCTTGCTGCCCAGTCAGGCAATTCTCAGTAGAGATTGCGGCCTAAATAGGCCTGCCTCTCCTGACCCCTGAGTTCTGATGGCCGGCTTCCCTGTCAGAGTCGCCGGTTCTATGGCACCAGGGACTAGTCCCTGGACCGATTACTCAGGCGGATTAGCTGACGACGCATCAGGGGAGAGGCTTCTACCGCTGGCACCTCAACAATGTCCACCTGGGAATCGAGGGTTTCCACAAACTCATCGTTTCCGTAGGAAAAGGCATCCATTAATAGTTCCAGCAGGTGTTCGCGATTATTCATCACCTGGCTCTCTTCCAACAGACGAAACTTTAGGGTAATTTCGCACTCGTATACGCCCACCTGGGGAGAACCGGAGGATTTAGGTAGGGAATCTGCCATATATAGAGACTGTTTAGTTGTTAATTGACATTAATAAAGTCCAGGGAAACCCAAGGTTTAGGTTCTATGTAGGGGAACGGGTAATCAATTTAGATGGATATTTCAGATTATCTCCAGGGAGGGGGGCAAAAACCCTAGGGACTGAAATGATAGTAGTTCTACGGAGCTGAATAATTATCATAAAAACAAATCGAGGTCGGCAAAGGGGATATCTCTAGGTCATTTTCACAGGATTAATATGGTTTTGTAAGATCTAGATTAACTGTTTTGGTGATCTGTAAGCTAGGGTAGGGCCTGGCTGATTGTCCATCACTTCCCTTAGCGGTTATTTGAAAGGATGGGCTTAGTGGTGCGGAAAACTTTTATGAGTCTCAATCTGGACGGTCTCATCATGAGAATCTAACTACCTTTGCAAACTCGATGTGACAATCATCTTTGGCTCGTTTACGTCGAGAAGCCGAAGCCG
>JAYKIM010000288.1:0-2800 GCA_035286245.1 Cyanobacteriota bacterium | reverse complement strand
GGGCGATTATGAAGGACATCATCGAAACCCTCAGGGCGGGGCAGGGGCAGGAGTTTATTAACCTCAGCGCTGGCAATCCGGTGATTTTGCCGGCGGTGGAGCAGCTCTGGCGGGACTGCACCCGGGCTTTGCTAGATAGCGGAGAGTATGGGGAGGTGGTCTGTCGCTATGGCGCTAGCCAGGGCTATGAGCCCTTGATTGAGGCGGTCTGTAGGGATTTTAACCAGCGTTACGGGTTAGATCTCACCCACCGCCATATCTTGATTACCCCCGGTAGTCAGGCCTTGTATTTTCTGGCGGCCAATGCCCTGGCGGGCTACACCCAAGGGGGTCAGATCAAGTCCATTGTGCTGCCCCTCAGCCCCGACTACACCGGCTATGGCGGCATCTCCCTGGTACCGGAGGCGGTGCGGGCCTACCGCCCTGCCCTGGAGGTGGATGACCCCCACCATCGCTTTAAGTACCGCCCCGACCTGGACCAGCTTGAGATTGGCGAAGATACGGGGTTTGTTCTGTTTTCCCGCCCCTGTAACCCCAGCGGTAATGTGATCAGCGATCGCGAGGCCCAGCAGATTGCCCAGCTGGCGGCGGCCCACCAGGTACCGGTTTTAGTCGATTCCGCCTACGCCCCCCCCTTCCCGGCCCTCAACTTTACCCCCATGACCCCCCTGTTTGGGCCCAACCTGATCCACGGCATCAGCCTATCGAAGGCGGGGTTGCCGGGGGAGCGGCTGGGCATAGCCATTGGGGAGCCGGCCCTGATCCAGGTGCTGGAGGCCTTCCAGACCAATTTGTGCATCCATTCCTCCCGCTATGGCCAGGCGATCGCAGCCCGGGCGATCGCCTCCGGGGAGCTGGCCCGCCTGGCGGAGCAGGTGATTCGGCCCTACTACCAAGAGCGCCTGGCGGTGCTGGAGGCCGCCCTGGACCGCTACATGCCCCAGACCCTGCCCTGGTACCTGCATCGGGGGGAGGGGGCGATCTTTGCCTGGCTCTGGTTTGATCAGCTGCCGGTCACCGATGTTCAGCTTTACCAGGGGTTAAAGCAACGGGGGGTGATCGTGGTGCCTGGCCATCCCTTCTTCCCCGGGCTCCAGGAGGCCTGGCCCCATACCCAGCAGTGTCTACGCCTCAGCCTCACCGCCCAGCCCGCCGAGATCGAGACCGCTGTGCAGCGATTGGCGAGCCTGGTGGAGGAGTTGTATAGCCCTAGCTCCCTGGAGGGAGGAAAGACCCACCATGACTAACACCGACTGGACTGAAATTGGCCGCATTGTTGCGCCCCAGGGGCTGAAGGGGGAGGTGCGGGTCCACCCCAACAGTGACTTCCCGGAGCGCTTTCTCACCCCGGGTCGGCGCTGGTTACGCTACCCCAATCGGTCGCCGGCCCAGTCGCCGGAACCGATTGAGCTGATCCAGGGCCGTTTGATTGCCGGGCGGGGCCTCTACGTGGTGCGGCTGGAGGGCATTGGCGATCGCCAGCAGGCGGAGGCCCTGCGGGGGTGTAGCCTGCTGGTGCCCGCCAGCGATCGCCCCACCCTGGAGGCGGATGAGTTCTATGTGGCTGACCTGATTGGTCTGCAGGTGATGCTCCAGGCCACCGGGGAGACCATGGGTGTGGTCACCGATGTTTACAGTGCCGGTAATGACCTGCTAGAGGTCACCCTCCAACCCCCTGGGGATCCGCCGCGTCGGGTGCTAGTTCCCTTTGTGCCCGCCATCGTACCGGAGGTTAACCTCCCCCAGGGCTACCTGGAAATTACCCCTCCACCGGGCCTGCTGGATTGACGCCGAGATCGGGCTGTCCCCCTGACCCCAGGCAGGGCCCGGTCTCCTATAATGGAGGCAAGGCAATCAATTGTTCTATAGTGGCAACTTCCTATGGTATTTTCCTTCGGTGCGGCGGCCAGTAGTGGGTTACCCGTCTCCTTCTTGGTGGTATACGCGGTGGGGTTCATTGCCGCCGTCACCATTGGCTCCATCGCCTGGTATAACTCCAAGCGCCCCCCCGGTTGGGAAGATAAGGAAAAGCCTGGCTTTATTCCCGAGGTTAGCGCCGAGGATGACCAGTCGGAGGCGGGGTAATCCTGCCGTGACCCTGAGGTCTCCCTTGCCGCCATGGCTCGCCCTGTGTTCTCGATCCCCTGGGTAGGGTGGCTGGCGACCGCCGCCCTGTTGTTCGGCCTGGGCACGACGGTAACCCAGCTCCAGGCCCAGCGTCTAGAGCAGCAGCGATCGCCGCGGCACTATAGCCTGCTACAACGACGCCAAGAGGAGCAACGGACCCGGAGCCAGCTGCAATTCCTGGGGCGGATGCCCAGCCTCGGTTACGACAACCTGGTGGCCGGTTGGACCTTCCTTGGCTTTTTGCAGTACTTTGGCGACACCGAGGCCCGCCAGCAGGTGGGCTACGGCCTAAGTCCAGAGTTCTTTGAAATCATCGTGGCCCGGGATCCCCGCTTCGTCCATCCCTATTTGTTTCTTTCCACCAGCATTTCCCTGTTTGCGGGGCAACCAGAGCGATCGGTGGCTCTGATGATCCAGGGTAGCCAGGCCATGACCCCCACCCTGCCCCCCGGGGGCTACCGCCTTTGGCGTTACCTGGGCATTGACCAGTTGTTGTTCCTTGGCCAGGGAGAGGCGGCAAAGCAGTCCTTTCTGACCGCTGCCCTGTGGGCCGATCAATCCCCTGAGCCGGAAGCCGCGGCCGTAGCCCAGGCCTCTCGTCAAACCGCCGCCTTTTTAAGCCAAAACCCGGCCAGCAGGGCGGCCCAAATTAGCGCCTGGATTCAGGTGCTTA
>JAYKIM010000287.1:0-5455 GCA_035286245.1 Cyanobacteriota bacterium | reverse complement strand
CGGTGGAGGAACTGCCCAAGCCGCGGGCCAGGGGCACCTCCAGATCAATCTCCAGGGCTAGGGCCGGTACCGCCAGCCCCTGGTGTTGATAAAAGTGGGCAAAGGCCTGGTAGGCCAGGTTAGAGCCATCCCGACTCACCCGAGTCGCCTCCGCCCCCCGCACCGTTATGGTGTGGGTGCCGGGGGGTTGATCCAGGGGGGTGAAGTGAAAGCGGTTGTAGAGGGTCAGGGCGGCCCCCAGGCAATCAAAGCCAGGGCCGATGTTGGCGGTGGTAGCAGGTACGGTGATGGTTACAGCGGTTGGGGCCACGCAGGTCTCCAGGGTTCGGGGATAGGTTCAGGCCCAGGATACACCGCTTTTCACCCCTGGCCCAGGTCCACCAGGGGCTGGACCCGGGGCGTCAGGGTTTGGGGATCCAGACCGGCTCGGTGGGCCGCCAGTAGCCCGATCGCCTCCAGGTAGGAACCCACCCGCGTCGCCCGTAGCCCCAGGGCCTCCGGGGTAACCGCTAGGGTGGTCTGGTTGGCCTCCACCGCAATCAGTAGGGCCTGGCGGTGGGCCAGGCTGAGGATGGCGCTGCCCCCACAGGCGCTGGCGGGGGCCACCACCGCATCCACCTGATCCGCCCAGAGGTCACCGGGGTACCCGCCGGGCTGGGTGACAAACTGGGGCGCCCGGCTTAGCCCCACCAGTACGCAGGGTAAAAAGGTGTAACCCAGCTCCTCCGCCGCTGCCTTGGGGGCCACCGATAGATCCAGGGGAGCGGCATTGAGGGCGGGGGCGTGGGCACAGGGTATCTGGAACTGGCGCACCACCAGGTGGCTGATCACCGCCTCCGCCCCCGCCAGGGGGTCAACGCCGTGGCCCTGGCGGTAGGCCTGGGTTGCCGCGTCTTCCAGGGGTTCAGGGAAACGGGCCACCACCGCGATCGCCTCCGCCCCCGCGGCGATCGCCCGCTCCGCCGCCCGCAACAAACTGTCCGGCCTGTCCAGGGTGCCCCAACTGGCCCCCATGGCCGACTGACTCAACCGCACCCCCAGGGGCGCATCGGTGACCACATAGCCGAGCAGGTCTAACCCCAGGGTGGCCTGACAGGCCATCGCCGCCTGCCGGTGCCGCCCCTGCAACTCCGCCTCCATACCCCCATCCAACACCAGGGCCAGGCGGTTACGGTACCGGGGCCGTAGCCCCCAGCGACCGGCGGCAAATTGATCCAGACCGTAGCCCTCGACGTAGTAGCCATTGTCCAGGGGCCAGTAGAGCTGGGCCCCATTCATCACATTGGGGTGGGTAATCAGCCCATCCACCACCGCCGCCATCGCCCGCGCCACCGGCAGAGCGTCACCGGCATAGCCACCGATGGCCGCCCCAATCCCCGTAGGCACCACCAGTACCGCCGTGTAGGGAGGTCGCCGTTGGGTAGGGCTAGCCATGGGGGGAAGCAGAACGGGTGATCACCGCCTCCAGATGAACCGTCTGCCGCTCCCTATCCACCGCCGTAATTGCCCACCGCAGGGGGGTACCCCAGGCTTGCAGCTCCCCTTCCACCCGCTCCACCAGGTTGGGGGGCAGCAGGGGAAGGTCCAGGGTAATCAGGTGGGTGGTGAGGGTCATGATCACAGCGGCATCAGGGAAATCGCCCATTATCCCCTCTGGCCCCAGGGAGGGACGCCCCTTCACTGGCCAGAGAGACCCTCCAGGGAGTCAAGGTAGCGCCGCAGCCGGCGGGCATCGACGGCGATTTCGGGATCGGAGCCTTTACCCCTGACGGCCGCGCCACGATGGCTAGGGGCTGGCCATCGAATGAAATCCCCCTCATTGGGATCCTGGGATCGGTTGTTTAGGGCCATGGTCTTTCATCCTACAACCCTTGTACTATAAGCAATCCTGGTCACGGAACGGGAATCTGTTACAGTCGTTAATCCGTACCCAAATTTGCGCCCAGGAGTGGGCGGGGACTAGGCCTGGTGCAGTTCTTCCTGACTGCGCTCCCGCATCGTCTGTTGGCTTTGCTCCTCTTGGTGGAGCTGATCCGCCATGGCCTGGCGGGCCTTTTCCTCCAGGCTCGACCTGGAGGGGCTTTGCAGTTCCGCCTCGCTGCGGGTCACCATACCCTCCTGCCGCAGCTCCTCCTGAAGACGATCCTGGGTAATTAGCTCACGGGCCTGGTCAGTTTGCTTGTCCATGGTCTACAGCTGCCTATGACGATCGGCTATTTAAATTCTGAAAGAATGGAGCAGACCTGTAATGAAAATCACCATAACCGACATGATTATTTAACCTTCTCAATATTTCCAGGTTGATGTTCAAGGATAGGGTTGCCACTCCTTTATACATTCTCCAGTCGCCTGAAAATTAGGCTAGCGATCGCTCCGCCCCTCAGGCTTCCGATAAGAACGTTAAGACTTGAAACGCTGACCTTAAAAAACCGTATCGATTGCTCCCTTTCCCCTAATCAAATTCTACGATGAAAGGGTAATAAGTTGACCGGGTTGGCAGCGGTAGTCAAGCAACTATCTCACCAAATTGCCTGAGCCAGGGGAATCAATCCGGCCCTAGGCCGACGCCAGCCCATTAGATCGATTAGATCGCTCCACAGCAGCGAGGACAATTTCCATGGTTTTATCCCATCGCCCTGACCATAGTCAGCCCGTCTCTAATCAAAAGGAGAACGCCTTTATTCTCTGGTTCGAAGAGGTGGGCATTGAGGATATTCCGCTGGTGGGGGGGAAAAACGCCTCCCTGGGGGAAATGATTCAGCAGTTGGGTCGCCAGGGGGTGAGGGTGCCCACCGGCTTTGCCACCACCGCCCATGCCTATCGCTACTTTATCCAACAGGCCGGGCTGGAGCAGCGGCTACGGCAGTTGTTTGCTGATCTGGACCTGGATGATGTGTTGAATCTCCGGGAGCGGGGCAAGCAGGCCCGGGCCCTGATCCTCAATACCCCCTTCCCGCCAGAATTACAGGCGGCCATTAGTAGCGCCTACCTGCGTCTCTGTGAACGCTACGGCCAGGATGGGGACTTCTGCGATCGCTTCCAGGGGGACTACGCCGAGGAATGCCGCCGGTTTGCCAACGATCTGGACGTGGCGGTGCGGTCCTCCGCCACCGCCGAAGACCTGCCCGATGCCAGCTTCGCCGGACAGCAGGAAACCTACCTCAACGTCCATGGGGTGAAGGGGGTGGTGGAGGCCTGCCACCGCTGCTTTGCCTCCCTCTTTACGGACCGGGCGATTTCCTACCGCCACCAGTACGCCGAACGCCTGGAGGACTTCGACGAGTTCTCCGTGGCCCTATCGGTGGGGGTACAAAAAATGGTGCGATCGGACCTGGCCACCGCTGGGGTGATGTTCTCCATTGACACGGAAACCGGCTTTAAAAACGCCGCCCTGATCACCGCCGCCTACGGCCTCGGGGAAAACGTGGTGCAGGGGGCGGTAAATCCCGACGAGTACTTTGTCTTTAAGCCCACCCTCAAGCAGGGCAAGCGCCCGATTCTGCAACGGCGCCTGGGCAGTAAGGAAATCAAGATGATCTACGACCTGGGTGGGGGTAAGGATACCAAAAATGTACCGGTGGCGGAGCCCGATCGCAGGACATTCTGCCTCAGTGACGATGAGGTGCTGACCCTGGCCCGGTGGGCCTGCATCATCGAAGACCACTACAGCGCCCGCCGGGGCAAAGAGACCCCCATGGACATTGAGTGGGCCAAGGATGGCATTACCGGCGATCTATTTATCGTTCAGGCCCGTCCGGAGACCGTGCAATCCCAAAAGAACAACAACGTGCTGCGCAGCTACCGGCTCAACGGCCAGGGGCAGGTGCTCACCACCGGTCGGGCGGTGGGGGAAATGGTGGGGGCGGGCCAGGCCCGGGTGATTCTTGATGCCCACCGCATCGCCGAATTCCAGGATGGAGAGGTGCTGGTGACCAACAAGACCGACCCCGACTGGGAACCGATCATGAAAAAGTCCAGCGCCATCATTACCAACCAGGGGGGGCGCACCTGCCATGCGGCCATTATTGCTCGGGAAATGGGGATTCCGGCCATCGTGGGCTGTGGCAATGCCACCGAGGTGATCCACACCGGTCAACCGGTGACGGTCTCCTGCGCCGAGGGGGAAGCGGGCAAGGTCTACGCCGGCCTGGTGCCCTTTGAGGCGGTGGAAACCCCCCTGCAGGACCTGCCCCGCCCCCGCACCCAAATCCTCATGAACGTGGGCAACCCGGAGGAGGCCTTTAGCCTGGCCTCGATCCCCTGTGATGGGGTGGGGCTGGCCCGGCTGGAGTTCATCATCGCCAACCATATCAAAGCCCATCCCCTGGCCCTGTTGCACTTTGATCAACTGCAGGATAGGGCCGCCAAGTGGGAAATTAGCCAGCTCACCGCCCACTACCCGAATAAACCCGACTTCTTTGTCGATCAGGTGGCGGCGGGGGTCGGCATGATCGCCGCCGCCTTCTACCCTAAGCCGGTGGTGGTGAGGCTCTCAGACTTTAAGAGTAACGAGTATGCCAACCTACTGGGGGGAAGGGAGTTTGAACCCCAGGAGGAAAACCCCATGATCGGCTGGCGGGGGGCCTCCCGATACTATGACCCCAAGTACACCGAGGCCTTTGGCCTGGAGTGTCGGGCGATTAAGCGGGTGCGGGACGACATGGGGCTGACTAACGTGATTCCCATGGTGCCCTTCTGCCGCACCCCCGATGAGGGGCGGCGGGTGCTGGAGACCATGGCCAGCCATGGCCTGCAACGGGGGGAAAATGGCCTGCAGGTCTACGTCATGTGCGAAATTCCCAGTAATGTGATCCTGGCGGACCAGTTTAGTGAGGTCTTCGATGGCTTCTCCATTGGCTCCAACGATCTCACCCAACTCACCCTGGGGTTAGACCGCGACTCCGCCCTGGTGGCCTCCATCTTTGACGAGCGCAACCCCGCCGTGAAGGCGATGATTCGCCAGGTGATCAGCGCCGCCAAGGCCAACGGTCGCAAGATTGGCATCTGTGGTCAGGCTCCCAGCGATTACCCGGAGTTTGCCGCCTTCCTGGTACAGCTGGGGATTGACTCCATCAGCCTCAACCCCGATACGGTGCTAAAAACCCGCCTGGCGATCGCCGCGGCGGAGTAGGTGTAGCCCTTCCCGCCGTCAAGGGGCTAGCAAGACCCATCCTCTGGGGCAATGGGTAGAGCTTCCCTAGCTGTTGACATGGGTCTCTATTTTTGAGATCTTGGTTATATAGCTAGGGTCCTTTAGCTCAGCACCCCGGGGTTAGTTTGGCCTCTGGTGTCTGGTAATGAGCTTATCGCCCTGTCCTAATTGGACTGTTAACTGCTATAATAAGAGACCCGGGAGTTGATTTCCTGGTTTCCCTAAGGTCAGCGGGTATAGCTCAGTGGTAGAGCGTCACCTTGCCAAGGTGAATGTCGCGCGTTCGAATCGCGTTACCCGCTT
>JAYKIM010000286.1:0-7782 GCA_035286245.1 Cyanobacteriota bacterium | reverse complement strand
TTCATGTATAGTTGAGCCTGTTGATGATTAATTCGTTTTCCAGACACTGGGCGTCCTTTAATTGGCGTTAATTGACGTTGCCAGTGTCCTTTATTTTTAGAACATTCGTCCTATTTGGTGTTCTGATGCTTGTATCGCTGCTCACCCTTGACCGGCCAAGTTAATTGTCGTTCAATATCCGGTGGATGGATAGGCCAACCGTACCGCTCTAGAAAGCCTGACACTGTGGTGCAGCCCTCAGGAGTAGACCTAGGTGCTTGCTTTTGAAATAGGACCGTAAAGGCCCCGGCTCCCAGTCCTGACTGGGGCCAAAGGCGATAGCAGGGAAAGTCCACCAGGGAGGATTGGTAGTCCTCCAGCAGGGGGACCGCGATCGCTTGCAATTGGGGAAAGGTCCTTAGCAGCCAGGCCCCTACCCGTTCGTTTTCCTCCGGTGAAAAGGTACAGGTCATGTAGGCCAGATAGCCACCGGGGGCGAGAATTGCCGCCGCCGCCGCCAGGATACGCCGTTGGCGGCCCGCATTACGATTAATCAGCTGGGGGTGAAAACAACCTAGAGCGGAGTCTCCCTTGGCTAGCAGGGATTGACCACTACAGGGGGCATCCACCAGGACCACCGTCGCCCCCTGGGGTGCCTGTTCGGCCCAGACTTCTGGATCCAGGTTAAACACCACTGCCTCCGTTGCCCCACAGCGCTTCAGATTAGCAATCAGGATCCTGACCCGTTTGCGGACTACCTCGTTACACCAGAGCTGATCGGGTTGCAGCAGGTGACGGGCCAGTAGACTTTTACCCCCTGGTGCCGCACAGAGATCCAGCACCTGCCCCCCCCTGGTAGGAATCGCAGTTAACACCGCCGCCGCAAATACCGAGGCCATGTCAAGGCAGTAGTAGGCTCCCTGCTGGTGTAGGGGGTGCTGCCCAGGGGTCTGTCCCGGCTCTAGTCGATCCACCTCTGGGGGTTGCCAGGGTAGGGAGGGCAACCGGCTAAAGGGCGCTGGCTGGGGCCGGGGTTGGGTCCAGAGGATAGCCCCTGGGTAGGCCTTGGGGGTGGTCAGGGCGGCCACAAAGGCCCGCTGATCAGCGGGATCAGTCCATAACCGCTGGCTCAGTTTGAGCAGTAGCTTTGAGGCGGGGGCCATGGTGTGGGGGAAGGATTTAACAGCGATGAGCCCTGGGCTAGAAGACTGGCGGCCCTATCCATCTCCATGGCGTTGACTCCCATCGGGCATGCGGGTTTGGGCAAATTTAGCACCGCTCAAGTCCGCTCCCTGCAGGTTAGCCCCCTGCAGGTTGGCGTAGCGCAGATTGGCCCAATAGAGCTGGGCATGGCTTAGATCCGCCCCTTGGAGGTTAGCCCCCTCCAGGTTGGCATGGCTGAGATCTGCCTGGGCTAGCAAGCTGTCTCTCAGATCGGCATTGACCAGGGTGGTGCGGTGGCAACGGCTTTTACGCAGGTCTGCCTGGACTAGCACCGCCTCCGCCAGGGAGGCCTCCCGCAGATCCGCCTGGGCCAGGTTAATTTGGTAACCGTTAATGTGGGTAAGATCCGCATGGCTCAGCTGCGTCTTAGTCAGGTTGGCGCGACGTAGGTCCGCCGCCGCCAGGTGAACCTGCTGCAGGTCTAAACCCTGCAGATCTAACCCGTGGAAGTCACGCGCCCCAGCCTGGTAATAGCGCCGCATCAGTTCCTTTAGGGTGGCGGATAGCATCTCTCCTCCAGCGATCGGCGGTGTGAAGTGGTTAGAATGCGATGGCTCCTTAGACTAGGGCAAAAACCTCACGGGCCAACGCGATGGTGCGATCGATATCGGCCTCGGTATGGGCCAGGGAGGTAAACCCCGCCTCAAACTGGGAAGGGGCCAGGTATACGCCCCGTTCCAGCATGGCCCGGTGGAAACGGCTAAACTTCGCCAGGTCAGACTGTTTGGCCTCTTCGTAGCTGGTCACGGGCCCAGGCTGGAAAAACAGACCAAACATACCGCTGATATGGCCTCCACAAACCGCATGGCCTGCCTGAGTGGCGGCTTCCAGTAAACCGGTGATGAGCCGCTGGGTAATCTGATCCAGGCGATCGTAGGTACCGGGTCGCTGCAGTAGCTCCAGGGTTTTAATGCCAGCGGTCATGGCTAAAGGATTGCCGGAGAGGGTACCCGCCTGATACACCGGCCCTGACGGGGCAACCATTGCCATAATCTCATGGCGGCCCCCGTAGGCCCCCACCGGCAAACCACCGCCAATTACCTTACCAAGGGTGGTTAAATCAGGAGTGACTTTAAACTTGGCCTGGGCCCCACCGTAGGCAATGCGAAACCCGGTCATCACCTCATCAAATACCAGCAGGGCCTGGTGATCCTGAGTGATTTCCCGCAGCCCCTCCAGGAAACCGGGCAGGGGTGGAATGAAACCGGAGTTACCCACCACCGGCTCCAGGATGACTCCGGCGATTTCCCCAGGATTTTCAGCAAATAACTGCTTAACCGCCTCTAAATCATTATAGGGTGCCGTCAGGGTGGCGCTGGTGGCGGCCTTAGGTACTCCCGGGGAGTCTGGCAGACCCAGGGTGGCGACCCCAGAACCAGCCTGTACTAAAAACATATCGGCATGGCCGTGATAGCAGCCAGAGAACTTGATCACCTTATCTCGCTGGGTGTAGGCCCGCATCAGGCGTAGCACCGCCATACAGGCTTCGGTGCCAGAATTAACGAAACGCACCATTTCAATGCTGGGCACGGCGTCAATCACCATTTCCGCCAGCACATTTTCCAGATAGCAGGGGGCCCCAAAGCTGGTGCCTTTTTCTAGGGCCGTGGCAAGCGCAGCCAGTACCTCGGGGTGGGCATGGCCACAGATGGCAGGCCCCCAGGTGCCAACATAGTCAATGTATTGGTTGTCATCTACATCCCAGATGTAGGCCCCCTTCACCCGATCAAAGACAATCGGTTGACCGCCAACGGATTTGAAGGCTCGCACGGGTGAACTCACCCCGCCGGGCATCAAGGCCTGGGCGGCGGCAAAAATTTCCTGGGACTTAGATGTTTTTAAGGGGGTGATACTGACCAAAGCCGGCTCCTCTCACATACCTGGATCAATGGTCTATTATCCTACCGTTCCGGAGAAGGGAGCTGGGGTTCTAAGTAATATTACGTTAAGTAATGCAGGGTAACCGATAGGTAACAGGCTTGGGGTTAATGCCGCAGGTGGTGGATACGTCCCTGCTTAATTTGCACCACCAGATGGTTGGAGGCTCTCACAAGGTGCTCATCGTGGGTGGTAACAATCACGGTAATCCCGATCGAATTTAACTTTTTGAGGATTTTAATCACTTGTAGGGAGTTATCCCCATCTAGGTTGCCGGTGGGTTCATCAGCCAACAGCAGGGGTGGTGTGTTGACTACGGCCCGGGCGATACTTACCCGCTGTTGCTCACCCCCTGAGAGTTCATCAGGGAAGCATTGCGCCTTGGCCTGCAGCCCGACCATTTTTAAAGTCGGCCAAAGGCGACGGTGGATCTCCTTACGGGTAAAGCCCTGGGCCCAAAGGACAAAGGCGACATTTTCAGCCACGGTACGACGGGGAATCAACTTATAGTCCTGGAAGACAATGCCAATGCGACGACGCATCATGGCCAGGCGATTTCCCCGTAGTTTGTCGATGGGTTGGTTGTCGATAAAAATATCGCCCGCTGTAGGTTGCTCATGGCCATAGAGTAGCTTGAGCAGAGTGGACTTCCCTGAGCCGGATGGTCCCGTAACAAACAAAAAATCCCCCTGGTTAACGGTTAGGTTGGCCTCCACTAGGGCACTACTGCCGTTGGGGTAAATTTTCTCCACTTGGGTGAGGGAGACAATGGTTCGTCCGGTCTGGACCCGGGGAGGTGAAGCAGTCTCTTGGTTGAAGGGAAGGGAACCCGAAGTAGAGAGCCCTTCTGGAGTAGCTACCAGTTTAAATCGATCCTGTAACTGGGTACGCACGGCTTCCGGCAGATTAACCAGGCGTGGGTCATCAGTGGGTCGGGGTAAAACCGATGTCATAGAAAGTGTCCTGACTGAACAGAGGGCTGAATCAAGCTTGATTAGGGTAACACTAGATAACAGTGGCTGCTAGTGGTGCCTCACCCCTAAGCATCGAGCATCATGGCTGGTTATTGTAACGGAATGGGACGGAATAGCCCGGTCGTTATTGCTTTTTTCAATAAACTTCATGCTTTTTGATAAGTATAGCTTTGGCTGTCCCTTTGTTTCCTTGGTCAATCTACTGGGCCTGGAGCTATTCCCTGATCAGCAAAAAAAGCCCCCAGGCATAGACGGTAACGATCACCGACCATGGCCCGGGGGGTATCAGTAGTCCCGTTAAATTAACTTGCCCAGGTGAAAAATTGAAATGTCTTCCGAGTCTCGAGATTCGGCCCTTTGGCTTAATCTTCCCCTAGATCGTGAACCACCGCGTACCCAGAGCTAAACTCCCCAAGCGCTAGCTATCACCATCTTCAGCCTCTATCCTAGGACTGGTTTCAGAGCTGACAGGGGCAGATTGCTGGCGTTCTTCCCGTTTCTTCCGTTCCGCCGCCAGCATATCCTTCATCACCTCCTGGGCCTGGGCAAACTTCTCCAAGTTGCTGCGATACAGTTCCAGGTCTTTAGTCAGCTTGTCACTGGAGAGGTTAAGCTTACCCACCAAGGTTTTAATTAAATCCGCCAGGCTATCCTTATTGCTCAGCAGGTCGTCACCCGCCACCGCCTCCAGTAGGGTGTAGAGGCCGATGCCAAAGGCTCGACTATACTTAAATCCCTCCCGGTTAGCCACCTGGCTGAGGGTACTCCTTAGCCCCCCATTGGGGGGAGCATCGAGTAACTGGTCAAACTGAGCTTCGAATTCCTCCAGGGTGATGCCGGCCACGGCGGCCTTCATTGCCGCCGCATCACCCCGATATTGATCAGGGGAGGACTGTACCGATCGACAGAGGGCGCTAAAAATCGAGTCCTTATCATGATCGGGCTGATAGCCGAGCATAAACCGGTCAAAGGTGGTGACGATACCCAGGGCGTAGATCGGATCGTAGGCAAAGTCACCGTTGACCGATAGCAGGTGCATTTCCACCAGCAATTCATCTACGACTCGCCGATAAATAGAATTGATAGGACGGGTGTGGTAGGTATAAAAGTCCCGCTTGGCATCAGAAACCGTGCGTACAGGTGGGTTGTTCACAGCCGAGAGTTGGAAAGGACAGTACTCCATTGTCGCGTGCGATCGTGCCTTTGCCAAGTTAAGGTTATTAGCCGTAGTCCCCTGAATGGAGGCGAGCCGGAAACGCCTACCTGGCATTTGCTCTGTTCGAGTGACTTTTTAGATTAGTGTTTATGGTCCGATGTGGGAACCTAAACCATTCGGTAGGGATAGGCAAAAACTAGTTAAGCTAGGCAACCCTAGGCAATGCTGCCCCGTTTACGAGTTTCCTTGGCGGAGACCCCAACATTTTTCAGACCAGCGCGGATCAGTTCTTGCTCAAGCAGGGCAAAGAAGCGGCTGCGATCGCCCCCCCGCACCACCGCCTGGTTATGGGCCTCCGCCAGGGCCACCGGGTAACCGTAGCCCTTTTGGACCTGGGCCAGCACCAGGGCCAGGGCCCGCTCCCTGAGATTGGCAGCGGTCGCCACCCATGCCGGCATCTCCACCCGGGCCACCTCCGTTCCCACATGCAGGTAACAAAAGTAGATCGCTTGTTCGCCGTAGCGGGCCAAAATCGGGGCAGTACTGCGATAAAGGGGGCTGCGCTGCCCTGGGGTGAGCTGGCTAGCCCAGAAATTAGCGTCCCGCAGGGGTAGAAACCGGCCACAGGGGGCTCCCTCCCCCTGGCCCTGGCAATGGTCTTGACAGTCTGGGGTGGGGAAGGGGCAGGCGGCCAGCCGTAGGAAATTTAATCCTTCGCTGCTGCGGGCAGCGCTGAGGTAGCCCACCAGGGGAATGCCTTGCTGGTGGAGTTGCTCCCAGGCGGTCAGAATCGGGGGCAGGATCAACTCCCGGGCCGCCTCTGGTAAGTCATCTAAAAACCAATAGATTAGGGAGCCGTCCACCATGGCTAACAGCGGTGGGGGAGAGGCCCCCAACTCCTGCAGGGTTTCGGTGGCCAGGGCCGCCAACTCCTGGGCCTCCGCTATGGTGCGGCGATGGCCCATCCACTCCGTGGTGGCCATCCCCCACTGGCGGGACAGGGCCAACTCCTCCGGTCGGTAGACCACCTCCGGTAGGCTATCCAGCCGGGGAAATCGACCCTGGCCGTAGTGCAGCACCACCCGCCCTACGTTAATGAGATAGCAGTAGGCAATTTCGTGGTGACTGGGGGCAATTTGGGACCCATCTGTAGCGATGACGCTGTGGGGCAGGTGGGCGGTGGGGAGCGCTGGGTGCGGGGTGAGGGGTTCGATCGGGGCCGCGGCGGTAAAGGCTAGGCGATCTCCGTGGGTTGCTAGCATCGTCACCAACTCCGATTGGGTCGCCAGGGCCCGGGTTGATAGGCCTAGGGCCAGGTTTAATCGCCGCTGAGCCGCCGCCGCTTCTTGACTGAGATGCTGGCCCATGCCTTGCATTTGCTGGGCCAGTTTAACCAGGTCGAGCATAGGATTACTGGAAACAGTACGTTAATACTATCTCCTCTGGTCAGAAATGGATAAAATCAAGCCATGGTGGCCATCATGGCCGGCTATTTCAGAGAGAGACGCGATCTATCCGTCATCCTTGGCAAACACCCATCAGTCATGACTACGTGGTTTACCAGAATTGTTGTTTCAAGAACTAAGGTGTAGTCTATGCAGGTGCAGCGACAGGACATTGGCCTCATGGTCGGGGATAGCCTGATGCGGGTGTACGTGGCATCGCCCCAACCCGCCGGCCAATATCCCGGCATTCTTTTCTACTCAGATATTTACCAGCTGGGGGCACCGATTACCCGCTTGGCGGACCGGCTGGCGGGCTACGGCTATGTGGTGGCGGCGCCGGAAATTTTCCACCGCCTTGAGCCGATTGGCACGGTGATCGAACCCAATAGCCTGGGACGGCTGCGGGGTAATGATAACGCCCGTCGCACCCTGATCGCCGCCTACGATGCCGATGCCATCGCTGTACTGGATTGGCTACAAACCCAGGATCAGGTGGCGGCTGGGGAAATCGGCAGCCTAGGCTTTTGCATTGGTGGTCACCTGGCCCTGCGGGCCGCCCTGCAACCAGCGGTGAAGCTGTCGGTGTGTTGTTACCCCACCGGGGTCCATAACGGTAGGCTGGGCCAGGACCGGGCCGATACCCTGGAGCGTCTAGGGGAGATCAAGGGGGCAGTCCTTACCCTCTTCGGTGGTCTCGATCCCCATGTACCCCTGGATGCCCGGGAACAGATTATTGAAGCTCTAGATGGGGTAGGGGTGGCCCATAAAACCCTGCTCTATAATGCTGACCACACCTTCATGCGGGATGATGGCCATCGCTACGACCCGGTGGCCAGCGATGGCGCCTGGCAGGTGATCATCGAATCCCTACGCCTGGCCTTTGATCGGTAGGAGCGGCTGGGCCGGCGGTCTCTCCTAGTAAGATTGACGGCCCGTTTGTCAGGGTTAGCTGAGTCAGCCCAATCATAGCCCTACTCACCCGTAAGGGGAAAAGGGGACCCAGTCTTAGCGGCACTGGTCTGTTAAGAGGAGATGCATCTAAACCCTGACATGCAAAGGATTTCCTGGGTAGATAAGGGGCGAGAGCAGAGGCCGATGGCCATCGCTGGAGTCGTCTGTTTAGCTA
>JAYKIM010000285.1:0-3864 GCA_035286245.1 Cyanobacteriota bacterium | reverse complement strand
GTAAAAAAAGAGACGTAGAGAAAGGAAATGAACTAAATGGCGACTCTACTTTAAATTCCTACCCTAACTGTCTAGACAACGGGGTACACTTTAGGGATTTGGGGAACTTTTGCGAGGAAGCCTACTAACCAGATACCCATGTTACTTAGTAGCCCACCAGGGGCAAAGGGACTTGAATCTAAAAAGCTAGCTCACAACCCCCCAGGGCGAGAGAGTTAAATTTAGATTCCTACCTACATTTTGACAGTTAGAACCGTCATCCCGGCCTATCTAAAGGTTAGGACTTAACGGCCAATTTAAGGAATAATAGAATTAACCGTAGTTGACTTAGTTTCAATTCCTACCGTCTTCCCTTACAAAGATAATAATTATGCCCGCCCGTCTGTTCCGTCGCCATGCCCTTTGGATTCCTGCTGTTCTAGTGCTTCTAGTCAGCAGTGGCGCTGGGGCTAGGGCCCAAAATCCTATGTACGCTCCCGTTTCCCTGCCAGCCAGTCGGGAAATTAACGATACCCTAGGCCCTCAGGATATTCCCACCGGCACCGGTGGCTTCGCCCGAGACTACACCGTCAGTCTGGAAGCTGGGGATCAGGTGGCGATTGATGTTACCTCTGATGAGTTCGATACCCTGGTCACCCTGATCAATAAGGATGGCTCCGCCGTGGGGGAAAACGATGACGGTCCGGATGGCACCACTAATTCCCTATTGTTTGCTCGGATTACCGAAGCCGGCACCTACACTGTAAGAGTCCAGGCCTACGCTGGTGGTAACGGCGGTAAGTTCTATCTGAAGGTGGCACGGCTGAGGGAAATTCCCTAGTTGAGGGCACCTAAGTTTTTGACCAATCCGCTTGTCAGAGGTCACGTAGCTTGCTATGTTAGGTAGGCGTTAATTTAAGTCCCCAGCCGGGATAGCTCAGTTGGTAGAGCAGAGGACTGAAAATCCTCGTGTCGGCGGTTCAAGTCCGCCTCCTGGCATATTTAGATGAGAAAGGTCCATCAGTTCAGGTCACCTGACCACGGTCCCATTCCTTTGCTCTGATGAAAGAATTCTGGTTTGGCTTTAGTTCCACAAACGAGCTATAGGTCCTTTCTTCGGTCATAATCCTGAGGCCAAAGCTGAGGGGATTCCAATAATAGGTAAGCAGACCTTCGGACTTGTTCCCGGCCGTGCGTAGCCATGGCAGTCAGTGCAATGGCTAATACACTGCGGCAGACAGGGTCTTACGGCAAAGCCTTAATCTCGAATTTCCCATCACAGCCCTGTATAGTGGCTTTGATTGCTAGATCTTCTGAACCAAGCGGCGGTTATGATCCGCTGCGCAGGTACTCAAGAATCCCTTGGGCGATCGCCTGGGCCATCTGGCTCTGCCACTGGGGATTACTCAGCTTCGGGGCATCGGTGGCCCCGGTGACAAAGCCAATCTCAATCAGCACCGAGGGCATGGAGGTACGACGTAGAACAAAGAAGCGGGCCTGCCGCACCCCCCGGTCATTCATCCGCAAGCTACCTAATATCCGCTGATGAATGACCCGGGCCAGGCCCAAACTGGAATCAGCAAAATAGTAGGTTTCCAAGCCATTGACCTCCGGTCGCTGCATATTCACAGCATTGGCATGAATACTGACAAACAGGTTGGCCCTAGCCGCCTCCGCCCGATCCACCCGGGGCTGCAAATCCAAGGTTTGATCCCCCTGGCGAGTTGTTTGGACGGTTAAACCCTGTTGCCGGAGGATGGCGGCCACCTGCTGAGTTACCGACCACACCACCCCCTTTTCCTGCAAACCGCCAATACCGATCGCCCCCGGATCGGCACCGCCATGGCCCGGATCCAGCATGATCACCACCTGCTGGCGATCATGCCCTGGCGCGGAGGTACTGGCACGGGAGGGGGAAGGCGCTGGGGTGACCGGATTGGCCACGGGGGTAGGCGCTGTTTGGGCCGGCCGCAGCACAGGCAAAACCACGGTGGTGGCCAGAGTGGGGATCTGACTGGCCGACAGTCCCACCGGGGTCAGGGCAATACCGCCGGGGGCCAGGGAAATCTGCCAGTCGGGACTGACGGCGTTGAGGTTGAGGGTGATGCGCACCGCTGGGGGGGTGGTGGCAAATTGGGTCAGGGCCCAGCGATCGATGCCATACCGGTTACCCGGTAACCCCTCTGGGTTAAGTTGGGGAGGTAAGGCCGCATCTAAAACATCAATTACCAGTTGCCGGTTATGGCTAGGGTCACGGGTGCGGTATACCTGAATTTGAGGGGTGGCTCCCTGGGTGGGTAGGAAAAAACCATTGGCGGTGGCTTGGACCCCATTGATCAGGGTGCCGGTGGGACTGACGGGTAGATAGGTTACCTGATTGCGCTGAAGACGAGGCGGTAGGGGCCCGGCAGTCAGAGGACTAGGGGTTTCCAAGGCCTTAGTCTGCCCGCCAGAGTCAGCGTGGGAAGCGGAGGGCGGCAACTGTACCACCCATTGCTGGTCAGTCAAGCCCCACACCTTGACCTGGTGGGGGTTAAAGCTATAGTCAGGATCAAGCTCCAGAACCATACGAGTGGTGCGGGCATCAACGGCGATTACCCTGACCGCCCTAACCACACCCCCGATCAATTGATCGCTGACCCCATCCTCCATGGCAATCCCCGGCAAATTAATCACCAGGCGCCTAGGATTGGACAGGAGGCTGACCTGGGGCTGGACCCCACTGGCGGTACTAAACTGGAAACGATTGTGGTCCGTATCAAACTGCCAGGCCTGTAGGCGACCGGCCGCCTTAGCCGGCAAGTTACCCAACAGGTACACCCCCGCCAAGCCGATCACCCCTGTAAATAATCGCTTTACCGACACACCTAACCTACGCTTACCCGCCCGATATTAATGATTTGAGCTTGAATCGGCTTAGATAGTAGCTCAGTTTAGCCATATCAGAGCAGGCAATCACCTAGCCAACAGACTGGGACTCCGTGGCCTCAATTAGCCGACCCTATAACGGGCCCAGCAAGGCCTGAGAGACAACTGGGAATGAAGCCAGGTGGGGTAAACTAAAAAAAGATTGAGTGGTAGATGGCCATGGGTCAACAAAGCAGCTTCGTTGGTGGTTTTTTATTGGGCACCCTACTCGGTGCTGCCCTAGGTGGCGTGGTAGGAGCATTGAGTGCATCCCGACGTCAATCTACCCGGCCCCCTGGTAAGTCCCTGGGGGCTGGCCTAGAGGAGGGTAACCTGGCCTTCGGCGAGTTTGATGCCAGCGAAGAAGACAGTATGGAATCCGCCCGCCTGGGCTTGGAGGCCAAGATTGCCCAGTTGAACGAGGCTATTGATGAGGTGAGACAGCAACTGGGGGGCATTAACGGCCACAGCGATCGCCCCTGGCAAGCTCCCTCCAGGGTAGACTCCTAGCCAGGGCAGGGGCTAAGGAAAAATCGTCAGTAGTCTACTAAGCAATCCGTTACATTTAGCTGACAGGTTTTGATTATCCCTATATTGTTGGTAACGAATAGAGCTGAGGTTTTTGATGAGTATTCTGGTACAGGCCCTCTCCACCTTTCTGTCCATCTACACGGTGCTGCTAATCATTCGGATTTTACTCAGCTGGTTCCCCAATGTGGATTGGCTGAATCCCCCCTTCTCCGTGCTCAGCCAGCTCACCGATCCCTACCTGAATCTTTTTCGTTCCATTATCCCCCCCCTGGGAGGGATCGATTTATCCCCCATTCTCGCCTTTTTGCTACTGACAGTTGTGCAACGGGGAATTGATCAGATCGCCATGGTGGCCAGTTCCTCCTACGCTTCTTTTTAGGCTCCTAACTTAGGCCTCTAGCATCCTCAGGAGGCAGGCTGGTAGGCCCTAATACCCGTTCACCTATC
>JAYKIM010000284.1:0-5885 GCA_035286245.1 Cyanobacteriota bacterium | reverse complement strand
GCATCCGGGCAAGAAAACCCTATTCATGAGCATGGAGTTTGGCCAGTGGAGCGAGTGGAACGTCTGGGGTGACCTGGAGTGGCATCTGCTGCAGTACCAGCCCCACCAAGGGCTGAAGCACTTTATGTCTACCCTCAACCAGGTCTACCGTAGCGAACCCGCCCTCTTCACCCAGGACTTTGATCAGGCCGGCTTCGAGTGGATTGACTGTAACGATAATCGTCACAGCGTTGTGTCCTTTATCCGGCGGGCCAAGGACAGTGAGGAGTTCCTGGTGGTGGTGTGTAATTTCACCCCCCAACCCCACAGCCATTACCGCATAGGGGTACCCGAAAAGGGCTACTACAAGGAGGTATTTAATAGCGATGCTCGGGATTTTGGCGGTAGTAACATGGGCAACCTGGGGGGCAAGTGGTCCGATGATTGGGCCTTTCACAATCGGCCCTTCTCCCTAGATCTAACCCTACCACCCCTGGGAGTGATCGTACTCAAAATGGATCGGGAGGGCACCCAGAAAGCCCTGGCGGGACAATAGAGTTGGGAAGTACTAGACCGTGTATCACTGTCCTAAGGAAGGCAAAATTAATCTAGAGGAGAGGCAGATTGCGCCGGGGCTGTCGGCCCACGCCTGCCCCAGTTGCGCTGGCCTGTGGGTTCCAGGGGCCAATTATCTGCCTTGGCAGGCCCAACGGGTAGAGGGGGATGCCCCCGTCCAGGTAGCGGTACTCCCCCTTTCCCTCAGCACCCCCTTTCCCACCTCTCCCCTGGATAATCGGGCCGCCCTCTGCCCTGAGTGCCATGGCTACCTGGCCCGGGGGCGGCTTACCCTGGGGGGAGGGTGCTTTTATATCGAGCGATGTCCCAGTTGCCAGGGAACCTGGTGTGACGGGGGTGAGTGGCAGATACTGGAGAACCTCCAACTGGACACCCACATCGAGTATATTTTCTCCCCCGAGTGGCAGGCCCTGGTCCGCCAGCTGGAAACGGGGGAACGGGAGCGACAGGCCCTGGTAGACAAGTTAGGTGCAGAGGTTGCCCAACGGGTGCTGGAGTTGGGCGAGCTACTGCAAGCCCATCCCCATGGGGACTTTGGTGTGGCCTATCTGATGCGCCGGTGTGATCACTGATGGAGACTACAGATACCTGGGGGTTGCCGGTGGATAGGGGGCAAGGATTGTTGGTTTTCCATAACCTCTCGGTTACCTATCCAGGGCAGGGGCAGCCCGCCGTCGATCAGGTATCCCTGGCTTTAGGGCCGGGGGAACGACTGGGGCTGGTAGGGGAATCGGGCTGTGGTAAGTCTACCCTGGGACGGGCGGTGCTGCGCCTGTTACCCGCCGCCGCCACCTTAGCAGGAGATATCTGGTTTGAGGGAGAGTCGGTAGGGCAATTTTCCGGGAGGCGGTTACGTCAATTTCGTGGCGAGGCGATCTCCCTGGTTTTTCAGGATCCCATGACCCGCCTTAACCCCCTGATGACCATCGGTGACCACTGCCTGGAAACCCTGCGGGCCCACCGTCCCCAATTATCGGCCCAGGCCGCCAAACAGCGGGTGGTGACGGTGCTAGAGCAGGTGAATATTCCCGCCAGCCGGTTCCACCAGTATCCCCACGAGTTTAGCGGCGGTATGCGGCAGCGGGTGGCGATCGCCCTGGCGATGCTGTTGGAGCCCAAGTTAATCGTGGCGGATGAGCCCACCACCAGCCTGGATGTCACCGTATCGGCCCAAATCCTGCAGGAGCTGACCCGCCTCTGTGACCAACTGGGCACAGCCCTGGTGCTGATTTCCCATGACCTTTCCCTGGTGGCGGAGTACTGCGATCGGGTGGCGGTGATGTACCAGGGCCAGGTGGTGGAGACTGGCCCGGCCCAGACCGTGTTTAGCCAACCCCAGGCGGATTACACCCGCACGCTGGTGGCCTCCGCTCTGCAACTACAGCAGGCAGAGGGCCTGGCCCACCCCGGCGTCACCGGTACTCCGCTGCTGCGCCTGGTGGGGGTGAAGCAATACTACAGCCTGGCCCCTAACCCCCTGGCCCGGTTATGGGGCCAGGCCAGGCCAGAGGTGATTAGGGCGGTGGATGATGTGTCCCTGGAGATTTACCCCGGTGAAATTCTGGGCCTGGTGGGGGAATCGGGCTGTGGTAAAAGTACCCTATCCCGCACCATTTTGCAGTTAATTAAACCCACGGCGGGTCGGGTGGAATTTAACGGCACCGATCTGACCACCCTCTCTGGAGCCCAGCTGCGATCGCAGCGTCGCCACCTGCAAATGGTATTTCAAGACCCCCACGCCTGCCTCAACCCCAGGATGACAGTTGGGCGTAGCATCATGGATCCCCTACTGATCCACAACCTGGCCCGGGGCAAGCAGGCAGAACAGCAGACCCACGCCCTGCTGGAACGGGTGGGGTTGAGCCCCAGTCAAGACTACTTTCACCGCCTACCCGGTGACCTGTCGGGGGGCCAGCAACAGCGGGTCGCCATTGCCCGGGCCCTGATTACCAGACCCCAACTGATTATTTGCGATGAGCCGGTGAGTATGCTGGATGCCACGGTGCAAACCCAGGTGCTGGACCTGATGCTGGAGCTGCGGCAGGAGTTTAATCTCACCTATCTGTTTATTACCCATGACCTCTGGGTGGCGCGGTTTCTCTGCGATCGCATCGCCGTCATGCAGGCGGGTAAGGTGGTGGAACTGGCGCTGACGGAAAGGTTATTCAACTCACCCCAGCACCCCTACACCCGCCGTTTGCTAGAGGCGGCCCCTGTCCTCAACCGCCGAGCCAGCTGACCCGGTTAACCTGAAGCCCTCAACACCCCTCTAACCCACCCCAACCACTGCCATGAGTATTCGAGAAGAAGCCAGGGGAGCCATCAGTGAACTCAAACAGCAGTTTAGACTGTTGGGGGGGCTGGTGGCGATCATGTGGGTGGCGGAAATCCTGGATCAATGGGTTCTAGGTCAACAGCTAGATCGCTTCGGCATCATCCCCCGCACCCTGATCGGCCTGCGGGGTATCCTCCTGGCCCCCTTCCTGCATGGCAATTTTGCTCACCTAATGGGCAATACCCTGCCATTTTTGGTTTTGGGGTGGTTGATCATGCTACGCAATACCCATGACTTTCTCCGGGTCACTCTGGTGGTGGGGCTGGCCAGTGGCTTAGGAACCTGGTTATTTGGCTCCCCAGGCAGCCACATTGGGGCCAGCGGAGTGATCTTTGGCTACCTGGGGTACCTCCTGTTGCGGGGCTTTTTCGAGCGGCGCCTGGGGTCAATTAGCCTTTCTGTTCTGGTGGGCACCCTCTACGGCAGCATGATTTGGGGCATCCTACCCCTGCAGCAAGGCATCTCCTGGGAGGGACATCTATTCGGCTTTTTAGGCGGAGTCCTGGCCGCCCGTAGGCTGAAGTTATAGATATTCACGCCCCAGGTAGGGTTGCAGCACCTCCGGCACCCGCACCGCCCCGTTGGCCTCCTGGTAGTTCTCCAGGATGGCCGCCATGGTGCGACCCACCGCCAGCCCAGAACCGTTCAGGGTGTGCACATACTGGGTGCCCTTTTGGCCGCTGGTCTTAAACCGAATATTGGCGCGACGGGCCTGAAAGTCCAGGCAGTTCGAGCAACTGGAAATTTCCCGGTAGGTGCCGGAGGAGGGCATCCACACCTCCAGATCGTAGGTTTTGGCGCTGGAGAAGCCCAGATCACCGGTGCACAGGGCCAGTACCCGGTAGGGCAACTGCAATTTTTGGAGGATATCCTCCGCATCCTGCACCAGACCCTCCAGGGCGGCGAAGGAGGCATCGGGATGGGTGAACTGATACATTTCCACCTTATTAAACTGGTGCAGGCGGATCAGGCCCCGGGTATCCTTGCCGTAGCTGCCCGCCTCCCGCCGAAAACAGGGGGTGTAGGCACAATAGCGTCGGGGCAGCTGGTCGGCCTCGAGAATTTCATCCCGGTGGAAATTGGTGAGGGGCACCTCGGCGGTGGGGGTGAGCCAGAGATCATCGTTACCACACCGGAAACTTTCCTCCGCAAACTTGGGCAATTGGCCGGAGGCGGTGAGGGCAGCGGAGTTAATCAGATAGGGCGGCAGAATTTCCTGGTAACCGGCTCGGGTGTGACGGTCCAGCATAAAGGAAATCAGCGCCCGCTCCAGGGCGGCGCCGGCCCCCAACAGCACCACAAAGCGACTTTGAGCAATCTTTTCGGTGGCCCGTTTAAAGTCAAGCAGGCCCAGGGTTTCGCCAATTTCCCAGTGGGGCTTCACCGGTTGTTGAGGTAGGTAGGCCTCCCCCCAGCGGCGCACCTCCACATTGTCAGCTTCGCTGGCCCCCACCGGGGTAGAGTCACTGGGCAGGTTAGGTAGGGTCAGCAGGAAGCTTTCAATCTTCGCTTTGAGGTCCCGTTCCTGGGGTTCCAGGGTTTGTAATTCCGCCTTAAGGGTGTTGCCCTCGGTCTTCAGGGCGATCATCTCAGGGCTGTCGGCGGTGGCCCCCGCCTTCAGGGTCTGGCCCACCCGCTTACCAATCTCATTACTGCGGGCCTGGAGCTGCGATCGCTGGGTTTCTAGCTGCCGCTGTTGCTGGTCCAGGGCCAGCAGAGGGGCCAGATCGTACTGGCCACGCTTGGCCAGGGCGGCCTGCACCCGTTCAGGATTTTCCCGGATTTGCCGTAGATCGAGCACCACCATCCCCCGTCGTTTTGTCTAGGATCGGGGGGTGCCCTACCCTGACACTAAAAGACCCGGAGTCCACGCCTGTGACAAGCATCCCGTAATGCTGCTACCTTCCGGTCCTGACATGGTTTGGGCGTTGACACCGCATGGGTCCGAGTCATCTCTAGGATAGCACCAGGGTTGTCACTTCGGGTACCTGGCCAGGTGATCCGTCAAGCTTCAATCTACCCCCGCCCCTCACCCCTGCTTGTCTGAACCCGTCTCCTTAAGGTTAATAAGGTTAATAGATCACTAGCCCCATTCAAAAATAGCCGAGCCCCAGGTGACACCGGCGCCAAAACCAGCGGCGGCGATGGTATGGCCGGGCTGCACCCGCCCCGCCCGCACCGCCTCATCCAGGGCCAGGGGGATGGAGGCCGCCGAGGTGTTACCATGCTCCGCCATGTTACTGAGTACCCGGTCAGGGGCAATCCGCAGGCGATCGGCCACCGCATCCAGGATGCGCTGGTTGGCCTGGTGCAGCAGCAGCCAGTCCACCTCCTGGGTGGTGAGGTTAGCCCGGTAGAGGGCCTTTTCAATCACCTCCGGAACCCGGCTGACGGCAAATTTATACACTTCCCGGCCATTCATGGCGATGGGGGTAAAGCTGCCCTGCTGCACCGTTAGATCCGCCGTTAGGGGGTTAGCCGCCGCCTGGTAGGGTAGCTTCAGACAGGCATTCATGGATCCATCGCTACAGAGTTCAAACCCAAGCAGCCGATCGCGATCGCTGGCCCGCAACACCACCGCCCCAGCCCCATCGCCAAATAGCACGCAGGTGCGGCGATCGGCCCAATCGGTCCAGCGGGAGAGCACATCGGCCCCGATCACCACCACGGTCTCAAAGACGCCGGTGCGAATATACTGAGCAGCGGTCACCAGGGCGAAGACAAACCCCGAGCAGGCCGCCGTCAGGTCGAAGGCCACCGCCCGATGGGCGCCCAATTCCGCCTGCACCTGGCAAGCACTGCCAAACAGATCGTCGGGGGTCGAGGTGGCCAGGACAATTAATTGCACCGCCGTGGGGTCAACCCCCGCCATGGCCAGGGCCTGACGGGCGGCCTGGGTAGCCAGCCCCCCCAGGGAATCGCCATGGCCCGCCAGGTGACGCTGGCGGATACCGGTGCGGCTGGCGATCCACTCATCGGAGGTATCCACCAACTG
>JAYKIM010000283.1:0-4390 GCA_035286245.1 Cyanobacteriota bacterium | reverse complement strand
GCTGCGCCAGATGAACCTGCTGGAGGACCTGCGGGTGGTGAGCCTGGCCAAGCGGCAGGAGGAGATTTTTTTGCCGGGGGAATCCCAGGCCCTGCCCGCCACCGCCGACCAACCCGGGGTGCAGCTGTTGCGGCGGCTGCGGGATGAGGCCCACCGCTTTGCCGTTAGTTTCCACCGGCAGCAGCGCAGCGATCGCATGCGGCGATCGCGCCTGGCGGATATCCCCGGTCTGGGTCACCACCGCCAGAAACAACTGCTAGCCACCTTCCGGTCGATTGATTACATCCGGGCTGCCACCCCCGAGCAACTGGAAACCGTCCCCGGTATCGGCCCCCAACTGGCCCAGCAGATCTATGCCTACTTCCACCCCCAGGACGAAGCAAGTGTCCAGGGAACCATACCAGGTCAGCCTAAAACTATTGATTGATCCTTGCCAGCACTAGGGTTGATACAAAACTCTGAATCACTCCCGAGAGAATACTAATGCACCAGGAGAATGGCTGGGACAGTAACCTCCCCAGAGGTTATGGTCCATCGGGACTTGCCATCCCCGACATCCGCTGAAAACTCCTCGATGTGGCCAGTAACTCATCATAACGGCCCTGGCCCACCACCCGGCCCTGATCCAACTCAATCACCAGATCGCAGCGCTCCACCGTACTCAACCGGTGGGCAATTAGAATAATTGTAAATTGTCCTCCCAGCCCCTCGATCGCCGCCATTACCTCCCGCTCGGTGGCATTATCGAGAGCACTGGTGGCCTCATCAAAGACAATTATGGAGGCATTTTTATAGAGCGCCCTGGCAATACCAATCCGCTGCCGCTGCCCACCACTTAAACGTACACCCTGCTCACCGACGTAGGTTTCATAACCCGCTGGCAACCCCTCGATAAATTCATGAATCTGAGCCAACTTCGCCGCCTTTCGCACCTGGACGAAATCAATTTCCTCCTCCGGAAGACCAAAGGCAATATTACTTGCTAGGCTGCCGTCCCTCAGGTAAATCTGCTGTGGCACATGGGCAATAGCAGCCTGCCACTGCATCAACCGCTGCCCCTGGAGGGGCACTCCGTCAACTAAAACCTGCCCCCTCTGGGGTGACAGTAACCCCAAAATCAAATCTGCAGTGGTACTCTTACCACTGCCGGTACTTCCGACAAATGCCACTGTAGTCTTGGCAGCAATGGTCAGATCCAGGCCCCGGAGTACCCAATCACCACCCTCATCATAGCGAAACCACACCTCCGACAACCGAAGTTCCCGATCAACCCCAACCGGTGGAGGTAAGGGTTGTTGCATCAGCGGATCGATAGACCGGTCTAGGGTCAACAATACGCGCGACAACGATGCCTGGGCTCCTTGAATATTAGATAAATTCCCAAATACCGACTGTAGGGCTGGCAACAACCGCTTTGCCCCCAGGCTCAAACTCCCCAGCACCGGCACCACCTGGCTAAAGTCCCCCCCTCGGCCCAGGGTCAAAGCCAGGATTGCAATAGATGATAGGACAATCGTCTCAATGATCGGAGTGGGGGAATTAGCAATGATCATATTGGTAGCAAAGGCGTACCTCAGAGTGTTCTCTCTTTCGTTGTAGAGCTGATGGAAGAAAGGTTGGGAGTGATCTAATAACAACTCTCGAATGCCACCGATACTCTCCTGTATCACCTGCACCTTAGCCTGATTGGAATTGGTCATCAGCTGGCCATTTAGCTTTAATAGTTGCTGGCGAGACCTAAAGATAAGGAAGTAGGAGATTCCTAAAATCAAGGCAGAACCAATGGCGATCTGCCAACTAATAAGTACGAGGGTAAAGATTAAAAACGGGGTTAAAATAGCATTAGAAATTAACTCAAAGCCTGGCATAAGTAAGCCAAAGCAAACCTGATCAGTATCTCCGATCAAGGTTTGAATCAGGGCACTACTATGCTGACGGCTATAAAAACTGAAGGACTGATGCAGACTAGCGTAGTAAGCCTGACTACTGATGGCGGCAGCGACTCGCCCTGCCAGTTTATACCGAACATGCAGAACCAATAGGGCTAAACCATTGCCTAAGACCTGAGTAGCAATGAACCCGATTGCTAAAGCCAGCACCAGTCGCTGGGCTGTATCGATGTGCAATACCCCAAGTAATGGCCGTAAACGAGGCTCTTGCAAGAATTGCTGGGTATTGCCCAGAGCTGACAAAAATGGAAAAATGGCAGCAACGCTAACCATTTGCGCCAGGGAAGACGTTATCATCAGCACCAACAGGGTACCTAGCTGGAACCTGTGACGGGGACGCATGTGCTGGTAAAGCCGAGACAGATCGTTAAAAAGGGAACTAGTTGGCGAAGAGGTACGGTTAGTCGGTAAGGCGTTCCTATTCTTTGGCATTTTCAATATTTAAATTAAATATAACTTTAATGATAGTTTTCCCAGATAGGGAAATAGTCTATAACCTGAGACAGCAGGCAACTTGGTATAAAACACCATGCTAAGAATTTTCCATCCTCGCTCTATAAGTTTGGAAGAGTATAAAAACCGTTACGATTGATAGTCTATCCCCCTTAGTGATTTTAGGCAAAGGGAAATCTACGGGAGATCACGGCAAACAGATACTCAGAAAACAGGCCTAGTAGGACTCCCTAGAGTAAATCTTAGAACTGGGCCTCACCCGTCCGGATTGAGAAGCTAGGGGTTAAACAACCTGGTCAGCTATCGGCGAGGCCTTGATCGGCAGGGTAAGAGCCCATAGGGAGACACTCGATAGCCCCAACCCTGTCAAGGCTGGTTTGTAGTGCCAGGTCCTGGATTGCCATCGAAGCCTACCGGCGCAGCAAGCAGGATAGGATGGTATACAATGACCCTCGTTTTGTTTTCACGATCGCAGTAAGTAGGAGCCAGGACCGTGGAGTCCAAGTATACCCCCGGGGAGATTGAGCCTAAGTGGCAGCGGATCTGGGCTGATCAAGGTCTAGATCAAGCTCAGGAAAGGGCTGATCAGCCTAAGTTCTATGCCCTCTCCATGTTTCCCTACCCGTCGGGAAATTTGCACATGGGCCATGTGCGCAACTACACCATTACTGATGTGGTGGCCCGGGTGCGCCGGATGCAGGGCTACCGGGTGCTGCACCCGATGGGGTGGGATGCCTTTGGCCTGCCGGCGGAAAATGCCGCCATCGATCGCGGCATCCACCCCGCCCAGTGGACCCAGCAAAACATCGCCCAGATGAAGCAGCAGCTGCAGCAACTGGGGCTCTCCTACGACTGGAGCCGGGAGGTGACCACCTGCGCCCCCGACTACTACCGTTGGACCCAGTGGATCTTTCTGCAGATGCTGGCCATGGGGCTGGCCTACCAGCGTCAGGCGGCGGTGAATTGGGACCCGGTGGACCAAACGGTGCTGGCCAACGAACAGGTGGATAGTGAGGGGCGCTCCTGGCGATCGGGGGCCCTGGTGGAGAAGAAACTGCTGCGCCAGTGGTTTCTCAAAATCACCGCCTACGCCGAGGAATTACTCACCTCCCTGGATCAGTTATCGGGCTGGCCAGAGCGGGTCAAACTGATGCAGGCCAACTGGATTGGCAAATCCACCGGGGCTCGGGTGGTATTTAAAACCGCCCAGGGGGAGGAGCTGCCGGTGTTTACCACCCGCCCCGACACCCTCTGGGGGGCCACCTTTCTAGTGCTATCGCCGGAGCACCCCCTGGTGGAGAAGATCACCACCCCCGATCGCCGCGCCCTGGTGGCGGACTACTGCCAGCGGGCAGCGGCCCAGAGCGATCTGGACCGCACCGCCGAAGGCCGGGAAAAAACCGGGGTGTGGACCGGTGGCTACGGCCTCAACCCCGTCAACGGCGAAGCCCTGCCCATCTGGATTGCTGACTACGTGCTGATGGGCTACGGCACCGGCGCCATTATGGCGGTGCCGGCCCACGACCAACGCGACTTTGAGTTTGCCCGCTGCTTTGATTTGCCGGTGCGGGTGGTGGTGCAGCCCCCCGGGGACATGCTGCGGGGGGATCGCCTCACCGCCGCCTGGCCCGGCGAGGGGGTGATGGTGAATTCCGGTCCCCTGGATGGGTTAGCCGCTGGTAAAGGACCTGGCCAAAGTGTGGCGGCGGCGATCGCATGGCTAGAGCAGCGGGGCCAGGGCCAGGGGGAAGCTAACTATCGCCTGCGGGATTGGTTGATTTCCCGCCAGCGCTACTGGGGGGTGCCGATCCCGGTGATCCATTGCCCCGCCTGTGGGGTGGTGCCAGTGCCGGAGGCGGATCTGCCGGTGACCCTGCCGGAGGATGTGGAGTTTTCCGGTCGGGGGGCCTCTCCCCTGGCCCAGTTAGAGTCCTGGGTGCAGGTCCCCTGCCCCACCTGCGGCAGCCCGGCCCGCCGGGAAACCGACA
>JAYKIM010000282.1:0-2612 GCA_035286245.1 Cyanobacteriota bacterium | reverse complement strand
TAGCGGAAATTGAAAGGATTGTGCAGGTGGTGAAGGGACAGAATCCTCACCTGGTCTGTTTCGTTGATAATTGCTACGGCGAATTCTTAGAAGACCGGGAACCCACCGCCGTTGGTGCCGATCTCATGGCTGGATCGTTAATTAAAAACCCCGGGGGTACCCTGGCTACCACCGGTGGCTACGTGGCGGGTCGGGCCGACTTGGTGGAGGCTGCCGCCTGCCGATTAACTGCCCCAGGAATTGGTGCCAAGGGCGGATCCAGTTTGAACCAAAACCGCCTCATGTACCAGGGCTTATTCCTGGCCCCCCAGATGGTGGGGGAGGCAATGAAGGGCAACTACCTGTTGGCCCACAGCTTCGCTGCCCTGGGCTATCCGGTGAATCCGCCGCCGGAGGCAACCCAGCGGGATGTGATTCAGGCTATTCAACTAGGGTCGCCGGAAAAGTTAATTGCTTTTTGCCGAGCCGTACAGCGCTATTCTCCGGTAGAGTCCTACCTTGACCCGGTGCCCGCCGTCACCCCGGGCTACGATTGCCCCCTGGTCATGGCGGGGGGAACCTTTGTCGAGGGTAGCACCGCCGAGTTATCCGCCGATGGCCCTCTGCGAGAGCCCTATACCGTCTATTGTCAGGGTGGTACCCACTGGAGCCATGTCGCCCTGGTGGC
Organism: Cyanobacteriota bacterium; assembly: GCA_035286245.1. GTDB lineage: Bacteria > Cyanobacteriota > Cyanobacteriia > Phormidesmidales > Phormidesmidaceae > Nodosilinea. Next base: position 1,945 of record JAYKIM010000282.1, on the reverse strand, counting down.
AGAGGCCGCCGCCGCCGCCGTTGGGGCTGCCGCAAGGGTCCTGCCAACAGGGTAAGATGGCAAGAGCCACCTCGACGTTCCCCCATGTTGACCATTGCCTTGCCCAAGGGTGCTCTTCTAGCGGACAGCATCCGCTTATTTCAATCCGTTGGTCTTGATTTCAGCCTGTTTTTAGACAAGGCCAACCGGCAACTACAAATCACCGATGCCACTGGAGTGGCCCAGGCTCTACTGGTCAGGGCCCAGGATGTGCCGGTCTACGTCCAGTATGGCCAAGCTCAGTTGGGCATTGTTGGTTATGATGTGCTCCGGGAGAAACAACCGGTGGTGGCCAACCTGGCGGACCTGGGTTTTGGGGGTTGTCGACTCTCCGTGGCGGTGCAAGCCGCTAGCCCCTACCGTTCCGCCCTTGACCTGCCGGCCCACTGCCGGGTAGCCTCTAAATTTGTCCACTGTGCCCGGGCCTATTTCCAGTCCATTGACCTGCCGGTAGATATTGTTCCCCTGTCCGGATCGGTGGAACTGGGCCCAATTACCGGCATGTCTGAGGCGATCGTTGATCTGGTTTCCACGGGTACAACCCTGCGGGAAAATCACTTGATGGAGCTAGAGGTATTGTTCCATAGCACAGCTCGCCTGATTGCCCATCCGGTCAGTTATCGGGTTAACCCCTACGACTTGAGACAATGGAGCGATCGTCTTAGGGAACGGTCTGCTGTTGGAGTGACCAGATCCCCCGTACTCAGTCCAGGCTAAGCTAGTCACCTGAGGTATTCTGCCTCGTCCCCCACCCTTTGCAGATGGCTACGGCTATGGTTCAAGACTGCAGGGGCCAGTATTCAGCAGATGAGCAGGCTACTGACTTGCGAATCCCTGCTCTCATTTCTGGTCTGACACTGTTATCCAAAAAGATAGCCCCTTTACTGACCCAATCTACTCGCTTTTACAAAAAATCCTGTGTCGAAATTCTAGCCATGAAGTAAGCTTATGGGCAGATTGGCAAGTAACTTGTATGGCCAGCCTGGGATCGTTTAACGGTAAGGATTAAGCAGATGAAAACCACAGCGCATTGGCGGCACTCCTCACTTTTTGCTCCATTGCTAGCGGCCACCACCATCGCCCTGGGAGTCGCCCTTGCACCCCAGGCGGCCCAGGCCCAGGTGGCCTACGGTAGCTATGTGGGGGTTGGTGCTGGGGTTGGTTTGAGTAGCGATGCTGCCACCGGCCAGGGTGGGGGCGTCCAGGGGGTGATTGCCGGGCGCTATCGCTTTCTCACTATGCCGGTTTCCCTGCGGGCCCAGGCCCTGGTCTTTGGCGGCGACTTTGCGGTTGTGCCAACGGTGTCCTACGATGTGCCCCTAAGCTGGAATATGGATGCCTACCTGGCCGCCGGCGTGGCCTTCCCAGGGGGCAGTGATGATCCCAGTCTGGTGGGTAATAAGACCTCCTTTGTCCTCCAACCTGGGGTTGACTATATGTTCCCCAACAGTAACCTGGTGGCCTTTGGCAACGCTATTTTTGCTTTTGATGCCTATCGGGATGGGGGCAACATGGCTATCTCTGTCCAGGGCGGCATGGGGATTCAGTTCTAACCCTTAGGGACCCTAGGCCAGGGGCAATTTTATGTCTTCCATTATTGGCGTGCTTGCCCTGCTGATCATTGGCTATACGGTAAGCTCGGTGCGCATTATCAACCAGGGGGATGAGGCCCTGGTGGAGCGGCTGGGGCGCTACCATCGCAAACTCAGGCCCGGTTTGAATTTTATCGTCCCAGCCTTGGACTACATTCGCCTCAAGGATAGTGTACGGGAGCGCATTCTCGACGTTGCTAAGCAAAATGCCATCAGTAAGGACAACGTCTCCCTGGAGGTGGATGCGGTGGTCTACTGGCGGATTTTGGAGCTAGAGTTGACCTACTACGCCATCGAAAATGTGGAACAGGCCA
>JAYKIM010000281.1:0-28136 GCA_035286245.1 Cyanobacteriota bacterium | reverse complement strand
GATGCGGCTGAGGCTACCGGAGCTGGAGCGGCGCACCATGCCATAGACCTGGTAATCCTTGGCCAGCAGTAGTTCCGCCAGGTAGGAGCCATCCTGGCCGGTGATGCCGGTAATGAGGGCGGTTTTGCGCATGGCGTTGGCAGCAGGATGGGCAATGGAACACCCCTTCGACTGCACTTAGGGGCATAGTTAGCATTGTAGGACCTAATCCTTCCCCAATTTCCCCCCACCTGAGACTGTCACCCAAACAGGTGTAGCGTAGGATACTATAGGTGGCTCGAACGCCATCCCGCCAGTGGATCTTTTTACCTTCCTGGTAGGTGCGTCCTCAGAAGCGTAGCTCCAGAATCGCCCCGGTATTCTCATTAAACTGCTCGTAGCTGGTCACCCCCCGCAGGGTGAGCCGGTCGTTAATGCGATAGCGGACACTAAAGATCGCTGGGGTAACATTGGTAAATACCTTTTGCACCGATAGGGAGATATTGGGAGACAGGTTAAACCCCAGGTCAGCGCCGATGTCTAGCTGGGGAGAGTCGGGGGGAGAGGCCGGAAATAGACGCAGCTCGGTATTGCCCAGGCCTCCTTCAAACAGGCCCTGTAAACGGGTAAGCAGAGCAGAGCCGGCAAAGGTTAACAGCCCTTGGAAACTATCTCCCCCACCGGATACACTGCCCAGGGTCGACTCCAGTGCGTACAGCAAGCCACCGCTAATCAGGGCAATAATCTGACTTTCCGTCCGGGGGGGGGTGCTCTCCAGTTCCACTCCCTGCAACTGCATCAGGCGGCTGGCTCGACCCTTGACGTTGGCGCGGATGCGAATCGTTTGTACTCCATTTTGGGTCAGACCCAATTGGGTAATGGCGTCATCGGCAATTTCATTGCGGGGAAAGGGGGAAGCCGTGGTTAAGGTGGTACCGCCACCAGCACTGTCCGCTAACACCGCCGATAGGTCGGCCACCAGATAGGGATCAATACGGCTGTCCTTGGGATCGAACTCCGCATAGTTATTGTCACCGGTCAATCGAAACTCTGTGGTGAGTAGGTTAATCCGACCAGCGGGCAGATTAATCCGACCGGTGGGTTTAATGTCGGGAAAGGTGCCGGCCAGGGCCAGGTCGCCCGCCGCCCGCACATCCACAATAGGGGGGATGGCCAGGCGAATATTATCCGCCAGGGTCAGGCTAAAGTTTTGAAAGACCGGGGGTAAGGGGCGATAGACGCTGACCGCCGCCGGACCGGGGGGGGTAGCCTCCCCGGCTTCATCTAAATCCGGCAGGGTCAGTACCCCATCGGAGAGGGTAACCTGTCCCGACACCAGGGGTTCTAGCAGATAGAGACTGCCGTCTACGGTAACCGCTCCGTTCACCTTGCCCCTATAGCTACCCGCAGGGTTTTTCAGGTTCAGGGCCAGGTTATTGAGGCGAATCTGGAAGCTGTCCCCCTTGGGGGGCGCTGCGGCGGTATCTGGGTTGAGGGGAAGGGAGCTAACCGTGCCTGGGAGCAGATCGTTGATCGACGGGAGAATCTTGAGTTTGCCATTGGCCACCACGTCCCCGTTGCTCAAATCTCCCTGCAGGTTTTGAACGTCTAACACCAGGCCGTTTAGATAGACCGAGGCCGCCGCCCGATCCCTGGCGGATCCATCCCCGCCAGGGTTACCCATCTCGGGGGCAGGGGGCTCCACCACCTGAATGGTCCCCCGCAGGTTGGTGAGCGGGTCAGGGAAGCCGGTGGCCCTGAGGGTGACGCCGTCAAAGTTAGCGGCACCGGTGACCACCAGGGAGGTGAGGGCCTCGGTAATGGGTTTGCCCTGGGGCCAGCGGCCATTGACCTTCAGGTCGAGCTTAGCCTGCCCCGATTCCCAGGCCAGATCGGGGGTCAGCAGGTTGAGCAAGGCAAAGCCCTCGTTCTCCACATTAAGTTGAAGGCTTACCTCGTCGCTCTGTGCTGTCTGGGTTACTCCGGGTAGGGGGTAGGGCAGACTGGCCAGCAAGGTGAGGGGATCGGAGGTCTCCCGGGTAGCCACATCCCCCCGCAGTAGCAGGCGGGCATCACGGTACAGGAAATCCGCCGCCGCCAAATCCAAGGGGCGACCGTTGATGGTGGCGGGGTTAATGGCCACTCGACCCCGCAACTGGGGATTGTCCAGGCTACCGGTCAAGGAGGCACCGATGGCGATGGTGCCCTCCAGGTTATCCGGTAGCCGTAGGGGGCGCCGGACAGCGTCTACGGGTAGGTTGCTCACATTCAGGCGTAGGGTGCGTTCGACCTGATCCTGGGCTTGCAAACTAAACTCCCCATTCAGCTCCGCCAGAGCCACCGCGGAGGACTCCGGGGTAGGGGGGGACTCCCCAGGACGGGGGGAAAAGACTGTGCTGAGACTGAGGGGGTTGAGGCTTAACACCCCATCCTGGTAGCGGCCCTGGGCTACCACCTGATCAATGCGGTAGGCTAGGGCATGGGGTTGGTTGGGGTGTTGCCACACCCAATCCTGACCACTCAAGTCCACCTGTACCTGCAAATCCTCTGGCATCTGACCATGGGCTCTGAGGGTTCCGGAAAAGCTACCCCGTAGCCCCTCCAGGGGAGGTAACAGGTCACTATTGGCCTGAACCGCCCGCTGGTCTGTCCATTCCTGCACCTGGGCAAAACGGCGCAGCTGCTCCAGGAGGGTGGCGTTGCGGTTGCCAATCGGGGTGGTTTTGAGGCTATTAAATTCCGCCGCCGTGAGGGGGCGAAACCAATCCGGCGGCTGCAGAGGATTGACGCGAAAGTCAGACCACTCAAAAATTTTAAGGGTTTGGAGGATATCCTGAATCTGGCCGTTATTGACTGCCAATTCACCCCGCAATTGGCGACTCTTCAATCCGTAGGTGCCACTGGCCTGATAACGACTTTGGCCGGAGGCCGATTCGATCCGCAGCCCCATCAGGCTAAGGACCTGATCGCCGTAGGTCACCCTACCCTGCAGGCGGCCATAGCGGGTCACTAGGGGGGTCACTGAGCTCTCCTCGGTGGGGTTGTCTGGGTTAGTCTGGGCCACCTCTACGGTGCGCAGCCTCAGGTAACCCAGACCCGGATTAAGGATATCAAAGTCAGCTGCAATGCTGGGGTTTCGCCAGTTGCCCTGAATCGTAGCGGTTTCTACGGTGCCGCTGATCGTACCGATGCCATTAGTGCCAGCCTGGGGTAATTTGAGGCGATTTAGGGGCAGTTGTTTAACTTCAGCAAAGAATCGATCTCCCTGGGTGTAACCGGCGGCGTAGGCTTCCCCACCCTGGATCAATACATCGATATCCCGGTCTGCCTGGTGGGTGGCGACCCAGAGGCGATCACGCCCCCCCTGTAAATCCACCACCAACCCCTGGCTGGGGGAAAATCTCACCGGCCCCTGCAGCGGGGAGACAAAGGCCAAATCCCCCAGGGCCAAGCCTCGCAGGCTAGCCTGGCCCTGCAGATCCAGGGCCGCGGGGTCTCCCAACAGGCGGGCCTGCAGGGAGACCAGACCGGTAACCGGCACCAGATCCGGCAGGGGTAGGGCCGCCAGGTTAAAGTCCCTGGCCCGCAGGTTGAGATCAAGGTTGCCAATCCCTACGGGCCTGGCCCCCTGCCACTGGGGGGTGACCCGACCCTGCACCGCCAGGCCAGCGGTCTGGGCCTGACGGACCAGCAGATCCTTGCCATCCCAACCCAGGTCAGCTCGCAGGGGGGCAGCGGCCAGGGCCAGGTTAGGCCAGACCCGGGCCCCACTGGCCAACCCCTGGGGTAGGTCTAGATGGCCCTCGGCCCGCAGACCCGCCAGACTCAAATCCTGCAGATCACCGCTGAGTTCAAACTGCCCGCCCCCCTGACCCTGAAGCTGGGGCGACAGGGTGGCCAGGTTTAAATGCTGCCCCTGCAGAGCCGCCCGCCACCGGCCCTGGCCCAGGGTGGCCCCCGCCTGCACCGTTCCCCCCGCCAGGGTGGCCTCCGCCCGACCCCGGCCCTCCACCCCGGCCAGCCCCGGCTGATCGAGTCGGCCGCTGAGTTGGGCCTGACCCTTCACCAGACCAGGGGTGGGCAACCCCAAGCCCTGCAGTTGCACCTGGGAGGCCTGCAGGTTAGCCCGCCAGGCTCCCTGGCTCAGGCTACCGCTGGCCGCCACCGTGCCCCCGGCCACCTGCACAAAGGTATCGGTAAACCGCAGGGTATGGTTGGCCAGGGACAGTCGCCCCTGGGCTGGGTAGGTGCCCAGGGGGGCTCGCCACTGGGCCTGGCCCCGTAGCCCGGTGGGGGGGCCGGTGATCTGGGCGGTGGCAAACACCGGCCCTAGTCGAAGGTTGGTGGGTAGGCCGTAGGGTTGGGCCAGGGCATCGGCGGGTAGGCGATCGCCCTGCACCGTCAGGCTCACCGGGCCGCCGGGCTTGAGGTCTAGTTGACCCTGGGCCACCAGGCTGCCGCCAGCCTGGGGCAGGGCCTGGAACCGATCCAACCGTAACTGACCGTCGCGCAGGGTAGCCTGACCGCCGATCTGGCGGAAGGGCACCCGGTCAAGCTTCACCGGCCCCAGGGAGGCCAGTTGGGTGGTGACCACCGGTGCGCCCAGCCCCCCCTGGAGCGTAATGTCCGCCCCAAATCGCCCCTGGATGGGCAGGGGTAGGGGTTGCCGCCAGAGCTTTGCCACCTGGGCGGCACTGAAGGGGTTAATCTGGGCCTTGAGATCGTAGCCCTGGTTAAGGTCCAGGCTACCCCTAGCGGTGGCCCCCAGATCCCCTAGGCGGGCCTGGGCCGATTCCACCACCACCCGCTGGCCCTGCAGTCGGAGGGCGGCCTCAATCCGGTCTACGGGGCGGGGCAGTAGGGGACTGACCACCTGCCCCTGTTCCAGGCGGGCGGTGCCGGTAAACTGGGGTAGGGCCTGACCGGCCAGTTCCACCTGTACCTGACCACTCACCTGCCCCTGGGGGATGGCCACCGGTAAGGGCTGCCAAACCGCCTCCACCAGGGGGACAATGTCCGCCACCTCCACCGCCTGGGCCCGCAGGTTGAGCTTACCCCGCAGCCCCGAGCCGTCGCCATCGGCGTTGAGGAGGGCGGGGGGTGGACCCCACCAGAGACCAATGAAGCCGTCGTAGGCCTGGGTTAGGGTATCCAGCAGGGGGCGGGGCGGCGGTGGTGATGGCGACGCTGGCGTTGTCAGGGGTAACTGCAGGGACCCCACCAGTTGCACCGCACCGCCCCGGGGCGAGGTGCCCCGCAGCTCTAGATCGAGATGATCAAGGCGGGGCGGTTGGGGCCGGTCAGAGGTCACTAATCGAGGGCTGACGGCAACCTGGCCGTTAATCTTTTCCATCACCACGGGGGCGGGCCGGGGGCGATCGCCGCCATGGGGTACAAGGCTGAGGCGACTATCCCGTAGTTGCACCTGACCCACCCGCACCTCCAGCCAGGGAGGGGACTCCTGGGGTTGCCGCTCCGGCAGCTCCAGATTCAACCACTGGCCCCTGGCATCCTCTTCCACGTGGGCTTCTACCCGATCTAGGGTGATTTGCAGGGCCAGGTTTCGCCGTAGCAAATCCAGGAGGTTAAACCGCACCTCCACCCCCGCCAGGCTCAGGTAATCTGGATCGGCGGTGGTGGGGGGCAAGCGGCTGGGTCCTAGGCGTACCCCCGTTGGCCCCACCCACTGCAGCGGCCCCAATTCCACCGGCCGGTCTAGTTCCTCAGAAAGATAGGTGGATAACCACGGCGTTGCCTGCTCTCGGGCCCATAACCAGCCCCGCCAGGTTGCCACCGTACCCAGCACTAGTAAGGCTGAACCCGCTCCCACGCCAAGCCCCAACCCTAACCAGCGAGGCCATTGGGGTGGTGGCGGAGGAGACGGAGAAGGGGAGGAAGGAACCATAGCCGTCGAGGCCACCCTGAACATAGAACACTCGAATAGTGTAATGAACAGACCGGGGTCTGCTATCGGTTGGTGCGACAAAATGTTAGTTTTTTTAGGATTTCCCCCTGGCGACGGACCCGGCTTGGGGTTAGGGGGCGCTACCCCGGTACAATTAGAGGGCAAATGGTTGGTGCTAGGAAAACGAGCCATGGTGGTGTACGTACTGCTGTTCAATGCCCGCAGTGAAAACGAAGGTATCCATAGCCTGAAGGTGGAGGATCAAGACGTGGTGTTGATGTTTGAGGCCGAAGACGACGCCACCCGCTTCGCCCTGATGTTAGAGGCCCAGGACTTTCCGGAGGCTACCGTGGAAGCCATAGAACAGGAGGACATTGAGGAGTTCTGTCAACAGGCAGGCTACCAGAGCAAGATCGTCCCCATCGGTACCCTGGCCATGCCCCCGGAACAGGCGGTTAACCAACTGGACTGGGATCCCAGCCAGCCGCCAGATTCCAGGGGGCGGGTAGACTTGGGTCAGGACGACACCGTTGAAGTATTATCCGATGACGAACTAGACCGCTGGCGCCGCCAGTTGGAACGGCTACTTTAGATCCGCTCGATCCTCCATGAGTACCCCAAACCCAGCCATCCATAACCGTGGGCACCTGCTGACCGAGCAGGCTAACCCCCGCAGCGCCGATCTTGACCAACTCACCCCCCTGCAGTTGGTGGATCTGTTTAACCAGGAGGACCACCACACCCTCACCGCCATCGCGGCGGCGCGGCAGCCCCTGGCCCAGGCGATCGCCCTTACCACCCAGGCTCTACGGCAGGGGGGGCGACTTTACTACATCGGGGCCGGCACCAGTGGCCGGTTAGGGGTGCTGGATGCGGCGGAGTGTCCTCCCACCTTTTGCACTCCCCCCGACCTGGTGCAGGGCATTCTTGCCGGGGGGGCAGCGGCCCTGGTTCGCAGTTCCGAGGGCTTGGAGGATGTGTTTGCCGATGGCCAGGCCGCCATGGCCGACCACGGTGTCACCGCCGCCGATGTGGTGGTGGGGATCACCGCCGGCGGCACCACCCCCTACGTCCATGGTGCCCTCCAGGCCGCCCAGCAGCGGGGGGCCACCACCATCTTCATGGCCTGCGTGCCCGCCGACCAGGTGCCCAGTCAGGCGGATATTGACATTCGCCTGGTGGTGGGGCCTGAGGTGCTGGCCGGTTCTACCCGTCTGAAGGCGGGCACGGTCACCAAAATGGCCCTGAATATCCTTTCCACCGGGGTGATGGTGGGGTTGGGCAAGACCTATGGCAACCGCATGGTGGACGTGGCGGTCACCAATAGTAAGCTGCGCGATCGCGCCACCCGCATCCTCTGCGATCTAACCGACCTGGATCGCGACGGCGCCGTGGATTTATTAGATCGTAGCGGTCAACAGGTCAAACTGGCCTTGATGATGCACCTGGGGCAACTGGAGGCGACGGCGGCAGCAGCCTGTCTGGCCCAGCATGACGGTCATTTGGCCCGGGCCCTGGCGGCCATTCGCCGGGTGCAACCCTAGCTGGGTCTCTCCTGGGGACGAACTGCGGGGGATAACCGGGCCAGGGCCTCGTGTAAACCCTGACGGTGTCGCCAACCGACGTAGCCGGCGTAGAGACAGTCGCCCTGGGCGGAGGCCACGTAGACATGGTCAATGGCCAGGGGGTGCCGCCAGATCCGCAGACTCAGACCATCGGCGGTGGTCAGGCAAGGCTGGGCCTGGTCAAATCCGCGGCGGTGGGCATCGGTCATTCCCGGTATCTGCCTCAGGTAATCAATCAGATCGCAGGAGGTGAGGGGTTCCGCCAGGTTTTTTGCCGCCCAAAACCCAGCGATGGCCTCCACCACCCGGGGATGGTAGCGCAGGGTAGGGTGATTGAGCCCCTTCAGCACCTGAAACTGGGCCCCGGGCACCTTAGTACTCTCCACCGGAATGGTACCGTCGCTACCGCCATCCACATCCCCGGCCAGCACCAGGGTGCTAACGGTCGCGGCTACTGCGGTGGCCAGGGGGCGCCGGTCCTGGCCCAGATCGGCGGCAATGCCCACCCCCCATCCAAAGGGATCGATCAGCCGGCCCAGGTCCGCCCCACCCACCGGGGAAGCGAGTAACACCAGGGACTCTACCCGGGGCCACCACTCCCGGTGACGGTGGAGCACTTCTAGCCAGATCAAGCCCCCCATGGAGTGGCCAATGATCCGTAGGGGTAGGTGGGGTTGCGCTGTGATCGCCGCCGTCGCCAATTGCTCCACATCGGCAATCAGGGGAGCGATGCGTAGCCAGGTCATTCCGTAGTTGAGACTGGGGGCAATCACCCGCACGGTGGGGGGCACTAAATCCGTCGCCAGGGCCAGCATCATCTGGTTATTATCGGCCCAGCCATGCTGGGCAAACAGCATATAGTTTTGGGCAGTAGCCTCAGCGGGCAATGGGTTAGCTAATTCCATGGGAATGCTGGCGTCATCGAGGTAATCTGGGTAAGATAGTACCGACGTTCTTGTGGGGGTTCTATGGATCTCTTCTCCCAGCTTAGCCGCTGCCGTCTGGGTAAGGTAGTAAAATCCAACTCCCACTGTGACTACGTGGTGCAGGTGGATGATGGGCAGGATGTGGCCCACCCGCCCTGCCCGGAGGACTGTGGCTTTGGCCAGTTTGTCAGCTTTGATAACGATAGTCGCCACTGGGCGGTGGGGTTAGTCTACAACTCCCAACTGTTTAACCCCCTGTTCTTCAACAATGGGCCCCGCCTCTCCAGTGAGCCCGACCCCCTGTTTACCCCCGATCTGGTGCAGGAAACCCGCACCCTGCTGGGAGTGGTGTTGGTGGGCAGTCTGGCGGGCGAGGGGGGCGATCGCTATGGTATTCACGGCATTCCTAAGGTGGTAGTGCCGGCTAATACCCCCGTCTATAAAATGGATCAGACCCAGGTGTACCACTTCCACCGTAGCTCAACGGGGCAATCTCAGTTTAGCTACTATAGCCATCTATTACGGGCGGGGGGGCTGTTTGCCGCCCAACTGACCCAGCAGGTATTGGCGGAGTTAGCGGAGAGCGATCTGTTCACTGGGGTCGATCAAAAAGCCCTCAGAATACTGGTTAAAGAGCTAAGCTGGAAAAACACCCTGGGGGCGATTCGTTAACACCGGTCTCTTAGAGAACCAGGGCTTACGGTAGACCCAGGCCCTAATTGAGCACTATGGTATAGACGGTCTAGGATCTGCAGGATTAATCAGGGTGAACGAAAATGGCTATCATCAGAAAATTGGCTATCTAGCCAGGCGGCTCTGCCCAGGGCAGTTTTTTAAGTGATGGGAAGATGAATGGACTCACATTATAGCCAGCGAGATCCCCAGGGTGACCTGCAGCGAATTCGCCAGTCTTTTCTATTTAAAGATTTACCAGAGCCGGTGGTCACCCAAGCCATCAGTCAGATGGTGTCCCGCAGTCACCCTGCCAACCAGGTCATCCTACTGGAGAACGACTGGGGCAGCTCAGTTTACTTTATTCTCGAGGGCTGGGTCAAAATTCGCACCTATAACCTTGACGGTAAGGAAGTCACCCTAAACATTTTGGGCCGGGGGGAGTTATTTGGGGAAATGGCTCCCCTGGAGGAAATTCCCCGATCCACCGATGTAATCACCCTGGTGCCCACGGTGATTAGCAGCATTCCCGCCACGGATTTTGTCAAGCTCCTCAATAGCGAACCCTTAGCTGGTATCCATCTCGCCCAATTGATGGCCCGCCGCCTGCGCCAGGTTAACCGCAGGCTACGCCTCCGGGAATCCGATAGTACCTCCCGGGTGGCGGATGTGTTACTGTTTCTGGCGGATGGTCAGGGCAAAACTGGCTCGGGGGGGATTGAAATCCCCAACTTACCCCATCGGGAACTGAGCAGCCTCAGCGGTTTAGCCCGAGAAACCGTCACCCGGGTAATTAGTAAATTAGAAAAGAAGAGCCTGATTATTCGGGAGAAGGAGGCCATGGTGCTACCTGACGTTGATGCCCTGGAACAGTTGTTGGTCTAGTCCCCATGGCCAATCCTCCCCCGTCTCCGCCGGACCCGTCTAACTCGTCGGCGCCAGGCCCCTTACCGATGGGGCCGTTCTCCGACCCCGTGGAGCTGGAAGCGGTAGAAACCTACCTAGACCAGGTGGTTGTTAATGCCACCCCATCTCGATCCGTGGGGTTAGGGGTGCCTACCGGCCCCCAATCTGGGCCTGTGGCCATGGTGGAAACCGCCTTTCTAGCCAGTACCGCCGCCCTGATCTGGCTGGTCAATACCTATTTTCCCCCCGGGCCAGTTTTGCGAGTCTTCTTTCCCCTGCCCATGGCCCTGGTTTATCTCCGCTGGGGGCCGCGAGCAGCCTGGATGTCTGCCCTGGTGGCGGGGTTATTACTGGCGGTGCTGATGGGCCCTCCCCGCAGTCTTTTATTTCTCATGCCCTACGCCCTACTAGGGGTACAGCTGGGGTTTAACTGGCGACGCCAGACCCACTGGTATGGGTCCATCGCCTTGGGCACCCTGCTGGGGTCCCTGGGGTTTTTCTTTCGCCTGTGGCTGATGTCAATTTTGGTGGGGGAAGACCTGTGGGTGTACCTCACCACCCAGGTCACCCAGATGCTGAATTGGGGGCTAGATAAGCTGGTCAATTTCGGGGTGTTGTCCGTGGGGGTGCTGAGTCAGGCCAATGTGGAGGGCATTCAGCTCCTGGTCCTGGCCATGGTGTTGCTGAGCAATGCGGTCTATTTGTTCACGGTCCACTTAGTCGCCTGGCTATTGTTAGAACGGCTGGGGGTGCGATTGCCGGAACCCCCCGGTTGGGTACAAAGTTTGCTCGATGATCCGAATTTATAATCAATTGGAACAGGGCCTGGCCTGGCAAGGGCAGGTGCAGGGGCAATGTCCCCTGATGGTGTTAACCCTGGGCTTTACGGCAACGGGGTTGCTACCAGGTATTTCGGCGGCGGGGGCCACCCCTGCCGATCGGGCCTACACCGCCCTAGCCGATGCGGAGTTTCTGGCCTACGGGCCCCGGCCCCAACCCCAGTTTTCCCTACCTCCCCTGCAGGCGGGGGCTTCTCCAGCCCTAATTAGCCGGGCCGTTATCAGTGAACTGGCCATCCCCCTACGGTTGATCAACGCCGGCCTACCCCAGCCCCCGCCGGTGCCCCACCTCAGCCTCGGCACCCGGCCCGCCCAGTGTCTCACCACCGGACAGGCCATGCCCCTCGAGCAGGTCCAGAAACTGTGGCGTACCGGCCTGCACTGGGGAACTCAACTGGCCGCCGGCGACGAAGGGTATCTATTGTTGGCGGAGTGTGTGGTTGGTGGCACCACCACCGCCCTGGCCCTACTCACCGCCCTGGGGCTTGATGCCCTGGGGCGGGTGAATAGCAGTCACCCGGTGTGCAACCATGCTCAAAAGCAGCAGGTGGTGTTGGAGGGGTTGGGGCGGGCCGGCTGGCAGCCCGGTGACGGGCCCCTCGATCCCTTGGTGGCGGTGGCGGCGATCGGTGACCCCATGCAACCCCTGGTGGCCGGCATGGCCATGGCCGCTAGCCGTCATAAACCGGTGATGCTGGCCGGGGGTACCCAAATGCTAGCGGTGTACAGCCTGATGAGGGCTCTGGGAAAGACCGAAGCGGTGCCCTGGCGTCCCGATCGGGTGGTGGTGGGTACCACCCGCTGGGTAGCGGAGGACCCCAGCGGCGATACCGTTGGCCTAGCTCGGTTGACCCAAGCCTGCCTGATGGCCACCCAGTTGTCCTTTCGAGACTCCAGGTTTGCCGCCCTGCGCGCCTATGAACAGGGGTTCGTCAAGGAGGGAGTCGGCGCTGGGGCCGCTGCCATTGCCGCCCATTTCTACCGCAACTGGGGCCCATTGGAGCTGCGGCTAGCGGTGGAAAGGGTGCTGACCGAAAAAGCCCGCTGCCAGGGCTGTTCGCTAACCTAACCCCCATTAGCTGACGGCTAGGGAGTTCTATGCAGCCCAAAGCTATGGCGATGGAACATTGCAACATCTTTACAATTACAAGAAAATTAGGGACGATATACTCATGCCATGCATATCTGGTCCAGTGCATACTGGAAGCTAACCATAGGTAATTTTAATCATGAGTGAATACAGTATTTTTACGTCGGAGTCAGTCTCTGAGGGGCATCCCGACAAGATGGCTGACCAAATTTCCGACGCTATCCTAGATGCCATTCTAACTGAGGACAAACAGGCTAGGGTGGCGGTTGAAACCCTGGTGAAAACCGGTATGGCGGTGATTGCCGGAGAGGTCCGCACCAGCACCTATGTCGACCTGGAGGACATCGTCCGGGGTGTGATCCTTGATATCGGTTACAACACTTCTGAAATTGGCTTCGACGGTGCCTCCTGCGCTGTCCTTAATGCTATTGGCAAACAATCAGCGGATATTGCCATGGGGGTGGATGAGGCAGACAATAAGGACCTGGGAGCAGGTGACCAGGGGCTAATGTTTGGTTACGCCACCAATGAGACCGAAACCTTGATGCCAGCCCCCATCTACTATGCTCACCGGTTGGTGGAGCGGCAAGCCTATCTGCGCAAGCACCGGGTGCTGCCCTGGTTGCGCCCCGATGCTAAGAGCCAGGTCACCCTGCGCTACGAAGATGGCAAGCCCGTGGCGGTGGATGCGGTGGTGCTCTCTACCCAGCACGATCCGGACATCAGCCAGTCTGACATTCGGGAAGCGGTGATGGAGGAAATCATTAAGCCCGTCCTGCCCCATACCTGGCTCCATGCCGGCACGCAATACCACATCAATCCCACGGGCCAATTTATTATTGGTGGTCCAGTTGGCGACTGCGGTTTGACTGGCCGGAAGATCATTGTTGATACCTACGGTGGCATGGCCCGCCACGGTGGCGGGGCTTTCTCCGGGAAGGATCCTTCCAAGGTAGATCGCTCGGCGGCCTATGCCGGTCGTTATGTTGCTAAAAATATTGTGGCGGCGGGGCTGGCCGATCGCTGCGAAATCCAGGTATCCTACGCCATCGGTGTGGCGGAGCCCACCTCTATCTCCATTAACACCTTTGGGACCGGTAAGCTCTCCGATGAGCGGGTGGTTAACCTGGTGCGGGAGCATTTCGACCTCCGGCCCCAGGGTTTGATCGATATGCTTAGCCTGCGTCGCCCTATCTACCGCCAAACTGCCGCCTACGGTCACTTTGGCCGCGAGCTGCCGGATTTCACCTGGGAGCAAACTGACAAGGCGATCGCCCTTAAAGCCGCCCTCTAGGTAAATTCCCAGGACAGAGATTGGGGGCGGTTTGAGCCGCTAGTTAGCTGTGGCTCAAACCCCTCTGGTTGAACTTGTGTTTACCTGCCTTTTTCCCTGACCTTTTAACCACTTATATCCGTAAACCCATGACCGCTACTCTGATTGCCCAAGACTATAAAGTTGCCGATATCAACCTGGCCGACTGGGGCCGTAAGGAAATTGCCATCGCCGAGAGTGAAATGCCTGCCCTGATGGCGATTCGAGCTAAGTACCGCCAGGCTAAGCCCCTACAGGGTGCCAAGATTCTGGGCTGCATCCACATGACCATTCAAACCGCCGTACTGATCGAAACCCTGCGGGAACTGGGGGCAGAGGTGCGGTGGTCCTCCTGCAATATTTTCTCGACCCAGGACCACGCGGCGGCGGCGATCGCGGCGGCGGGTGTACCGGTGTTTGCATGGAAGGGGGAAACCGAAGAGGAGTACTGGTGGTGTTTGGAGAAGACCTGCCGCCTGCCCAACGGTCAACTCTGGGAGGCCAACATGATTTTGGATGATGGCGGTGACCTGACCGGCTACATCCATGAGAAGTACCCCGAGATGCTGGAGCGCATCAACGGCGTCACCGAGGAAACCACCACCGGTGTGCACCGCCTCTACGAAATGTTGGAGAAGGGCGAGCTGAAAATCCCCGCCATCAACGTTAACGACTCCGTCACCAAAGCTAAAAACGATAACAAGTACGGCTGCCGCCATAGCCTTAACGATGCCGTTAAGCGCGGTGTAGACCACCTGATGGCCGGCAAAAAAGCCCTGGTAATCGGCTACGGTGATGTGGGCAAAGGCTCGGCGGCCTCCCTGCGTCAGGAAGGAATGATTGTTAAGGTGACCGAGGTCGATCCGATCTGTGCAATGCAGGCCTGTATGGATGGCTACGAGGTGGTATCCCCCTACCTGAATGGCCAGAACGACGGCACCCTGGCCAGTGTTAACCGGGAACTGCTGGCTACCACTGACCTGCTGGTGACCGCCACCGGCAACCTTAATGTCTGTGATGCCAATATGCTGAACTGTCTGAAGCGGGGCGCAGTGGTGTGCAACATTGGTCACTTTGACAATGAGATTGACACCGCCTACATGCGCCAAAATTGGCGGTGGGAAGAGGTGAAACCCCAGGTGCACCAGGTTTATCGCAGTGATGATGCTCAAGATTACCTGATCCTGCTGTCCGAGGGGCGCCTGGTGAACCTGGGCAACGCCACCGGCCACCCCTCCCGGATCATGGATGGATCCTTTGCTAACCAGGTGCTGGCCCAGATGTTCCTGTTCGAGCGCCAGTTCGCTAGCCTTACCCCTGAGGCTAAGGCCAGGGCCTTGACCGTTGAGGTGCTGCCCAAGCACCTGGATGAAGAGGTGGCCCGTTATATGGTGGAGGGCTTTGGCGGTGTGATTACCCAACTCACCGAACCCCAGGCTAAGTACATCAACGTTCCCCTGAGTGGCCCCTTCAAGCCCGATAGTTACAAGTATTAGGAGCCTCAAGCGGGTGTCAGGGGGTTAAGCGGTCCCTCTGACACCCGCCCCTTGGCCTGGTCCAGGCTAGGCGCCAGATTTAGGTGATTGCCGCCAAACTTAGTAAAACCCCTATAGTTATGACCATTAATATCCTGCCCATTAGCTTTGAGTTCTTTCCGCCAAAAAGCGAAGACGGCATTAGTCAACTGATGGTTCAGCATGACCTGCTGCTGCCCTACGCTCCCCGGTTCTTTTCGATTACCTACGGGGCAGGGGGGTCGACCCGCGATCGCACCCGCCAGATTGTTACCACCTTTCACCAGCGGGCCGGCATTCCCGCGGTCCCCCACCTGTCCTGCATTGGGGACACCAGCCAGTCCCTAATACAACTCCTGGACACCTACAAAGCCGCTGGCATTAACCGGATTGTGGCCCTGCGGGGGGATCTGCCCCAGGAGGTGGAGGACATCGCCAAGGAGTTTCACTACGCCGATCAGTTAGTCAGTTTTATCCGTCAGCATTACGGTGACACCTTCGAGCTGGTGGTGGCCGCCTATCCCGAGGTCCATCCGGAGTCCCGTAACGCCCAGGAGGATCTGACCAACTTTAAGCGCAAGGTGGAGGCGGGGGCCAGTGCGGCCATCACTCAGTATTTTTATAACCCTGACGCCTACGAAGACTTCCTCCATCGTTGTCAACAGCAGGGTATAACCATTCCCATTTACCCCGGCATCATGCCCATCACCAACCATGATCGCCTGGTCCGCTTTAGTGCCCGCTGCGGCGCCGAGATTCCCCGTTGGATTGAGAAACGGTTGCTAGACTACCAGGGGGATGACATCAGCCTGCAAGCCTTTGGCACCGAAGTCGTGGCTCAGCTCTGCGAGAAATTGATGGCCCTGGGGGCTCCTGGTTTTCATTTTTATATTCTCAATCAGGCCCAACCCACCCTGAATATTCTCAATCACCTGGGGCGACGACCGTTAGTTCACCAAGCGGCCTAGGGGTGGTTGATACGTCCATTGAGTCTGGTGGCTATCCCTGGCCAGAGATGGACCCGGTCAGTCGCGCCAGTCGCTACCTGAGCTGGGTGCGCCAGTTTTTGCCAAGCTACGATTGGGTAACTGTTGTTACCATCGATCAGACTGAATTGGCGATACTCACTGCCCTTGGTAGCCGTATTTATACCATCAACCAGCAATTGACTCTGCTGCTAGCCGACCTAATCAGCTGCTGGCCCGACCACCACCAGAGATCTGTACAAATTTTAGCGGCTCCCCTGGCTCCCCACCTGCGGATCGATGGGTTTTGCAACATGGCAGTGGTGCCCACCACCCTGATCGTTGACCCGGGACGGGTAGAGCCTAGGGACTGGCCCCATTTAATTGCCCATGAACTAGCCCATGCCATGGCCCAGACCCCCGGCCATGGCCCAGGGTTTCACCGAGCCCTCGATCATCTCTGTGTAGCCCAGGGGTTACCCCTACCGCCCTCCCAACCAGAACTGCTGAGGTTCTGGCCACCGTGCCAACCCCACCCTCAGCCGGCCGAATTTTGGTTGGGCAATTGACCCCAGTCTTGCCGTTGGGTGGGACAATAATCGTTATCCAGTTTTTCTAGGGTAGGGCTCATGAAGCGGCTATTGCTAATTTTAACAACGGTGGTGATGCTGTGGTGGCTAAGCACTGGTACCGCCAACGCCGCTATTGCCGACGACGTGCAAAAGCTTTTAGATACCAATGAGTGCCCCGTTTGTATTCTGAATGAGGCCAGTTTGAAGAACCTGAATTTAGCCCATGCCAACCTGAAAATTGCTGTGCTGACCAACGCCAACCTGGCCGGTGCCAATCTGCAGGAGGCCAATTTAATGCTCAGCGATCTGGAGGCGGCCAATTTGACCGGGGCCAACCTCACCCAGGCTCAGTTGAATGGGGCTAACCTACTGAAAGCTAACCTGTCCGGAGCTAATTTAACCGGTGCTGAAATGACCCAGGCTAACCTGGAGGACGCTAACCTGGAGGGCGCCAACCTGGAAAATGCCATTATGTTGAGCGTAACCCTGGGCCAGGCCAACCTGAAGGGGGCTAATCTCAAGGGGGCTAACCTGAGGGGGGTAAATCGTAGTCAAGCTCTGTTGTGCCAAACCATCATGCCCGATGGGGCGGTAGAAAATCGCAACTGCCCTACCCCCTAGGGGGATTGGCCTGACTAAACCCTAACTCAACTAACCAGCGGTTGGCTCCTGATGATAGGCCTGCCAGGCCAGGTCTATCAACCCTTCCATAATTGCTGTAGCCACCGTCGCCCCCCCCTTACTACTTTCCACGATCACCTGGGCCACTGAGGTATGTCGCAGCCGACTTTTAAGCTCAACCCCGTTTAGAAAGGTCGCCGGGGTAATTACCACCAGAGCTGGCTGAATTTCACCCTGTTCAATCAAATTCACCAGGGCTGCCAGGGCTGGCTCCGCTGTCCCTACCACAAAGATGGCTTCGGGGTAGCGTTGAGCCAGGGTTTCCACGCCCCAGGCCGTTTCACTTTTACCCTTCTGGGGACGGGTAAGGGTCTCCATACTACAGTACACAGGGTTGGCAAAGCAGCCCTGAAGGATGGGGGTAATCCCCACCTGAACCATGGGCACATCCACCACAATGGTGGTGCGGGCCGCCAGAGCCGCGGCACCGGCCGCCAGAGCCTGGGGTGAAAAATACAAACAGGTGCCGTAGTCAAAGTCCCCAGTGGCGTAAATGACCCGCCGAATAATTTCGTACTCCGCTGGCGAAAAACCGTGATTGGTCATTTCCTGGTCGATGAGCCGGAGGCTTTGGGCATCGCTCCTATGCCATTCCATAAAATTAAAGTTATATACAGGGTAAGCAGACTCTTCCGGCCCAGTGTAACCAGCTGCGAGACCCAGTGCAACCGTGAGGCTGTTCACTGTGGCCACCCACCCCGTTGACGCGTTATAGTGGGGGTCCGGATTGGGCGACCGCCCTGCTCAATGGCATGCTTTATCTACGCCAAGTGTCTTACCATCCCCCCGCCAGCTCCCGGGCGATTTTAGACCAGGTTTCCCTGGAGTTGGGGCCCCAGCAGATGGGGGTGATCTATGGCCCCAGTGGCTCGGGTAAAAGTACCCTGCTAGAATTAATGGCTGGGTTAGCTCGGCCCACCGCAGGGACTATTCAATGGCGTGAGCAAGTTCTCGACCCCGAGTCTCTTCGACAATTAGCTGGGTTAGTATTCCAATTTCCCGAACGCCACTTCTGTGGTCAGACGATTTTTGAGGAACTACGGCTTGGCCATCCGGAACTGGAGCGGCAACACCTGGAGCAGGCTCTGACGGCGGTGGGTCTTGATCATCTGTCTCCCCAAGCTCTGCCCCATGCCCTTAGTGGTGGTCAACAGCGTCGCCTGGCCCTGGCGGTGCAGTTGATCCGCAAACCCTACCTGCTACTGCTGGATGAACCCACCGCCGGGCTGGACTGGTCCATGCGTCAGCAGATTATTCGTCTGCTGCAGGAACTTAAGCAACGTTGGACCTTGCTGGTAGTGTCCCATGATGCCGAAGAGTTAGCCTCCCTGGCGGATCGACGCTGGCAACTCAGCCATGGGCTCCTCACCCCCGCTCTCTGACACCCTAGGGATCCCATGGCCACCCTACCCCACTACCCTGACCACTGGCAGGCTAGCCTCAACTGGCAGCCGGATGATCAACTGCTGCAGCGCTTTCAAGCCCTCTACGATGCCCTTCAACAGGCCAATCAGCGGATTAACCTGACCCGCATCAATGCCCCTGAGGATTTTTGGGAGAAGCACCTGTGGGACTCCTTACAGGGGGTAGGGGCCTGGCTTATGGACCCCTCTCCCTCTCCCCAGCGGGTGATTGATATTGGTACCGGGGGTGGCTTTCCAGGGTTACCGGTGGCCCTGGTGTTTCCCCAGTGGTCGATCACCCTGTTGGATGCTACCCAGAAGAAAATTACGGCGTTGACTGAGCTTTACCAGACCCTGAAACTTAGCAATGTGGTCGCCCGAGCGCAGCGGGTAGAAGCCCTGGCGCACCAATCGGACCAACGGGAAACCTATGATCTGGCCCTGCTGCGGGCGATCGCCGGAACCAACACCAGTGCCGAGTATGCCCTACCCCTGCTCAAGCTGGGGGGACGGGCAGTGCTTTACCGGGGGCAGTGGTCTCGGGCAGAAGAATCCAGCCTGAGGGCCGTATTGCCTGCTCTGGGGGGGGCGATCTCGGCGGTTCAATCTAGCACCACACCCCTAACCGGCGCCCAGCGCCATAATATCCTGCTCACCAAGGTCAGCCCTACCCCCGATCGCTACCCCCGAGGGGTGGGAATACCCGCTAAGTCACCCCTACACCCGGCAAGGAGCCGTCAGGGATCTAGGATGATTTAGGTTTGGTAGCTGTCTAGTCAATACCGGACGGGTATCACCTTAGGATGGGGAGTTGGAGATATTAGAGGGCCTATATTCATAACCCACGAGATGCCCAATAAAATTCAAGATCCTGACTAAATTGGCTACGGCCATACTGGTCTATCGTAGTCCCAGCCAGCTTAATACTCCTTCGCCGGTAATTAATTCAATAATTATGATGGCTATAAAGCCAACCATGGCAGCACGGCCATTGAGGCGTTCGGCATAGTCATTAAACCCCATTTTAGGGCGCTCGATATTGGGGGTTAGGGAGGGTTTGGTGTTCTTCATCAGGATAAATTAGGCTTCTAAAACGGAGAAGCTATAGCTTTAGACAGGCTGGGGCAATAAAAGCGCTCACCAGGCAGACTTCTGGCTAGCCTGATTAGACTGAGGTTGGGTTCACGACCGCAGCCAGGGTGCAATCGCATCAACCTTCGCCCCGCTCTAGGTAGCTACAGCTATATGCCTCTCTTAAGATAGACGGAAATCCTTAATTAAGGGTAGGGCGCTTCTGTCTCCGTCAATCGCTTGATTTGGGTTTCAAAGTAGGTCTGCCGATGGTCGAGCCTGCGGGCCAGGGTTAACCCCTGGCGATAGGCTAGCAAAGCCGCCTCGGGGTTACGTCGCTTTTCGTAAAGCTGGCCCAGTTGATCAAAGCTGTCCATCAGACCGTAGGCGTTGCTAGCGATCTGGTGAACTCGAAGCAGTTGATCGTAGAGGTAGTCCACATCGGTCCAGCGTCCTAGTTTTTCGTAAAGGTTGACCAGGCGATCTAGGGTGGCTGCCGCCAGGCTAAATTGCTGGTTACCGATCGCATTGGTATAGGCAATCTGATACTGGCGGGAGGCGGTATCCAGATCGCCCAGAAGAACCTGGTTGTTAGCCATGGCGTACTGGAGGCCAGGCACCTGGGGCCAGGAGGTGGAATCCCTCAGGTAGAGTTGCAATAACCGCTGCTGGGCTTCCAGGGCGCCAGCCGGGTCCTGGGCCTGGGCCTGGTTTTTAATCTGGGCTTGGAGGAAGCGGACCTGATCGGTGGTGATGCCCTGATCGGTGGCGATCGCCACCAACTCTTGGTACACCTTCGCCGCCTCTGGAAACTGGAACCCCGCTTCGTATAGATTGGCGATCTGTTCCAGTTGGGCGGAGTAGGCGGCCTGATCCCTGGCGGTCTCCGCCAGGGTGCGACGTAGGGAGAGGGCGGCCTCCAGATTACCCAGGGCCGTGTAGGTGACCGCTACCTCCTGTAACTGATTCAACGGTAGGTGAGTCTCCGCCACCAGGGTGGTCAGGCGAGCCGATAACAGCTGCAGTTCCTGGGTAGCGTTCCAGTCCTGCAGACTGGGGGCCGCCCGCCCAATTGCCACCACCTCCGCCCTAACCCCGAGCAAACGCCGTAACCGGATCTCTCGCATCCACAGGGTCCGGGCTGCCTGGGTGTCCCCCCCTAGCCCCAGCTCCGTGATGGTGACCAACAACTGGTCCAGGGCCTGGGTCAGGGCCACTTCCTCCAGGGGACTGAGCGATCGGGGGATGGGGGGGCTGGGCAGTAGGGGGTCCCGGGGAACATCGGTCAGGGGATCGGCCAGGAAGGCATCCCGTATCTGGGGTTCCAGAACCTGGGCAGGGGTGGTGGGGCTGCCTAAAATCAGCCCCGCCAGGGTGACACCCAGGCAAACTAGCCGCCCTACCTCCTGCCCCTGGCGATACCCTCTGGTTTGGGTTGAAAAATCCTCACTGGCCAACTGGTCCTCCTCCTGGCTATCCTTCGATCATAGCTCCAGCAGGGCCTGGGCCAAAACCCTGAAGGCAGCGCTGACCACTGGCCCCTCAGGGTACTAGCTAGCTGCCGCCAGGCCAGGCTATATGACAACCCCGTAACATCTAGCTCCCGTCTACTGCAGCAGTACCAGCTTACGGTAATCTAAAGATCCTGTAACCCCTGGGGCCATCACCGCCGCCAGGGCCGATGATCACCCCACCCCATCGCTGGACAACCCAGCCTGCTCCCTTGAGCCTCCCTCAGCCCCCTGTTTAGAGATTATGCCAACCACCGCCTCCCCCGTTGTTATCTCTTCCCGGCGTACCATTCGGATTGTCTCCCGTAAAAGTCAGTTGGCCCTAATCCAAACCCACTGGGTGCGAGATGAACTGCAGCGGCATTTCCCCGATCTGGGCTTTGAGGTGGTGACCATGGAAACCCATGGGGATAAGGTGCTGGATGTGTCCTTATCGAAAATTGGTGACAAGGGCCTGTTTACCCAGGAGTTAGAAGACTCCATGCTGCAGGGGGATAGCGACTTTGCCGTGCACTCCCTGAAGGACTTACCGACCCGGCTACCCCAGGGGTTGATGTTAGGATGCATTACGGAGCGGGAGAATCCGGCGGATGCCCTGGTCATCCATCCCCGCCACCGGGATAGGACCCTGGCCACCCTACCGGAGGGCTCAGTGATTGGCACCTCCTCCCTGCGGCGATTGGCCCAGCTGCGCCATCACTATCCCCACCTGAGCTTTAAAGACATCCGGGGTAACCTCAATACCCGCCTGCGGAAGCTGGAGGAGGAGGGCTACGACGGGATCATTCTGGCGGTGGCCGGTTTACTGCGCATGGAGATGGGCGATCGCATCCACGAAACCCTGGCCCCGGCCATTTCCCTCCATGCCGTTGGCCAGGGGGCCCTGGGGATTGAGTGTCGCCAGGGCGATCAGGATATTCTCACCCTGCTTCAGGTATTGTCCCACCCGGCCACCACCGCCCGCTGTTTGGCGGAACGGGCCCTGCTGCGAGAATTGGAGGGGGGCTGCCAGGTGCCCATCGGGGTTAATACCGGTCTAGAGGGGGATACCCTGACCCTGACGGGCCTGGTGGCCAGCCTGGATGGCCAACGCCTGATTAAGGACAGTATCCAGGGCCCTCCTGACCAGGCGGAAGCCCTGGGGACCACCCTGGCCCAACAGCTGCGCCACCAGGGCGCCCAGGCTATTTTGGATGAAATTCTGGCCGCCGAACGGGCACCTCACCCGCCCGGTCAGGGGTAACCCAGTCCTCTCAGACCGCCCCATGCTTCCCACGGGTTCCCCATCTCTCATCCCCAGCCATGGCTAACCTCCCTAACCGCTTTGGACTACGGCCAGGGGTAGTTTTCCCCCTGGTGGCCAGCCTGGTGGTCAGTTGTCAACCCTCCCGTCCCCCCACCGTCGACTCGGGCCCTCCGCCCCCCGAAAGTGCTCCGCTAGACTCCCTGCCGGCGGAGCCCAGTCCGCCCCCGCCCCCTGAGGGCGCCTTCCTGGGCCAGATTTCCCCCACCCAGGCCAGCCAGTTGAATAGCCTGGGGATTGAGGTGGTGGTGCCGGGGGTGATCCCCCCCGGGTTTCAAGTGGTTGAACTACGGATCACCCAGGGAGAAGGCCCCCTGGGCTATATGATTGTTTACCAGCATGCCGGCACCCAGGGTAAAGTGCAGTGCTTTGCCGTGGAATTTACCCGGGAGGCTATGGGCGATCCGCCGGCGACCGCGGAGAAGCGCTCCCTTAAACCGCCCCTATTTAAGGGGCAGACCTACGGACTGCACTATGGTCAGTTTGTGGAACCCGCCCTGCAACGGCAGTTTCCCGGCGGAGCCCTCTATAGTGATTGGCTCCAGGGAGCCTCTGGGGCCTATCGATTAATCGGGGCGGTGCTGATTGGGCAGTTGTTTCCAGCCCTGCAGGGGTGTCAGGACGTGACCCCGGCCCAGGCGGTGGAACTGGTGGAGAACTTTACCTTGCTGGCGGCCAATCCTATGGACCCAGGGTTTTGAGGTGATCGCAGATCACCTGGGCGGTGGCGG
Organism: Cyanobacteriota bacterium; assembly: GCA_035286245.1. GTDB lineage: Bacteria > Cyanobacteriota > Cyanobacteriia > Phormidesmidales > Phormidesmidaceae > Nodosilinea. Next base: position 5,191 of record JAYKIM010000281.1, on the reverse strand, counting down.
GGGCCAGTAAAACCCCATTGCGATAGTGGCCCGTGGCTAGCCAGACGTTATCGTAGCCGGCTAGGGGTTGAATCACCGGGGCTGCCTGGTTTTGGGGGCGGGGGCGATAGCCAAACCAGCGATCGCTGACCCGGGCTGCCCCTAACCCAGGACAGTAGGCCACGGCGGCGGCGATTACCTGGTCAAGCTGGCCAGGGTCGGGGGATGATAGGTCATCCTCAGCCGTCTCCACCGTCGCCCCCACCCAGTAGTCCCCCTGGCCCAGGGGCACCAGGTGGACATCGTCACAATTCACCACCGGCTGAAAGTGGGGCTGCCCCAGGGGGTGATCTAGATGGAGCTTAGCGGCCTGCCCCAGTACCGGGGCGATCTCCAGGGGGGATTCAAGGGCCGTGGTCAGCCCCAAGCAACCCAACCCCGCCGCCAGCACCACGAAATCGGTGGTCCAGCTGCGCTGGGGGGTATGCACCCGGGTGCAATGCCGGGGGGAGGAGTCTCCTACCCAGCTAAAGCCCAACACCGCTTCCCCCAGGATCGGGGTAGCGCCCTGTTGTTGAGCCCCTGCCACCAGAGCCTGGGTAAGCTGACTGGGGTTAAGCTGCAGGTCCTGGGGAGAATAAATCGCCCCCACCACCCCATCCAGGGCCAGGTGGGGGCAATGTTCTGCCACTTGAGGGGAAGACCAGAGTTGTAGATCATAACCCTGGCGGCGGCGAATGTCCTGGAGGGAGCGCCAGCGATCCAGACTATCCGGTTCCCGGCAAAGGGTGAGAATACCCTGGGTATTGTATTGAAGGGTTTGGCCGGTGAGGGCCTCTAGCTCGGGTAGCAGGGTGTGGTAACGCTGCAGACTCTGGCGGCGCAGTCGCCAGCTCCGCCCCTTGGCTCGCTGGCTGATCACCGCCATGGCCACCCCCAGGGCCGCCCCCGTTGATGCCGCAGCGGGCTGAGCCCGATCCACCAGGGTGACGGCGAACCCTGGTTGGCGACTCACCTCGTAGGCAATGGTCGCCCCCACCACCCCTGCTCCAACAATGGTAACCCCAGGCAAGGCCCTGTCCTAGGCGCCGGGCAACAGTCCCAGGAAACTATCAAAGTCATCCAGGGCGTTGCGGTATTCCTGACCAGCCAGCACCTGTTGACCATTAGCGGCGGCTTCATCTAACCGCTCCAGGTGAACGTAGAGTTCCTTGGCCAGGGCCTGAGCCTGGGGCCTATCCTTAATCAGCAGGCTGGCCGCCAGGCGGTTCATGCGGGCCCGCAGTTCCCCCAGGGGGCCGTGAATAAAGCTTTGGACGTTCACCCAGTCTTGATTTTGGATGTAGCCCTGAAGTTCGGGGAGGCGATCGCGTAGACCTTGCACCCCAGGGCGGTACAGCTCCACCTGCTGGAGGATATCGGCGGTATAGGTTGTAGGCACCTTGGCGGCTGGCCCACCACAGGCGACCAAGCAGGTGGCTACCACCGCCAGCAAAATTCCCAGGAGAGGTCTAAAGCGTGCCATCATGATTGGTCCTATTTCTTCTTAAGCGTGGATACAGCACTAGGAGAGTGTAATGTTTGTATTCTACGCTGGCGTGGTCAGCTTTCAACCCTGGCTATCGATCCTGCCAACCCAGGCCAGCCCGCTTCGAAGTCGGTCCCGTCCCCCTCGGCTAGGGCAATAAATCTCTGACCAATGAGGGTGTTGTCCCCAACTAGCGTAGGGGACCCTCGAGAATCACGTTCGAGATCGCGGCCATAATGTTGCTGCCATCCTCCTGGGCCAGCTCCCCGTACCATTGTTGGGTTTTTTGCCGATCTTGTCCGTGGATCAGGTGGGCCCGTTTACGGGCCTTGAGTACCAAATTGGCGGTGCGGTCCTGACGGGCTGCCCCGTACCGTTGCAGAGCATCGACCACCCCCAGGTTGTTGGTCAGTAAACATTTGGTCAGCACCCAGGCGTCTTCCAGGGCCTGGCACCCCCCCTGGCCCAAATCGGGAGTGGTGCTATGGGCCGCATCCCCCAGTAGCACCACCCGGCCCTTGGTGAAGTGGGAGAGGGGCTCAATATCATGGATGGGGATGCGGTTAGTGGTAGCCGGGTCCAGGGAGGCGATCAAACGTTGGACTGGGGTGGCCCAGCCAGCAAAATAGGCCTTGAGCTCCTCCCCGATGCCCTGGGGGGGTAAGGTGGGGCTGGGCATGGGCACATCCAGGAAGAAGTACAGTCGATCTCCCCCCACCGGCATCATCGAGGCTCGCTGTCCCTGCCCCACGTAGATCACCCAACTATGGGGAGGAGCCAGGTCTGGCCGCTGGGGCACCAGACCATTCCAGTTGACATAGCCCGCATAGCGGCGTTCCGTGGGGTACCCGAGGACAAACTCCCGCACCTTGGAATGGGTGCCATCGGCCCCCACCACTAGGTCACCGGTGGCCCGACGGCCATCCTCAAAAATGGCGGTGGCGCTGGTGGCGGTTTGTTCTATGGCTACACAGTTAGAACGGAGGTGCACCCTGTCTGCCCCTAGCCTGAGCAACAACATCTGCTGCAAATCGGTGCGAGCCACCGGATAGGGACATTGCCCCACCTGCTGGACCAGAGGATCGAGACTAAAATCCGTTAGGGTTTCGCCGGTTTGGCTTAGGTAGGTGATGCGCTGCATGGCCCCCCCCAGGGCGGCAATCTCCTCCCCCATACCCAGGTGATTGAGCACCTTGACCCCGTTGGACCAGAGGGAAATCCCCGCCCCGGCGGGGCGCAGCTGCCCTACCCGATCGTAGACCTCGACGTCGTAGCCGGCCTGGGTCATGGCGATGGCGGTGGTTAGCCCCCCCATGCCGGCCCCGATAATAATCACCTTCAGGTTATTCATGGGCTTGTCGGGTATCCCTCCCAGGGGGGTGACGATGGGGCAAACGGGCGGATTAGGCGGTGTAGCTGGTGCCCAACCCCAGTTGAGCCAGGCGTTGTCGATACACAATAGAGGTCTGATCGGGGGCAATGTGGGTCTCGGCCTTCAGATCCAGGGGTAAGTCCTCCGGGTATTGGGCCTCCACCACCTCCCGATCTTCGTTAAAAATTTGATAGTTGAAGGCGTAGACCGGTTCCAGGGGTTGATCCTGATCAAAGTTGCGGCACAGGGGGGAAAAGACCCGGGTTTGCCGCGCCGACATGGGGGAGGCGGCATTCAGAATGCAGAGTCGGCCCTGATCGGGGAAGTGCACCCTGAGCAGCGCCGTAAAGGGCAGAAACACCTCAAAGTGGCGCAACCATGGAAAGTCGCCGGGGGCGCGGTGCTGCAGCCCCTTGGGAAAGTTGCTGACAGTACTGACGTACTCAGCCCGGAGGCCCCGAGGAGTGGGGGTAACGGGGTAGCGGGGGACAATGGGGTTGTGGCGATCGCCAAAGGACTCGGCATGGACCCAGGCGAAATGGGCCACATCTAGGAAGCCCTCCAGCTGCCGACCCGCCGCCGCCTTGAGGTCGATGCTGTCGGGCAAAATCCGTTGATAGTTAGCCTCATCCCACTCGGGGAAAATCGGCAGGGCATCTGGGTCCTCAGCCGTTCCCGCCAGGCTGGTCCAGATCAGGCCAAAGGCCTCCTTGACCGGGTAGGTTTTGAGTCGTAGCTTAGCAGGGGGCCGGGCATTGGGATCGGCGGGAATCAGGGTGCATTGACCGGTGGCATTGTAGTGAAAGCCATGGTACTTGCACACCAGCTGGTTTTTCTCCTGATCGATATGGCCCATGCTGAGGGGCACCCCCCGATGAACGCACAGGTCATTGGCCACCGATAGACCGTCGACACTACGCCAGATCACCAGGCGTTGGTCCAACAGCACCGTCCCCAGGGGGCGATCGGTAACCTCCCGGCTGAAGGCGATGGGGTACCAATAGGGGGCGATCGCCTCCCAGTCGGAGGGGGCAAAGGTCAAGCCTCGCGGGTAAACCCGGGAACCCTGATCGCTATGGTTGGCAGCGATGGACATCGGTAGTGTCTGGCCTAGTTATGCCCCATCCTATCAGGGGGGGAGAACCACGGATTGTCTTCGCTTTAACGAAATGTTTTTACAATGCCAGGCCAGGCCCTCCGGCTTGCCCTCAAGGACTGGAACCTTCCTGGTGATCGGCGATAATCGGCAGGGTAAAGTAAAAGCAACTACCTTGCCCCAATACACTCTCTGCCCAAATCCTTCCGCCATGCTGTTCGATAATGCTTTTACAGATCGCCAGGCCAAGCCCGGTGCCCCCCTTCTGGCGGGAGTCAGACACATCCACCTGCTTGAAACGTTCGAAGATGGTTTGCAGCCGGTCAGCGGGGATGCCTCGCCCCTGATCCTGCACGGTAAATAGAACCTGGTCGGTGGCAGTCAGTTCCGCTTTTAAGTACACCGCATCGCCAGCGGTGGAGAACTTAATGGCATTGCTCAGCAAGTTGGTGAGGGTTTGCACGATCGCATCGGGGGCCACCCACAGGTTCAACTCCAGGGGTTCCAGGTAGACCTGCACCGCCGCCTCCAAGGCGATCGCCTCCAGCCCCTCCAGGGCGGCGGTCATCAGGGCGGACACCGGGCAGAACTCCTTCGCCAACTCCACCCTGCCCGAGGTGAGCCGCTCCAGATCAAGAATATCGTTCACCAGTCGAATTAACCGCTCCGTATTAGCTAAGGCCATTTTCAACAGGTGTGGGGTCTTGTCAGGACGGTCCTGCAGCACCCCGGCATCGAGAAGGCCCAGGGCTCCCCGAATAGCGGTCAAGGGGGTACGCAGTTCATGGCTAACGATGGCAATGAAATCATCCTTGAGGCGATCGACCCGGCGCCGCTCGCTAATATCCCGCACCACCAGCAGAATTTCCTCCTGGCTGACGGGAATAATCCGGGCCTCTTCCCAATAAACCTGCCCATTCAGGCTAAATTCGTATTCCTGCCGCTGCACGGTGCCGGTGGTGAGGGCCAGTTCCATACAGCGTTGCCGTTCCGCCGCCACCCCCGGGGGCAAATTCTGATACATACTGTCCCGGTCGATCTGGCCCCTATCCCCCAGCCAACGAACCGCGTCCAAATTATAGATTTCCATGGGCTCCCCCTGGGGACTGAGCCGCATCAGCAGATCGGGAATGGCGTTGATCAGGGCCTGCTTGGTGGCCTCACTGCTGGCCAGGGAGGCGGTTTGTTCCGCCACCTGGGCCTCTAACTCCCGTTC
>JAYKIM010000280.1:0-6645 GCA_035286245.1 Cyanobacteriota bacterium | reverse complement strand
CATCGTAGCCATTCTGCTGCATGGCCTGCATCACCCGGTGGATGGAGCCAAACACATCCAGGTAGGCGGCGGTGCCCACATTGCCCTTGTCGGGGGGGAAGCTAAAGATGGTGATGGCCAGTTTTTTATCTAGCTTGGGCTTGCGGCGCAGGTTGGCCCACTTCAGGGCCCGCTGGGCGATGGACTCGATCCGGTCCTGGAGGGAAATGGCCCTGCCAGTGAGGCCGTCTCGACCGGATAGCACAATCGGCTCGATCGCCCCATCCAACTCGGGGATGGCCATTTGCAGCGCCACCTGGATGGGGTGTAGGCCCAGGTCACTGTCCTCCCATTCTTCAGTGGTTTGGAACACCAGGGGGAGGGCCACCATGTAGGGGCGATTCAGTTTTTTTAGGGTTTCGATCGCCTTGGGGTGGTCCTGCCGAGCCGGGCCCCCCACCAGGGCAAAACCAGTCAGGGAGACCACCGAGTCCACCAGGGCCCGACCGCTATCGATGGGATCAAAAAAGTAAGCCTCCACCGGCTTGGAGAAGTCTAACCCCCCGGCAAACACCGGAATCACCCGGGCCCCCAGGTACTCCAACTCCTGCACCATGGCAACGTAGTGAGCGTCGTCACCGGTGACCAGGTGGGTACGCTGCAGCACTAAGCCAACGGTGGGTCCCAGGGGATCCTTCAGGTCACTGTGGATATCCCGACGACGATCATACCAGTTGAGGTATTCCTTGATGTCCTCAAACATAGTGGGGGCGAGGGGATGCCAGATCCCCATATCCGGGTAGGTAACCGGCTCTTCGTAGTCCAGGCTATCGATCTGGGGTGCACCGGGGACGGCTTGATCGGGGATGACGTAGCGGTCCACCAGCATGAGCAGGAAGTTTTCCAGGTTGTCCGGCGATCCCCCCAGCCAATATTGGAAGCTGAGCATGAAATTACGGGCATCCTGGGCCTTTTCCACCGGCAGGTACTTGAGCACCTTGGGGAGGGTGCGCAGCAGCTTTAGCATGGCGTCTTCAAAGCCGCTGCCCTGTTTCTGGCGACGCTTTTTCATAAACTCGCCAATCACACTTTTGGATTGACCCAATTGCGCCATGGAAAAGCTACCCAGCTTGTTCAAGCGCATCACCTGGGGCATGGAGGGGAAGCACACCGCCACATCCAAGCGATCGCGCACCGGCTGCACCGCCGCCACCAGCTTGTCCGCCAGGTCTTCAATGAAAATCAGGGAGGCGATAAATACATTGGCCGCCGCCACATCCCGCTGGAAGGCGGCGTAGTTGTCTGCGTCCCGCAGCTCTTCGATCAGGTAACCACTGACCTCGATCGCCACCTGGGGATTGTGGCTATTAATGGAACGGATTGCCGCCGACAGAGCACTCTGGTATTGGGGCTCTAGAACCACATAGACCACCTTAACCAGCAACCGCCCCCCCAGGGCCTCGGGGGCGATATGTCTGACTGTGGGCTTGACGTGGGTAAACATGCCGGAGAACTCCTTAATCGTTGCTAAGGCTGAACAGGGACGAGGATTGGCTCAAGGGTTGATGGGCGAAACGCCAGGCCGAGTCGTATCGGCAACGTAACACTTCGCAACAGTGGTGCGGGTTACCCTAGCATGCCAACAGACCTTCTTCAGTGTGTATCAAAAACCTTACCACGTAAGGGCTGCACCCATGAGGTGACACAATTTGATACAAAACTACTTCGCCTTTGTAAAGGAACCTTACAGCCATTGGCGTCTTCCAGGGAGAGATTTGTATCAAAACGTTAAATAAATTCCCGTTGCGATTAAAGGAGGCGGTGCTATCCTGACCCTGGCCCCTTCAGACTGGCGGACAGGTCAGTCGGGCTGTTACCCTAGGTAACAGTGCTTAATTCGTGTCTTTCCCGCCTGCCCATGACCGCCTTCGTCGATTCCCTGGCTACCCCTGCCCTCCCCGGTCCTGGTGAAGGCCAGCAGGTGGTGGTTCGGCGGCAGTCCCTGGGGCCCCAGCGGCGTCGCCTGCTGGCCACCATCCTCATCCCGCGACCGGTGGAGCAGGTCTGGCGAGTGCTCACCGACTATGACAACCTGGCCAACTTTATCCCCAACCTCTCCCTCAGTCGGCGGCAGCCCAACCCTGGTGGTGGGCTGCGGTTGGAGCAGGTCGGCTCCCGCTGCTTCCTGAATCTAAGGTTTTGCGCCCGGGTGGTGCTGGACATGGTGGAGGATTATCCGCACCGGCTTGGCTTTGCCATGGTGGAGGGGGACTTTCGCCAATTCGAAGGGCAATGGCGCCTGGAGTCGACGGCCCAGGGGGAGGAGACTCAGCTCACCTACGACCTGGTGATTTGTCCGCCCCTGGCGATGCCCGTCAGTTTGATTGAGGCCCATCTTTGTCAGGATTTAACCGCTAACCTGCAGGCGATCCGCGATCGCGCCCTTTCTTACTAATTCACCGCCGTATAGATACCCTGGCCCTGGAGTTAACCCAGCAGGGTATCTATACGGCGGTGTCGGTGGAGGTGGGGGCAGACTGCCCCAATCAGCCGAACAGGCGGAGCTAGCTATTCTCCGCTTCTAACAGGGCTCGGGCGGTCTCTAGCTCCTGCCGATGGTTCTCCTGGGGGACGGGGTAGCTCAACTGCAGGGACTTGAGGCGTTGGATAATCAAGCTGGCCACCGCCAGTCGGGTAAACCACTTGTGGTCAGCGGGAATAATATGCCAGGGAGCCCAGGTCGTACTGGTGTGGCTAAACACCTCCTCGTAGGCCGCCTGGTAATCGGGCCAAAACTGCCGATCCTTGACATCGGCAAGGGAGAATTTCCAGTTTTTTCCCGGCAGGTCAATGCGTTCCAGGAAGCGTTTTTTTTGCTCCTGCCTGGAGACATGCAGGAAAAACTTCATCACCAGGATGCCGTTATTCACCAGGTACTGCTCGAAGTGTTTGATTTCCTGGAAACGTTGGCTCCAGATGGTTTTGCCCTTAGCTTCCCCTGGCAGTTGCTGTTGGGCCAAAATTTCCGGATGGACCCGCACCACCAACACCTCTTCGTAGTAGGAACGGTTAAAAATGCCAATCCGACCCCGCTCTGGCAGGGCTTTAAAGGACCGCCACAGGTAGTCATGGTCTAGTTCTTCGGCGGAGGGCTGCTTAAAGCTATAGACCTGGCATCCCTGGGGGTTGATGCCGGACATCACATGCTTAATGGTGCTGTCCTTACCGGCGGCATCCATGGCCTGGAAAATCAGCAATAGGGCGTAGGTATTTTGGGCGTAGAGTTTGTCCTGCTGACGGGCTAGTTGTTGAATCCCATCTTCCAGGTGGGCTTGAGCCTGCTCTTTGGTAAATTGACCGGTGTAGCCCGGATCAAAGTCCTTCAGCTTGATGGGGCGGCCTGGGGTAGCCACCATGGCATCGGGGTCGAGGGCTCGTAGAAAGTCTTTTTCATCCATGGGGACTGGAGTTAACGACGTGCTTCGGTGGGTTTCTCCCATTAAAGACCCAAAGGGTCAAAGGGTGAACCGGCCCGATCAGCATCATCGGGTCCGTTACCCTTCTATACTAGACATTAGTCAGTACCAGTGAGGTTGTGATGAACCTGGGCGATCTCGTCAAAGTTAAAAACCCGGTGATTTTCTACCACCATCCCCTGCACCGCAATCAAGCCTTTGATGCCCAAGGTCTGGAGGGTGTTGTGCTCACCATCTTGCATGATTACCAGGGCCGACCCATCAGCCCTAACTTTCCCATCCAGGTGGAGTTTGCGGTGGAGGGGGCTAAACGACCCTTCCGTGCCCACCTGAAGGCTGAGGAACTAGAACTATTAGAGACCTAGGCGCCAGCCCTAGTCAGGGTCTAGATCGGTAAGGCAATGGGGGTCAAGTACCCCCTCCTCTGTGACGATGGCCGTAACCAGCGCCGCCGGCGTGACATCGGAGGCTGGGTTATAAAAGGCGGCCCCATGGGGGGAGGTGACCGTTGAGCCCAGGCGATAAATTTCCTCCGGGTCATGCTGCACCAGGGGAGCGGCCTGCCCCGAGGCCAGGTCGAAGTCAATGGTGGAGAGGGGGGCCGCCACCAGGAAGGGCAGGTTATGGGCCCGGGCCAGCAGGGCCACGCTGTAGGTGCCGATTTTGCTAATCACATCGCCATTGGCGGCAATCCGATCGGCTCCCGCCAGCACCGCCTGGATCAGCCCCCGCTGCATACAGTGGGCGGCCATACTATCGGTCACCACTGTCACCGGGATACCCTCCTGCACACACTCCCAGGCGGTTAAACGGGAGCCCTGCAGGGTGGGTCGGGTTTCGCCAGCGTAGATGCGGGCCAGGCGGCCTTCCCGCCAGGCCGATCGCACAATCCCCAGAGAGGTGCCGTAGCCAGAGGTGGCCAGGGCGCCGTGGTTACAGTGGGTAAATAGGGTGAGTTGTTGGGGCTGCTCCGGTAGCACCGCTAAGCCGTGGTCACCGATCCGGTGGCAGAGGTCAAAATCTTGTTGCTGTAGGGCCTGGGCCTGGGCCAGCAGTTGCGATCGCAACTCGGGCAGGGGGGCCTCCGGATGGCAGTTACTGCCCAACATCTGCTGAACCGCCCAGCCAATGCTGGCCTTCTGGGGGCGGGTGCGCTCAAATTCAGCGGCGATCGCCTGCAGTCGCTGCCACAGCACCAGGGGATCCTGGGTGTTGATCTGCTGGGCCGCCAGGTAAAGTCCGTAGGCCGTAGCAATCCCCAGGGCCGAGCCTCCCTGCACAATCCCCACCTGCAGGGCCTGCACCACATCCTCCCAGCGGTGGATGGTCACCACCTGATAGCGCTCCGGCAACTGACGCTGATCGATCAGCAGCAGGTGATCCCCATTCCACTGGACGGGATAAACGTGGGTATCCGTCGTCATCAGCCTTCACCTCCCCTGGGGTGCCCCCATTCCCTAACCCTAGTATGGGGCCTGAAATCCCTCTGTCAATGGTATCTGGTGAAGTGGTAGCAGGCGTAGGGCAATAGGCGACGGAAGGGGAGTAGGGAATGGGGAACAGGGAGTGGGGTGTCGGAATTAGGTGATTTTCTCGCCACTTAAAATAAAGATCGGGTCTATGGCGGTAAACACTTGCTGGTTGCCCTTCACCTCCAGGCGGTTAACCGCCGGTTGACTGGCCTCCAGGTTCCGCACCCGCAGTTGGGCGAAGGTTTCAGAGATGCCGTAGAGGTTTTCCAGGTTGTTGGCGGTGACCACCAAACGGCCGCCGTTGGGCAGGTAACCCCAGGCGGCCAGCAGGATCTCCCGCAGGGATCGGCCCCCCTCCACCACAATGCACTGGGGTTGGCCCGGCAGGGTGGACAGGCACTCCGGTGCACTGCCCTGCACCACCTGCACATTGGTGAGGCTAAAGCGATCGCAATTGCGGCGAATCAACTCCGCCACATCCTCATCCCGCTCCAGGGCCACCACCTGCCCCTGGGGGCAAAGCAGAGCCGCCTCAATGGCCAGGGTACCGGTGCCCGCCCCGATATCCCAGAGCACATCGGTGGCCCTTAACCGCAGGTATCCCAGTAGCAGCAGGCGCAGCTCACAGCTACTGAGGGGGATGCCCGGTAACTGCTCAAATAGGGTATCGGGAATGCCAGGGGTACGATAGGGCCAGAGGGGAGGCATGGCGGGGGACGGGGAGAAGGGGGGAGGGGGAGCTTTACTCTGACCGCTGCGCTCAATCCTTAGGGTAATCGCTGGAAGGATTGGTGAATGCTGCTGATCAGATCCTTCGCATCGGTGGATTGGCCATTGTAGTAGGTGACGATCACCGCGGTCTGGTTCGGGTAGCCGATGTAGGAAATCAGGGCATTGGGCAGATCCTCCGGCAGGTTGGTCAGCCAGATCTGCAGGGCCGTGGTGTTATTAATAGTAATGGCATCGTAGTTGGCGACCTGGTAGCCCTGGGTTTCAATCTGCTCCAGGGCGGGGGGCACCACCTCCGCCGGCGGTCGGTCGTGCCAGGTGATTTCAGTACGCATGGGGGCAGGGCCGACCGCCGGGGCCAGGGCCGTCACCTGGGGTGCTTGACTTTGCTGGTTGATCTGCCAGTTGGCGGGCAAACCAATGGTGAATAGATCGTTATAGCCATAGGGCTGGAGGCTGGCGGCGGCCAGGGGGGCGGTGCCAGAGGGTTGGGCCATCAGGGGCAGGCCGGTCAGCCACAGGCTGGCGGCCATCATTGTTGCACCTAGCCACCGTTGCCCTGGCACCCGATCCAAATCTAATCCCATGGCGGATCACCTCTGCTAAAAACCCTTTCTATCCTACTCCGAATCCTGAACGGGGCCGGGGCTCCATCTCGGAAACGGGCCAGACCCCTGGTTGAAGCCACAGGTCTTTAGGCTAATATCTTAAGGGCTATGGGTGTTCCGCCCAGGCTAGTAGATCCCAGCGTAAACAGACCTGCCTCTCCTGAGTTCTGACTCCTGACCCCCCTGGCAGGGCTGCCGGTTTTACGCCGCGAAGTACTAGTCTGGCCAATGGGTCTAGGGGATCTTCCTTCCTTCCGGCGCACCCTCCTCTGAGTTAATATTCGTTTTAGTAGATGGGCTATGAGCAAGGGCACACTCTTTGACAAGGTTTGGGACCTACATACCGTGGGTACCCTACCCTCGGGCCAGACCCAGCTAATG
>JAYKIM010000279.1:0-3751 GCA_035286245.1 Cyanobacteriota bacterium | reverse complement strand
TTTTTCACAACCTGGTGGCTCTGGCAGTGAGGACAGTCCATAGCTTTGGAGTAATTACACTATAGCCATTTTACCTATCATCGCTTATCAGACCAGTGCCTTTTGCCCATTACCCCCCTAGGATCGGGGCCATAGATAGACCAGTCCTGAGGCCAGGGTAAGGGCCACCGCCCCCCAAAAGAGTCCCTGGACCGGGCCCTCCCAGGCCGAGGGATGGGGAGCGATCAGCAGGGCGATCGCAGCGATTTGCACCACGGTTTTAGCCTTGCCCCAGAGGTTAGCGCCGGGCACCGTATCTCGCTGCAGGGCCGGGTTAACCCGCCAACCGGCGATCAACAGTTCCCGGGCAATAATCAAAAAGACTCCCCAGGCCGGCACCTGACCCAACTGCACCAGCATCAGCAGGGGGGCGACCACCAGCAGCTTATCCACCAGGGGGTCTAAAAACTTACCCAGCTCCGTCACCTGGTTGAGGCGGCGGGCCAGGTAGCCATCTAACCAGTCGGTGCCGGCGGCCAACAAAAACACCGCCAGGGCTAGCCAACGCTGAGGCGGCTGGGGGGCGTTGAGCAAAATCAACAATATCGGCACCCCCAGCAGACGGGAAACCGTGATCCAGGTGGGTAGGTTCATGGCCTTCAGTAGATTAGCGGCGACGATCGCGGTTTTAGGGTTATAGGGGAGCCGGTCCGGGCTAAACCTTAAAAAAGGTTGAGTAAACCCCTGACCCAGGCGATCGCTTTGCCATGCTAGCAGGGATAGTCCCACCTTGACCTCACCCCATTCAGGGAAACCTGCCTCCGCCATGGATCGCGTCTCTCCATCCCCATCCCCAGAGGACTGCGTTACCCTGGCCCACGGCGGTGGCGGCACGGCCATGGCGGATTTGATCAGGACGGTGTTTGCCGCCAGGTTTAACCACCCGGCCCTGGCGGTGCTGGGGGACCAGGCGGTGGTGGCCCTGCCCCCCGGGCTGGCGGTGGGCGATCGCCTGGCCCTCACCACCGACTCCTACGTAGTGGATCCCCTTTTCTTTCCCGGCGGTGACATTGGCACCCTGGCGGTGAATGGCACCGTTAACGACCTGGCGGTGGGGGGCGCCCTTCCCCTCTACCTGACCTGCGGCTTCATCCTGGAGGAGGGCTTCCCCCTGGCCACCTTGAAACGGGTGGTGGACAATATGGCCGCCGCCGCCACCGCGGCCGGGGTGGCCATCGTGGCGGGGGATACTAAGGTGGTGCCCCGGGGCGGCGCCGATCAACTGTTTATTAATACCGCCGGGGTGGGGGTGGTGCCCGCAGGACTGAACCTCTCCCCCCAGAGCCTGGTGCCGGGGGATGTGATTCTGGTGAATGGCCCCCTGGGGGACCACGGTGCGGCCATCACCGTGGCCCGGGCGGACCTGGCCCTGGAGAGTTCCATTCAGAGTGACTGCCAAGCCTTACACGGTCTGGCCCAGGCCATGCTGGCCGCCTGTCCCCAGCTGCGGACGATGCGGGATGTCACCCGGGGTGGCCTGGCCACGGTGCTGAATGAATGGGTGCTAGCTGCTCCGGTGGGCATCCGCCTGCAGCAGGGGGATCTACCGGTGCGACCCGCCGTCCAGGGGCTGTGCGAGATTCTGGGTTTTGACCCCCTTTACCTGGCCAATGAGGGTAAGTTGGTGGCGGTGGTGCCCGCCGCCGCCGCTGAGGCGGTGTTGGCGGCCATGCGATCGCGCCCCGCCGGCATCGATAGCCAGCGAATTGGCGAGGTGATTGCCGATCCCCCCGGTCGGGTATTGATCAACACTGGCTTTGGCGGCGATCGCATCCTCGATCGCCTGGTGGGTGATCAACTGCCCCGCATTTGCTAGATCCCCAGGTCCTACCCATGCACGAACTCAGCCTCACCGAAGCCCTGATCGACACCGTTCTGACCCTGGCCGCTGGCCAGCCGGTACAGCGGGTGGTGCTGGAAATCGGCGAGCTGGCGGCGATTTTGCCCGACTCCATGGCCTTTTGCTTTGCCGCCTGTAAAGCCCACACCCCCCTGGCGGAGACGGTGTTGGACATTGTCATCCAGCCGGGCCGGGGCCGCTGCCGGGCCTGTGGCCATGAACAGGCCATGGAGTTTCCCTACGGCCTTTGTCAGCGCTGCGATAGCCCCGCCCTGGCGATCATTGCCGGTCAAGATCTGGTAGTTCAAACCATCGTCCTACAATCCCTGGAGACCGAACCATGTGTACCACCTGTGGCTGTTCCGATGGTGCCCAACCCACCCTCACCGATTTGACCACCGGGGAAACCCTCAGCCTTGCTCCCCCTGACCACGAGCATAGTCACCGGCTGGTGGATGGTCGGGTGATCACCCACCGCCATGGTTCCCCATCGGAGGTCGGCCATGATTTCTCCCACGGAGCCCGGTCCGAGATCGTCGGCCACCACAGCCTGGGGCTCAGTCTACTGGCGGAAAACGATCGCATCGCTGCCCAGAATCGGGGCTGGTGTGAGGGGCGTCAGGTACTGGCCTTAAACCTGGTCAGCTCCCCCGGGGCCGGCAAGACCACCCTGCTGGTCCGCACCCTGCTAGACCTGGCGGACCGGCTCCGCTTCACCGTGATCGAAGGGGATCAGGCCACCGCCCAGGATGGCGATCGGGTGCGGGCTACGGGCTCTCCGGTGGTGCAGGTGAATACGGGCACCGGTTGCCACCTGGAGGCGGCCATGGTGCGCCGGGGTCTGCAGGCTCTTAATCCCCCTGCCCATTCCGTGTTGATGATTGAGAACGTCGGTAATCTGGTCTGTCCCGCCCTCTTTGATCTGGGGGAACGGGCCAAGATCACCATGCTATCGGTGACCGAGGGGGAGGACAAACCCCTGAAATACCCCCACATGTTCCGGGCCAGTACCCTGCTGCTGATTAACAAGATCGACCTGCTGCCCTACGTCAACTTCGATGTGGACCGCTGCCTCACCTATGCCCGCCAGATCAATCCCGATCTGCAGATCTGCCTCCTATCCGCCACCACCGGGGAGAGCCTGGAGGGGTGGTATGACTGGCTGCTGGAGACCGCCGGTGAGTCTGGCTGAGGGGTTGCTTGAAAAGCCAAAGAGGGTCTGAAGCTATATCTATGGAGTAAGATATTTTCCACAAAATTCAGTATTTTGGCGGTCGCTTGGCGGCGAACTATACCTGGGACAGCCCTTTTCAAACAACCTCTAAGGGCAAACCCCATGGCCAACTACAAAGAACTGTTACACTTCCTCAACAATTGGTATTAATGGCCCTACCCGCGATGATAGGATGCCCAACAAACGGTTGAGAGATAGGAATTCATGACTGAAACCTTGACAGGTCAAACACCGATTTTCGGAGGCAGCACCGGCGGCCTTCTCACCAAAGCCCAGGTTGAAGAAAAGTACGCCATTACCTGGACCAGTTCCAAAAAACAGGTTTTTGAAATGCCCACTGGCGGGGCAGCCATCATGAATGAGGGGGAGAACCTGCTGTACCTGGCCCGTAAGGAACAGTGCCTGGCCCTGGGCAGCCAACTGCGTACCAAGTTCAAGCCCAAAATTGAAGATTACAAAATCTACCGCATTTACCCCAGTGGTGAAATCCAGTACCTGCATCCGGCGGATGGGGTCTTCCCCGCTAAGGTGAATGCCGGTCGGGAAGCGGTGGGCAGTGTTCCCCGTAACATTGGCGCCAATCCTGACCCCGCTACGGTGAAGTTTAGCGGTAAGGCCACCTACGAGGTCTAGGGCTG
>JAYKIM010000278.1:0-7472 GCA_035286245.1 Cyanobacteriota bacterium | reverse complement strand
TGCAGGGCACGGCGGCCCCCTTGCTGTGGGGCAATCAATGTTCGGGTAACCAGACCGGGGTGCGGTTGACGGGTCAGGGGAGCCCGGTGCTGCGCCAGAACCGTCTCACCCAAAACCAGCAGATGGGGCTGTGGATTAGCGACCAGGCCCGGCCCGATCTCGGCCAACCAGCCGATCCAGGGGCGAATATCCTGCGTTATAACGGCCAGTTGGATCTGCGCAATGATGCCGCCCTGAACCTGGTGGCCGTGGGTAACGACCTGGTTCCCCAAACCATTCAGGGAAATATCACCCTAGCCGCCAGCCAATGCCCTGACCCGGCGGCGGTGCCCTCCTCCCTGCTGGATCAACCGGGTCTGGAAAGCAAAACCGTGGCCCCCTCTGCGGTGACTGCGGCCCCACCGCCGACCCTGGCCCCAACCCCGATCGCCGCCCCCAGCAGTCCCTTCCCGGACCTGACCGGCCATTGGACGGCGGCCTACGTGGCGGCCCTGGCCGATCGCAATTTAGTGAAGGGATTTCAGGATGGTACCTATCGTCCCGATGAAGGGATTACCCGAGCCCAGTTCGCTACCCTGGTGGCCAGCGCCTACGGCGACCGACCGCCGCTACGGGGGCCGGTGACCTTTGGGGATGTACCGGCTAACTTTTGGGCCTACGCCGCCATCGATCGGGCCCAGCGGATTGGCTTTATTGGGGGATACCCGGATCAAACCTATCGACCCCAGCAGCCCATGACCCGAGTGCAGGCGATGGTGGCGGTGGCCACGGGTTTAAACCTACCGCCGGCGCCAGCCAGCGGCTTGGCGGTCTATCAGGACCGGGCCCAGATCCCCAGTTATGCGGTTAATGCCCTGGCGATCGCCAGTCAGGCTGGCCTGGTGATTAACTATCCTGACCCCGCCCAACTGCGGCCTCAGGAACCGATCACTCGCGGAGAAGTGGCCGTTTTGATTTACCAAGGGCTGGTTGCCCTGGGCCAGGCCCCCCGGCTGAGCACCCCGGTGGGTACCCTAAGGCCTGCGGTGCAAGGATCCTTCGCCGATATTCAAAACCATTGGGCCAGGGACCCTATCCAGGCACTGCTCAATGCTAATCTGGTGCGGGGCCAGAGCGATGGTAGGTTTTATCCCGATCGGGCCATGAGTCGAGCCCAGTTTGCCGCCCTAATTGCCAGCGCCTTTAGTCCTACCCCCCGCCGCCCTGCCCTAACCTTCACCGATGTACCCCCTACCCACTGGGCCGCCAGTGCGATTCAAACCGCCTATCGAGGTGGATTTCTCTCTGGCTTTCCTGACCAGTCCTTTGGACCTGAGGGACCGGTTTTGCGGGTGCAGATCTGGGTGGCCTTGGTGTATGGTCTGGACTGGCTTAGGGGGCAACCGGTTGACCTGGAGCCACTCCAGCGGTTTCGTGACCGCGATCGCATCCCCTCCTATGCCCTGGCCGCCGTCGCCCGGGCCAGTCAACTCCGGTTGGTGGTCAATGTTCCGGATCAAGCCCAGCTCAGCCCTAACCAGTCGGCTAGCCGGGCCGATATTGCGGTTGCGGTTTACCAAGCCCTGGTGCGGCAAGGTCGTATGCCTCCCCTAGAGATCGGCCATGGCCAGTAGTTCCTGAAGGTGCTGGCGGAGGTTTTGAATCCAGCGATCGTAGCCTTTGGCACTGAGGTGAAGCCCATCACCACAGTGAAATTGACGATCCAGGTGGCCGTCGCCGTTCTCGTCCAGGCTAGCGGTGTGGTCCACAAAGAGCCGTCCAGCTTGGCCCGCTAGCCGGTGTTGCAGGGCCTGGTTAATTGCCTGAATCCGTTGGTTATAGCCCCGCAGAGCGTGAAGTCTGTCCATGGCAGCTTCGTCCACCGGCAAAATGCTGGAGACCAACACCGGTACTGGTGGTAGGTGGGTTAGGATGGCCCAGTAATTGGTTAATAGTTCCTGATTAGAGCGAAACCGCAGATCATTGATACCTATGGCCAGGACCACGGCCCTAGACCGCTTCAAAATTCCAGCATAAAGGGGTAGCCGTTGCTTCACCCCCAGGGTGGTATCGCCGTTGATGCCGTAGTTGAGGGCGTTGGGGTGGAGGCGTTGGGCCTCTAAGCCCTGGGTAATGCTATCGCCAATCAGAACTAGGGGCTGGGGTGGGATCCGATCTAGGCTGAGGGCATGGTGGCCAACCCTAGCATAGTAGGTTTCGGTGAGTTCTGCTGGTGCGGCTGTCTTGGCCCCGCTCAAGCGAGACCAGAGTCGTCGACCGCGATCGCCCCTAGCCAAGCACCACAGCAGCACCCCATGCAACCCCAGGGCATAGATCCACAGCAGCCTAACCATCCCTGGACCCCGTCCAGGCGCTAAAGGGGGCGGTAAATTGCTCCAGGCTGAGGCTCTGGACCCCCGTTTTCTGGCGGGCCTGGTGCCGATCCGCCGCCGTGTTATAGCCCCACTCCGCCAGGAACAATTGCAGGTCCTGCAGGTCCGACTGTTGCTGGACCGCTACCAGGGCCGGTAAGCGGTCCTCCACAAACCAGATCGAAGACCGTCCCTGGTGTCGCAGTTGGCGAAGGGTTTCGTACTTGGGTTGCTTGACCTCCTTGCCGAGGATTTGACCAGGGCCCAGATCCATCCCCTGCTGCTCCAGCAGCTGCTGAATAAACCGCCCCTCTTTCGTGGAGATGATCACCACCTCTATACCCTCTGCCTGAGCCGCCTCTAGCCTTGGCAACACGCCCGGATAGAAGCGGTGCAGGCTGAGCCAGTCGACTAAGTCTGTCTGAATCCACCGATCCCGCACCCCATCCACCGTTGCCCCCAGTTGGGCGGGGTTGAGGCCGGTCTCGGTGAGTAACTGGGGCACCAGGGTGGGCCACTGCTCCAAGATGTCTTGATCGGCCAAGCCCCGCTGTAGGCCATGGATCAGCAGGGGCATTTCCCAGCCCGACTCCACCACGGGCCGGAGGGGATAGAAGCGATCGGCCAGCTGGGGGGGAGGAGGGCCGTCCGTGGGGCCAAAGATTTCACCGTAGGCTCGCCAGGCAGTGGCAAAGTATTCGAATAGGCCATCGCAGACCACGCCATCAAAGTCCAGAGCCAGGGTTTGGGGAGCAATCATAGGCAAGCGGTCAGGGCTGGGGGTTGCCTCTATCTTATCCCCCTCCATGCCAGGGAGGGGAGCGGTCGCCCCCTTAGGGAAAGCGATGTTATCGTAAACATATACAACGCTGGGGCGGGGCAACCCTCCCCGCCTTGCACCGGTTAGGGGGAATTGATGATGACGTTACCGATGCCGCAGATCCTATCTGGCGATCGTATTCTCTACGTTCGCCTGCCCTGTAATCCGATTTTTCCCATTGGTGTGGTCTACTTGGCGGATCATGTGCACAAGTCGTTTCCCCAGGTGGAGCAGCGGATCTTTGATCTCGGCGCGGTACCGCCCCTCGACTACGGCCGCGCCTTGGATCGGTGTATTGATGAGTTTCGACCTACCTTGCTGGTGTTTTCCTGGCGGGACATCCAAATCTTTGCGCCGGTGGGGGGCCGGGGGGGCAACCCGTTGCAAAATGCCTTTGAGTTTTTCTACGCCCGCAACCCTTTGCTCAAATTACGGGGGGCCCTGGGGGGGCTGCGCATGGCCAGTACTTACCTGGCGGAGCTGTGGCGTAACCAGGGCTTGATTAAGCGGGGCTGGAACCGGGCCCGGCGTTACCAGCCCCAGGCTACCCTGGTGGTGGGGGGTGGGGCCGTGAGCGTGTTCTACGAGCAACTAAATAGTCGGTTGCCCGAGGGTACCATCATTTCCGTCGGCGAAGGGGAAATCTTGCTGGAGCGGCTACTGCACCGGCAGGATTTTAGCGATCAACGTTGCTATGTGGTGGGGCAGACCCAACCCCGCGATCGCCTCATCCACGAAGAGCCCTCTCCTCTGGAAAAGACCGCCTGTAACTACGCCTATATCGAGGCTATCTGGCCGGAGTTTGACTACTACCTGCAGGACCAGGATTTTTACATTGGTGTCCAAACCAAGCGGGGCTGCCCCCACAACTGTTGCTACTGCGTCTACACCGTGGTGGAGGGTAAACAGGTGCGGATCAATCCCGCCGATGAGGTGGTGGCGGAAATGCAACAGCTCTACCACCGCGGCGTGCGCAACTTCTGGTTTACCGATGCCCAGTTTATTCCTGCTCGGCGCTTCATTGCCGATGCGGAGGAGTTGCTGCGCAAGATCCTGGCCGCTGGCATGACCGACATCCACTGGGCCGCCTACATTCGTGCCGATAACCTCACCCCCGAGCTCTGTCGCCTGATGGTGGCCACTGGTATGAACTACTTTGAGATCGGCATTACCAGTGGATCCCAGGAACTGGTGCGAAAAATGCGCATGGGCTATAACCTCCGCACCGTCCTACAAAACTGTCGGGACCTGAAGGCGGCGGGGTTTAATGATCTGGTCTCCGTTAACTACTCCTTTAATGTGATCGACGAGCGACCGGAGACCATCCGCCAGACCCTCGCCTACCATCGGGCCCTGGAGCAGATCTTTGGCCGCGACAAGGTGGAACCCGCCATCTTTTTCATTGGTCTCCAGCCCCATACCCATCTGGAGCAGTACGCCTTTGATCAGAACCTGCTCAAGCCCGACTATAATCCCCTCGATATCCATCTCCCCTGGGTGTCGAAAAAACTGCTATGGAACCCCGAACCCCTGGGATCGTTTTTTGGGGAGGTGTGTCTCAGGGCCTGGCAGCGCAACCCCAATGATTTTGGTCGGGAAGTAATGGATATCCTGGAGGAACGGTTGGGGTGTGCGCCCCTGGAGGAGGCCCTCAGCGCCCCCATTGCCCCGTCGCCAGAGCTACGGCCAGTGGTGACCAGCGCGGTTTGACCCGGAGACCCTGGGGCAGTATCAGGGGTTGACTTGGTTAATCACGTAGTTTCGTTACAGTACGGCTTTCCAACCTGACAGGGGCGGGGCAATGTGGCAGGATGAAAGCATAGCGATCATAGCTGATTGATCAAGCTCAGACTTGGAGTTTAACTGGTCTGTAGCGATCGAGATCTTTTGCCTGACTGTGAGGCAAGTACTGAGGCCGACCGGGCAGGAAAAGACCCCTAAACTTGACCACGGCTAGTTTGGGTTGCTTGTGTTCTCGACTCCCCTGGTGGCGCCAAGCGGGTTGATCGCAAGGAGGATAGCCATGAAACTGTCGACATTGGCGGCGGCCCTGGTGACCCTGCCCCTGGTGTGGGGAATGCCAGCCCAGGCGGAGAACCCCGCCCAGCTGCAGCAACTATTGGAAACTAACCTCTGTCAAGGCTGCGACCTGCAGGGGGCCGATCTGACCCAGGCCCATTTAATTGGGGCTGATCTGCGAGGTGCTAATTTGCAAGGTGCTGTCCTGATCGAAGCGAATCTGGAGGGGGCGGATTTGACCAGTGCAGACCTGCGGGGGGCCGACCTCACCGCCGCCTTTCTAACCAATACGGTGTTGGACTACGCTAACCTGGATCAGGCTAACCTCACCCGGGCTCACGTTTACTTTGCAGAAATTACTGGCGCATCCATGGTCGGGGTTAACCTGACCCAGACGGATATCGTCGGTACCCCCATCAGCATTGGCGGGGACTGAGCGTGAGCGTCGTAGGTAGTGGCCGGGGGAGATTTTCTGTTGTTGGCTTTTGATCCCTCCTAACTCCCGGGGCTCAGCTTAGTGTCTTTTACCCTCCTTGCTTGCTATGCCTACCTCCACCCTGGCCGATGCTAACCGTCGCCTTGAGCGCGCCCTGCAGTATGTGGATATTTCGGAGGATGCCGCTGAGCGGCTGCGGTATCCCAAGGCCAGTCTGACGGTATCGATTCCGGTGCGCATGGATGATGGAACCCTGCGGGTGTTTCAAGGGTATCGGGTGCGTTACGATGACACCCGGGGCCCCACCAAGGGGGGGATTCGCTTTCACCCTGGGGTTAACCTGGACGAGGTTCAATCTCTGGCCTTTTGGATGACCTTTAAGTGTGCCGCCCTGAACCTGCCCCTGGGGGGCGCTAAGGGGGGAATTACGGTTAACCCTAAGGAGTTGTCCAAGTTTGAGTTGGAGCGCTTGAGTCGGGGATATATTGATGCGATCGCTGACTTCCTGGGCCCCGATGTGGACATCCCCGCCCCCGATGTCTACACCAACGCCATGATCATGGGCTGGATGATGGATCAGTACAGCGTCATCGCCCGCAGGTTGAGCCCGGCGGTGATCACCGGCAAACCCCTCAGCCTAGGGGGCAGTCAGGGACGGGATAGCGCCACCGGCACCGGGGCCTTTTACGTGATTGAAGCGATTATGGCCCGCCTGGGCCGCCCACCCCAGGAGACTACGGTGGCGGTGCAGGGGTTTGGCAATGCGGGCAGCACCATTGCCCGATTGCTGTTTGATGCCGGTTACCGGGTGGTGGCGGTTAGTGATTCCCAGGGGGGAATATTCGCCACCCAGGGTTTGGACATTCCCAGTATTCAGGCCTTTAAGGCCGCTAGCCGCAGCCTGAAGGCGGTCTACTGCCAGGGGAGTGTGTGCAACCTCCTGGAGAATCAGGTCCCCCTCACCAACCGAGAGCTGCTGAACTTGGATGTGGATATTTTGATTCCCGCTGCCCTGGAGAATCAAATCACGGCGGAAAATGCTAACGCCGTGCAGGCCCGCTATATCTTTGAGGTGGCCAATGGCCCGGTGACCTCCACCGCTGATGAGATGTTAGAGGCCAGGGGTATTCAGGTTTTCCCTGACATTTTAGTGAATGCGGGAGGGGTTACCGTCAGCTACTTTGAGTGGGTCCAGAACCGTAGCGGCTTGTATTGGTCCCTGGCGGAGGTCAACGATCGCCTGCGAACCATGATGGTGGGTGAAACCGATCGGATTTGGGCGATCGCCCAGCAACATCAGATTTCTCCCCGTACCGCCGCCTACGTCCACGCCCTCAGTCGCCTGGGGGAAGCCCTAAATGCCAAGGGGACACGGGAAGACTATGTCAGCCCCCCTGCCCAACCGCCCCTCAGGGGGACAAACTCCTAGTAAGATCCTGGGTAACCAGCATCGGGGGCATCGCCTCAGCGGCCAGCCATGGACTTTGAGGATATCAGTCAACTCATTAACCAGGCCGTCCTTCAACACAAGGGCAGGCCCCTCAAGGATGTAGAGCGCCTGGTGCTGAAGGGTGCTTGGCAAAATCAGACCTACAGCGCCATGGCCAACCTGGAGGTGGGCTACTCGGAAGACTATCTTAAAAAAGACGTGGGACCAAAGCTCTGGCGCCTATTGTCGGAACTGGTAGATCCCCACCGCCAGGAGATGAAGGTCACCAAGCATAACCTCCGCAATGTGCTGCAAACCTGGGCCCGGGACAGTCAAGGGCAGGCCCCCTGGGATGGGGCCAGGAGGGTCGGGGAGGGGCCGCCGGTGACCTTGACGGTGCGAGACTTGCCCTGGATT
>JAYKIM010000277.1:0-9860 GCA_035286245.1 Cyanobacteriota bacterium | reverse complement strand
TGGCGTTGCGGAGGGTTCTCACGGGTGAAGAGCGTCGTATTCAAGACTATGGATTAATGGATGCTGTCAACGATACACTAAAAACATTAGGAATTATTACAAAGGGGAAATTCTACCAAGACTTCTTCAAGTAAGTTAAGTTGAAGTAGCAGTCTTAGCCTCATGACAAAGTTAATCTGACTTGTGTTTACCTAATTTTATGGGTAATGAACACTAGGAGACTTTATGGCTCCTTTAGGAGTACCATTATTCGTCTTATGGGGCTACAGACTGTTAGCCTGATCATCCCTTGCTCTACCGCTGAATTGATGAACCTTTCAAGGGAGCTACATAGGCATAAAATCTCTGGATAACCATGATTAAAAGATTTCTCGAAAACTGACTGAAAAGGTTCGATCTTGGTTGACTGACGAAACTCTCAACGCTGGCGGCTAGAAGCGGCGCCTAGACAGGTAAAACCCGCCTACGCGGGTTATGGGTCAGTCGGGGAAGCCTGACTTCGTCTGGATAGCAGTGGTTTTACTGCGGTAGGCCAATGTTTTGTCAGTCAACCAGGGTTCGATCAGAGGGGTCGATTAGTTTGATAAAATGAGGGGCTTGTGAAGTGACCCCCCGCCTGTGGAGAAGGAGACCGCCATGGCCCGCATGTACTACGACAGTGACGCCAACTTGGATTTACTTATTAATGGCAAAACCGTGGCCATTATTGGCTACGGGTCCCAGGGCCATGCCCACGCCCTTAACCTGAAGGACAGTGGCGTCAATGTCATTGTGGGGCTCTACGAGGGCAGTCGCTCCATTGCTAAGGCGGAGGCGGAGGGGCTGACGGTGAAGCCGGTGGCGGAGGCGGTGAAGCAGGCGGACTGGGTGATGATTTTACTGCCGGACGAGGTGCAGAAGACCATCTATAAAGCCGCGATCGAACCCAATCTGGAGGCGGGCAATGTGCTGCTGTTTGCCCATGGTTTCAATATTAATTTTGGTCAGGTCCGGCCCCCCGCCGATGTGGACGTGGTGATGGTGGCCCCTAAGGGGCCGGGGCATCTGGTGCGGCGCACCTACCAGGAAGGTCAGGGGGTGCCCTGCCTGTTTGCCGTGAACCAGGATGCCACGGGTCAGGCCCGCGATCGCGCCATGGCCTACGCCAAGGGCATTGGCGGCACCCGGGCGGGCATCCTGGAAACCACCTTTCGGGAGGAAACCGAAACCGATCTATTTGGCGAGCAGGTGGTGCTCTGCGGTGGCCTCAGCGAGTTGATTAAGGCTGGCTTTGAGACCCTGGTGAATGCCGGTTACCAGCCCGAGTTAGCCTACTTCGAGTGTCTCCACGAGGTCAAGCTGATCGTTGACCTCGTGGTGGAGGGTGGCCTGGCGAAGATGCGAGACAGCATCTCCAACACCGCCGAGTACGGCGACTACACCCGGGGGCCCCGGATTATTACCGACGAGACCCGGACGGAAATGCGGAAGATTCTCAAGGAAATTCAAACCGGCCAGTTTGCCCGGGAATTCGTCCTGGAAAATCAGTCTGGCAATGCGGGCTTTACCGCCATGCGTCGCCGGGAGGCGGAACATCCGATCGAGGAGGTGGGTAAGGACCTGCGGGCCATGTTTAGCTGGCTGAAAAAGGTTTAGGGTCCATAGCGCACAACCCGGCCCGGTGGACTGTGCTATAACCAAAACCTAGTTGATCCGATGGGGTTTGAGGTAAACCTGGGATCCGTCCTGGTTGGAGGGTTGGCCCAGGGGAATGGGTATGCTAACTGAGACAGGGTCAGTTCCGGTTCGCCGAAGCTCCATCCCAATTAGGAATAGCTCTGACGGTAGAGGAGGACAGGTTGATTCAGCGCAGGTTCATCCCCATCGGCATTGGATTATCTAGTTGTTTATGCATCCTGCTGATTGGCCTGGGTTGGCTGCCAGCCCAGGCCAATCCACCCCTTCAGCCCCTACCAACCGTTCAGAGATTAGCGGCGTTGCCGCCGCTGCCTGCCCTTCAGCCTAATCCATCCGCACCGCCAGACTGGCAAGGGGTTGCCCCGCCGGGCAATTCCCAAGGGGACCCCCGCCAGGTAATTGCCCTGGCGGATCCTAGCAACTATGGAGATCGCTTCCTCACCGATGTAGACGGTCAGCCCCTACAGCATGAATTTATTGCGGTCCTCCACGAAACCGTCGGCTCCGCCCAGAGCGCCCTCAACCTCTTCCGCACCCCCCACCCCCGGGATCAGGACCAGGTCAGTTACCATAGCCTGATTGGCCGGGATGGCACCATCTATTACATCGTGCCAC
Organism: Cyanobacteriota bacterium; assembly: GCA_035286245.1. GTDB lineage: Bacteria > Cyanobacteriota > Cyanobacteriia > Phormidesmidales > Phormidesmidaceae > Nodosilinea. Next base: position 7,568 of record JAYKIM010000277.1, on the reverse strand, counting down.
CGGAGAAGCGGGCCTTTGGGGCGGGCAACTCGGTGTTTAATGGCCCTAACGGCCCGGAGACCGTCCGCACCAATCCCGCCTTTCCCCCCTCGGTGAATAACTTTGCCTACCATGTCTCCCTCGAGACCCCCGGGGACGGGGCGAATCATCGCCGCAGCCACAGTGGCTACACCCAGGCCCAGTACAACTCCCTGGCCTGGCTGATCGCCCAAACCACCATTCCCGATGGGCGCATCACCACCCACCAGGCGGTGGATCGTTCCGGTAGCCGCCGCGACCCCCGCAGCTTCGATCGCCAGCGTTTCTTCACCCTGCTACGGCGCTATCCGACCCGGGCCGAGCTGGTGGGCTAACCATGACCCAGGACTATCAACCCTCCCTACTGTCCGACGCCGATCTGCGGGCGGCGGATCTCTCCTCGGTGTACAACCACCGGGCCCAGACCGCCCTATCCTTGGCGGAGTTAGAGGGTTGGAAACGGCGGGTGGCCGACTACCAACAACGCCTGCGATCGGAACCCGGGGAAAGCCAGGGCAGCCTATTTGAACAGGTCAGTTCTGTCGCCGCAATGGATACCATTGATCCCTTTAGTCTACCCCCTCAAAACGCTGAATTCTGGCGAGAACACCCCCAGGGGGCTGGGGTGCCGGCCCTCTACTTTGTGGTTGACCATGCCGTCCCCCTGTTGCTCTACGTGGGGGAAACCGTTAACTCTAACCAGCGATGGCAGGGGGTGCACGATTGCAAGGGCTACATCCTCAGCTACGTGGAGGCCCATCGCCAACACCAGCTGACGGTGACCGTTAATATTGGCTTCTGGCCCCATGCCGAGCAGGACCGGCGATCGCGACAGGCCCTGGAGTCGGCCCTGATTCGCCACTGGAGATCGCCCTTTAACAAGGAAAACTGGAATCTCTGGAAGACCCCCTTTGTGGCTGGCAAACCCTAGGCTTACCTGCTGGGGGGCGGTTCTCCCCAAGCCTTCTTCTAAGCCAGAATCACCTTTGTTTTACCTTTAAGAAATATTAAGCAATTCGGGCTAAAGTGACATTAGGATTACAGCTCTGATTTTCGATCTGGGGCAATATCCAACTATGGAGCTATCGTCATAGCCTACTGGCGGTGAACCCAAACACCTGCACCAGGTTGGCTTTAGCTGATTAGCCCATCCTAACCTGCTGGCCAAAGCCATAACCTACCCTATCGCTGCCCTTCCGTTATTCCTATGCAAACCCTTGACATTACCCAGGTCAGTACCTCCGCTCCCGCCGCGCCTCCGGGTCAGCACCGGGTGGTAATCCTTGGTGGCGGCTTTGGCGGGCTCTACGCCGCCCAACAGTTGGGCCGTTCCACCAATCTACAGGTCACCCTGATTGACAAACGTAATTTCCATCTGTTTCAGCCCCTACTCTATCAAGTGGCCATGGGGGGGCTCTCGCCGGGGGATATCGCCTCCCCCCTGCGGGGCGTGCTCAGTCGCCAACAAAACACCGAGGTGTTGATGGCGGAGGTGGTGGATATTGACCCCCAGGCTAAAACTGTGAGCCTTAAACAAGATGGGGATGTGGCCTACGACACCTTGATCGTGGCCACCGGCATGAGCCACTTCTATTTTGGTCGGGATGACTGGGCCGATGTGGCCCCCGGCCTGAAGACCGTGGAGGATGCCCTGGAAATGCGACGACGGGTGTTCGGAGCCTTTGAAGCAGCGGAAAAAACCACCGATCCCGACCTCCGCCAGGCCCTATTGACCTTTGTGATCGTCGGCGGCGGGCCCACCGGAGTAGAGCTGGCTGGAGCTTTAGCGGAGTTAGCCTTTGATACTCTGAAGCCAGACTTTCGCCGGGTCGATACCTGTCAAACCCGCATCATCCTGGTGGAGGGCATGGATCGGGTGCTGCCCCCCTTTCCCCCCGAGCTTTCCAGCCGGGCCCGCCAGGATCTGGAGAACATGGGGGTGGAGATCCTCACCCAAACCCTGGTGACGGAAATTGAGGGCCACCGGGTGACCCTAAAACAGGGAGACCAGGTCAGCACCGTGGAGGCCGCCACCGTGCTCTGGGCGGCGGGGGTGCGAGACCCTGGTATGGGGAGGATTTTGGCCGATCGCACCGGAGCGGAACGGGACCGATCGGGCCGGGTGATGGTTGAGCCTGACCTGAGCGTAGCCGGCTATCCTGATATTTTTGTAGTGGGGGACCTGGCCCACTACGCCCACCAGGGGGACCGGCCCCTCCCCGGAGTAGCTCCAGTGGCCATGCAGCAGGGCCAGTACGTGGCCAAGTTAATTCAAAAACGGCAACAGGGGGAAACCCTAGCCAAGTTCGAGTATAAAGATGCCGGCAGCCTGGCGGTGATTGGTCGCCACTCGGCCGTGGTCAATGCCCCTCAGGTTAAACTAACCGGCTTCCCCGCCTGGTTTGTCTGGCTCTTTATCCACGTGTTCTTCCTGATTGAGTTTGATAATAAGGTGATTGTCATGATCCAGTGGGCCTCCAACTATATCACCCGCAAGCAGGGGTCACGCCTGATTACCGAACGCACCGTCACCCATGAGTGATCATGGCCCCAAGGTGATCATCCACGGTGGCGCCGGTCCTGACCTGGAGGATAGGGGCGGTCTGGCGGCGGTCAGGGAGGATCTCCATGCCGTGGTGTCAGCCGTCTACCAACGGGCTCAGGCCGGCGACAGCGCCATGGACTGTGCTATCTACGGCTGCCGACAGCTGGAGGACCGGCCCCGCTTCAACGCCGGCTATGGCTCCGTACTCCAGGCGGATGGTCAAGCCCGTCTGAGTGCGGGGTTGATGGACGGGGCCAAGCAGCGTTTCAGTGGGGTCATTAACGCCGCTAGAGTAGAGCATCCCATCGACCTGGCCGCCGTCCTACAGGTCAATCCTGACCGGGTGCTGTCTGAGGTGGGGGCGGCGGAGCTGGCCCGGGAGTTGGGCTTGCCGCCCTTTGACCCGATCACTCCCCATCGGTTACAGGAGTGGCTGCAGGCCCGGCAGGATAACTTCTCTAAGGCCATGGCGGGAGTGGTTGCCGCCGATCCCCAGGCCCGGCGCGGCACCATTGGCGTGGTGGTGCTGGACCGCCAAGGGCAGCTGGCGGTGGGCACCTCCACAGGAGGCAAAGGGTTAGAACGGTTGGGGCGAGTCAGTGATGCGGCCATGCCCGCTGGCACCTATGCTAATGCTCTAGCAGCGGTGAGCTGCACCGGCATCGGCGAAGATATTATGGATGAGTGCCTGGCGGCTCGCCTGGTGATTCGCATTAGCGACGGTCTAAGCCTGGAAGCCGCCCTGGCCAAATCCTTTAAAGAAGCCACCCTCAACCAGCGGGATTTTGGTGCCATTGCCCTTACCCAACAAGGGGAGGTAGGATGGGGCAAAACCAGCGATGTTCTCCTGGCCGCTTACCATACAGGCAACAGGTTGGGTGATACCCTGGAGCTAGGATCTGGAACCGCTACTCGGGTAGTTCTTCCCTAGTAGCCCCGGGCGTAAATAGGTCGGTTTTTCCTGACCGCTGAGTTCTGTCCACTGACTCCCCCGTGAAGGGTCGCCTAATTTACCCTACCTAGTCCTAACGGTTCTGTCTTGAGTTACCCTGATTCCCCTTCTACTTAGCGGAGATCCATCCATGCGGTTTAAGTCCCAATCGCAACGGCGAGAGCTGCCAGAGATCAACCTGGTGCCGATGATGGACGTGTTGATGACCATCCTGGTATTTTTCATTATTATTTCCATGACCGCCCAGATCAGCCAACAGGCTGTGGAGGTGAGCTTGCCAGCCATTGAGTCGGGGGGTGAGTCTGTTGATCAACCAGATCCCATGATCCTGCAGTTAGATAAGCAGGGCAAGTTATTCCTGGAGGGGGAACCCATGGACCAAAGCCAGATGGTGCAGGCCATTCAGCAGTACCTGGGGGAAAATCCCGAAGGGGCGGTGGTCCTTAAGGCCGACTACGAGCTCACCTACCAGAGCATTGTGGAGGTGCTGGGAGCGATGCGGGATGTGGGGGGTAGCCGGGTTTCCCTGGCGATCGCTGACTAGTCGTGGCTGGGAGCAACTTCTGGCGACAACTTGCTGGCCTAGCCCCCTGAAACGGTCCATATTCTAGGTTTTTAAGGTTAGGAAAGTCTATGACCTATTGTTTAGGTGTCTTAGTTAACGCTGGCCTGGTCCTAGCCGCTGACTCTAGAACCAATGCTGGGGTAGACTACATTTCCTCCTACCGAAAGCTATTTGACTTTTCCCGGCCTGGCGAGCGGGTCATTCTCCTGTGTACCTCCGGTAATCTTTCCGTGACCCAGGCGGTGGTGCATAACCTCAGCCAGGACATTAAGCGCAACCGTGAGCCCAACCTCTACAGTTTGCCTACCCTTTACGATGTAGCTCGCTACGTGGGTAGCCAAATTCGCCGGATGCAGGAGGCAGATCGCTCCTGGCTCGAACAGGATCGGATCGACTTTCAATGCAGTTTTTTGATCGGCGGTCAGATTATCGGAGAACTGCCGGAGCTGTTTTTGGTTTATAGCCAGGGCAACTGTATTCAGGCCACACCCGAAACCCCCTTTCTGCAAATTGGTGAGACCAAGTATGGCAAACCCATCCTGGATCGGACCCTGGCCTTCGACTCTCCCCTGGATGCGGTGGCCAAGTCAGCCCTGCTCTCGCTAGACTCCACCATGCGATCTAATCTATCGGTGGGCCCCCCCATCAATCTAATGATGTACAAAACCGATAGCTTTGAGGTCAACCATCGGGCCCAGTTTCAAGCCGGTGACCCCTACCTGTTAAAAATGCGTAAGCATTGGGAGGTCGCCCTAAAGGAGGCCTCCGCCGGCATTCCCGATATTTGTTGGAACCAGGGTGAACTGGCTCCCATCCTGGGTATCCCTGGGCTTGACATTACCTAGGCTGGCCCACCCTCCGCCGCTAACACCGCCGCCACCGTCCACCGTTGTACCTGGGGCACCACCAGGGCAGTCTGCGGTGCTAAGGGGTAGGCCAGGGCGGCCACATAGGCCGGATCCACCCGCCACTGCCAGATTTGCCAGTCTGGCAAAAAACCCGACCCTGGATCCAGTAGTTTGGGATCCTGGCAGAGGTGTTGGTCAAGGCTAACCTCGAGATCCCCCATGGGGTAACTTAAACCCAGTCCCATCCCCTTGAGATAGGCTTCCTTCGCCGTCCAGTAGCGGAAAAACTGGAGAGTAGCCTGGGGCTCGGCCAGGTTGAGCAGGATGCTCTGTTCCCCAGGGGTTAAACATCGCCCACAGAGGGCAGGCAGAGAATTGAGTCTACGCACCTGCTCTAAATCCATCCCTACCGGACGATCGGCGATGGCGATCGCCACATAGTCACCGGAGTGGGAGAGGTTAAACTCTAAGCCACCATTCCCCTGGCCCAGGCTGGGCTTCCCCTGGGGACCGTAGGTAAAGCTTAGGGAGGCGGGCGGTTGACCCAGATGACGCCCTAGCAAATGGCGCAGGCAACCTCTCCCCACCATAAAATTACGCTGGGTCAAGGCATGGCGAATCCTCTCTGACCGATGTCGTTCTTCAGGGCTGAGGTAGGCCAGGAGTTGGTCTAAGCAGGAGGGCTCAGGGTCTCTGGTTAAAATTACCCAGACCTGTACCGTTGCCGCCATACCCCAGACCCACCCTAGGGCTAGGCGTTTTGGGAAGCCGGCTCGAACTTGTGGGCGTGATCCTGAAGGAGGGAGGTGACCTGATCCAGAACGGTGTTCTTTTTCTGGAGGTTCTGGCGATCGGGGTAAAAGTCGGGTTGATCTAAACTGCGGGCGATCGCCGCCTTCACCTGATCAGCAATTAACTCCGCTAACTCACCCTGGGCCGTCTGCCGTTGGAAATTGGCCCCCTCCTCCGTGGTGGCGTAGAGGGGTGGCAATCGGTTCAGGGCATAGGCGGCGATGTCGCCCAACTCCACGGACCTTTCAGAACTAGACTCGATCTCGGCCACCCGGGCAATGGCCTCCGTCAGCACCAGTTCCTCCATAACATTGATAAATTGCTTACGGGGTACCGCCACCACTTCACCGGTTAACAGGGCCCCCATCAGGCGATCTAGAGCCATGTATTCCTCAATGGAAAGCTCTGAAGCGGTATCACAAATGCGTCCCACCTCAGCCTCCATGGCCGGCGTTAGATAGCCATCTTGTAAAGCCTGCTCAACAATTCTTTCGATAGTCATTTTGGCTAAACGCTCCATAACATCCCATAACGGGTAAACAGCTTTTAGACAGCTTCTGAATTTTGATGCTTGCTTTTCGCCTAGTGTGCCCCAATCCCCATCCTCAAACCCATCTCAGATGAAGGAATCCTTAGGCTTTCTAGGATACTATTAGGTCGTGAAAAGATCCCCAGGGTTTTTGCCTAATTATCTAACCAACCTAAACGCTGGGGCGGCCAAAATCGCACCATAGCTTTACCAATGATATTTTCAGAGGGGACAAAACCCCAGGCATGACTATCGTAGCTACTGTTGCGGTTGTCACCGAGCACCAGGTAGGCGGAGTCAGGCACCTTTTCCGGGCCCCAGTGATAGTCAGGGGCTTCCTTAATGTAGCCCTCCTTCAGGGCCTCACCGTTGACGTAAACCTGACCATTTTTCACTTCCACCACGTCACCGGGTAAACCAATCACCCGTTTAATAAAGGCATCACGGTGCTGCCCTGGAGGGGTAAGGCTGGCTGGGGGCCAAAACACCACGATGTCGCCGCGGTCGGGGGGGTTAAAGTGGTAGGTAACCTTTTCAATCACTAGGCGATCGTTAATTTGTAGGGTGGGTTCCATGGAACCGGAGGGAATGTAGCGAGCTTCGGCGACGAAGTGTCGTATTCCCAGAGCCAGGACCACGCTGAGGGAGACCGTTTGTAACAGCTCAACCCACGGATTAGGGCGACCAGAGGATTTTATTTGAGGAGAATGGGGCAAGTCGTGACTCGTTTTGATAAATAGAACTGGATTTATAGGCCTGGGGGCGGACATTGACTAGCCTGCCGACAGTCTATCTAATTCATAAATTTTAGCAGGGGAGATTGGTAATGGCACGGTGGGGTTCCGCTGGATCTGCCACCGGGGTTAATCAATCTAACGATTGACCAGGGACGCCAGGCGATCGCTCCACAGCCCCTTCTGCTCTAGCCAGGGTTGATGGTAAATGCGGGACTGGTAACGGGCCCCGCCATCGCAGAGCACCGTCACAATCCGATGCCCTGGCCCCAGACGCTCGGCCAGGGCCAGGGCGGCGGCCAGATTAATCCCCACCGATCCCCCCATAAACAGGCCATCGTTGTAGAGTAGCTGGTACAGTACGGTCAGCGCCTCTGGATCGGTTACTTGAATGGCATCGTCAATGGGGACGTCCGCCATATTGGCGGTGATGCGACTATTGCCAATCCCCTCGGTGATGGAGCTGCCCTCGAGCTTAATTTCCCCGGTTTTGATATAGCTGTAGAGGCCACTGCCCATGGGATCGGCCACAACACAGTGGATTCCGGGATTTTTCTGCTTTAGGAAAAGAGCCACGCCGGCGTA
>JAYKIM010000276.1:0-4161 GCA_035286245.1 Cyanobacteriota bacterium | reverse complement strand
TTCCTCGTCAACCTGGTCTCAGGCCTGATCGCCTACGCCTACCACCCCGATAAGCCTTCCTTGGGCATCCTTAATCATGAGCTTAAAGCCCTGCCGCAGGCCGCTTTTTAGTTGTCGAACTCAGGTTCTAAAAACAAAATTGGATCGCTGGCGGCGATGTGGTTGTCCTCCCGCACTTCCTTTTCCTTGAGGAAATATTCCTGTTCATCCCCCGCCTGCCGCCGGTTGGCGATCAGGCGAACCCCATGGGAACTTTCCTCCTGGATGAAGCGTTGAGCGGTGGCATCGACTTCCACCCGATCAACCCGTAGCTCCGTGGAACGCCAGACCCGGGAAATCAGGGAGGTGACAATGATGGTGCCGATGAAAAAGCCCGCTATCTTGACCCCGTCGGGGCGCTCAATAATGTTGGCAATGGTGGTGTATAGAAACACCAGGGTGATCAGGCTGAAAACCACCGTGGCGGGGCGCGATCGTCGCTGCCGAGCCGCCAGGGTCACCGCCAGGGAGGCGGAGCTCATCAACACCAGTACGCCGGTGGCGTAGGCCCCGCCCTGGGCCTCCACGTTGGCCCTGAAGATCAGGGTCACCACCAGGGCGATCAGGGTAAAAATCAACACCAGGGGGCGGGTAGCCAGGGTCCAACTGGGGGCCATGCCGTAGCGGGGCAGATAGCGGGGCACAATGCTGAGCAATCCGGCCATGGCGGAGGCACCGGCAAACCAGAGAATGGAAATGGTGCTGAGGTCGTAGAGGGTACCAAACCCATCCCCTAGAAAATCGTGGGCCAGATAGGCCAGGGCTCGACCATTGGCCGGCCCCCCTGGCTGAAAGGCGGCGGCGGGAATCAGCAGGGTGGTCACCAGGCTACTGGTGGTGAGAAAGAAACTCATGATCACCGCAGCGGTGGTGAGCAGGCGATAGGTGTTGCGGATGCGCCCCCGGGGCCGATCGGGGGTGTCACTGCTGTGTCCCTGCACCAGGGGCATAACCGCTACTCCGGTTTCAAAGCCCGATAGCCCCAGGGCCAACTTGGGAAAAACCAGGGCCGCCAGGGCCAGCAGCATCAGGGGGTTGCCATGGCTGGTCAGCAGGGTGGTGCGCCAATCCTGGAGTACCCCCGGGTGGTGCACAATCTCCTGCAAACCGACTCCTGCAAACCGATCACAATGGTTACCAGGTTCAAGAGCAGGTAGATGCCCACCAGGACTACCGCCAGGCCGATCGCCTCTCGAAATCCGTTGAGAAAGACTAACCCCAGGACGATCACCAGCACCAGGGTGAGTTCCACCGGTAGGGCGGATAGAAAGCTGGGAACCAGGGGATTTTCAATAATGTGGGCGGTGGCGGCGGCGGCGGATAGGGTAATGGTGATGATGAAGTCAGTGGCCACAAACCCCAGCAGACAGAGGACAAACAACTTGCCCTGCCACCAGGGTAACAGGTGTTCCAGCATGGCTATGGAACCTTCCCCGTGGGGGCTCATGGCGGCGACGCGGCGATAGATCGGTAGGGCCCCAAACAGGGTGAGCAGTACCAGGATCAGGGTGGCCAGGGGCGCCAGGGAACCCGCCGCCAGGGCGGCAATACCCGGTTGGTACCCCAGGGTAGAAAAATAGTCGACCCCGGTTAAACACATCACCTGCCACCAGGGATGCTGGGGCGGGTGGGAGGGCTGGGTTCCTTGCCCTCCTCGATCCTCCTGGAGTAGCCAGCGCAGCAGTCCACGGGAATCGGCGGCTTGATGTTGAATCGATCTGGTCATGATTTCTCTCTCCAGGACCTGGCCTTCATCCTTTCTGGCTGAGTTTGATTCCCTTGCTGAGCCTACACTCTAGCCTTAGCAGACGAGTGGAGTCGGTGTCGAAAAACTCAGACAGGTAAGAATTTAAGAATTTATTACAGGTAAGAATTTATTAAACCCGACAACCATCAGCTAACCCTGGTATCCTGGTCGGATTGTACCTAGACTGGGCCCCTTTGCCCAGCCGCCCATACTTTTTTGTTGGCTTTTAGGCTGAGGGTCCAGGGCCTTTTGCCTAGGGTTTCAGGTCCAGGACCGCCAGCAGGCCAAATAGGATAAACAGTAAACCACCGCTGAGGGTAAGCCAGCGTTCGGAGATACGGCCGGCGACGGCTTTTCCCGAGAGTACGGCGATCGCCGCACAGAGACTATGTCCCACCACGCCCCCCAGGATCACCCCCAGGGGATGGTGGACGGCGGCCAGGGCAATGGTGGCGAGCTGGGTGCGATCGCCCCACTCCGCCACAAAGGTGAGGCTGAAGGCCTCCACCAGCACCGCCCGGATCGACCACAGGGTCGCATGCTGCCGTTCCGCCGCCTCCACCGTTTCTAGAGCCTCCGCCTGTTCCTCCGCCAGGTTCGAGGTGGGGGCCAGGCGCCAGCCATCGTAGAGTAGTTTCAGGCCAAAGCCCAGGAATAGGGCCACGGTTAACCCCTGCACGTACCGCTGGGGAAGTACGGTGACCACGCGACCCATCAACACCGATAATACCGTCATCACCACCAGGGCCAGGGTGACCCCTAAAAACACCCAGCGCCGGGGGTGACGGGTGGCTAAAATCATGCCAATGAAAAAGGTTTTATCCCCCAATTCTGATAGGGTAATTAGCAGCAAAGCTGGGGTGAATCCAGAGAGGAATGGCATGGTTTCAGGTGAAATGATGGAGATAAAATGGGAATAATTCAATCATCAACCGAGGAGGAATTGCTGTCAATGACATTGAATTTTGGCTCAATACATACCTGAATGAGAATCTCTCTTTTCATAGTTTAATCATAATTGAAAGAACTTTTGGGAGGGATGAATTAGGATTTGACACCGGTATGACTGGGGCTTTAGAGTAGTTAACAAACGTTGACTATCAGAAATCCTGGAGCAATTCCGAGGTCGATGCCATGCCGAAGTCAATGCCCTACCAACCCTTAATTTTGCGACTGGTCCACGGTGTCAGTGGTTTTTTAGCGATTGGCGCTCTGATCACCGGTTTTTGGGTTTATAACACCTACGATGGTCGTTTCGGTGCCCTCAAGTTGCCAGAGCTTGACGATGTCCAGGGAGTGCACGGCACCTTTGGGCTCTTCTTTTTAATTAGCTTTACCGGTTTAGCAATCTATAGTCTCTACTGGGGCAGCCGACGCCTGTTATTCCCAGATTTCTGGCGACGGCTCTGGCATCAGCCCGGGCAACCGGTGTGGTGGGTCAATCTACAGCGCCTGGTGAATAGCCTGATGCTAATGGCGGCCACCCTGGCGGTGATCAGTGGGCGGATGATGCAGGAATCCTGGCTACCCTTTGGTGAAACCCATCATCTGGCCTACCAGGTTCATCTGCTGGGCTGGTTGGTGCTATTAATTAGCCTGGTGCTGCATCTGGTGATAAATCTAAAGGTGGGGGGTACACCATTGCTAATCTCTATGGTGCAGTGGGGCTACCGCCCCGAAGAGTCCCCTGCCCTCTGGTGGCAGACCTTTCGTCAACGGCTGAGACGGTAAAGGGGTAACATTATGATGCATTCCTCCTTCCCTGCCCTACAGGTTCTACGAGTTTTGGTGCTGGTGGGCCTAGCGCTGGCCTTCCTGGTACCCCTGCTTTAAGGGTCCTTACCGGCTAGACCCGCACCACCCATGAAGACTGACATAGCCTCCGCCCCCTGTCGGTGGCTCACTTTGGCTAAAATCCTCAGCATATAGGTTTTATGGAAAAAGCGTAGCCGAGGGTAACCCTGGGCAGACTAGATGGACTAGGGCTATCAGCTAAATCTGACGATCAAAGATTTTTGGGCTATAGGCCTGACAGCCATTACAGGGACCGATGGGGTTGACCGCACAACGCAGGTAGGGGGAGTGGGCGTTGAGGTCACAGGTGATATCACCAATCATGTACCCCAGGCCATCCACGTAGTGTAAATCACCTTGCTCCCTAAAGGGCTGAGGTACCATCACTCGTCCATAGGCTAGAGCTACTCGACCTCCAGAGCGCTTAGCCGAACGATCAGTGGTCCAGGTATACCAGGCCGAAATACAGGCCGGTGCTAAACCTACTAAAAAAATTAAAAGTACAACCAGCATAGCCCAATCATACCTTGACGATTTAAGCTATCGTAGCCCAGGGGTACATAGAATAGTCATAAACGTTA
>JAYKIM010000275.1:0-4032 GCA_035286245.1 Cyanobacteriota bacterium | reverse complement strand
CCCCGCCAATGGCCACAAAGATGGCGTGGATGGGCTGGGGATGCTGACGCAAAATCTCCATGGCGATGGTGCCCTGGCCGGCAATCACATCGGGGTCATCAAAGGGATGGATAAAGGTGAGCCCCTGTTCCGCCGCCAGCTGACAGGCATGGCCGTAGGCATCGTCGTAGGTTTCACCGTAGAGGACCACCTCCGCCCCCCGGCGCTTGACAGCGTGCACCTTGAGGGTCGGTGTGGTGGTGGGCATAACAATCACCGCCCGGGTACCCAGCTGTTTGGCCCCCAGGGCCACCCCCTGGGCGTGGTTACCGGCGGAGGAGGCAATCACCCCCTGGGCCAGTTGATCGGCGGTCAATTGGGCCATTTTGTTGTAGGCCCCCCGCAGCTTAAAGGAGAACACCGACTGCATATCCTCCCGCTTCAGCAGCAGCCGGTTTTGCAACCGGGCGGAAAGGTTGACCGCCAATTCCAGGGGGGTTTCCTGGGCAATGTCATAAACCCGGGTGGTGAGGATCCGTTTCAGGTAGTCGATGGCCATGGAGGGAGGACGGGGTAAACCTTCATTCTAAGGTCCGGCTGAGGTGGTAAAGTATAGCTCTGACAGAACACTTAGGACAGCCTCAGTTGGTAGAAGCCGTAGTGGGCAGATGCTCTGTTTAACTTCACTTGCTGACCGGGAGCCAGCATGCCCCAAAGACAGTTTCATGGACTGGTCAAAGGGCGTCGGGGGGTCCAGTGGCTTGGGGTTAGGATGGTCCGGACGGAGTGGGACTGTCAGGGGTCGGCCTCAGGCGGTAGGTCCATATTCACCACTCAACTGTTTTCCTTACCAACATTAGGTTGTCATGATTAAGTCCTGTGCTTTCCCGATCGCCAGCCTGTTAGTCAGTGGCTCCATGCTAGTCACCCCTGCCAGTTTCGCCCAAACTGGGCCCAGTGGTGCCTGGTTAGACAGCCAAACGAATTGGAACCAAGCCCCCTCTGCTATCCCCCGGGCTCCTCAAATTCAGGGGGGAGGGAATTTGGCCAATTGTCAGTTGGGAAGACGCTCCGCGGCCCTGCCAGAGGACCGGCTGGTGGAGGCGGCGGGTTGGTCCTTAATGGGGGCGGCCCAGATCTTTGGCAAGACCACCGTGGTCAGTGGCATGGCCAATGCGGACGGCATGTGTCGCCCCCTCACCTACCAGGTGTTTGTCTTTAGTGGGGGGCAGTTCATCGGCACCCTCTCCCCCATTCCGATGGACTCCCGCACCGACGGTAGTTTGATAGATGCCAACCTCTATCGGGAGGACTACATTGGTGCATCCTTTAACCGTTATAAGCCGGAGGATGCCCTCTGCTGCGCCTCGGGTTCGAGCTGGCTAACCTACGAAATCAAGCAGGAAAATAACCGGTCGGTGCTGGTCCCCCAATGGCCGGCCAGTCCCGGTCAATAGGTGATATCTCCCTGTCTCCCCTGTCTCCCCTGTTTACCTCAACCAGTCCCTTAAAGGCGATCGCACCCCAGGCTCAATTGTGATGGAATCCTCTTTGAAACTTGCCGTCAACGGCACCCTGATGCGGGGGCTGGAACTTAACCCAAACCTCCTTAAGGTGGGAGCCACCTTTCTCTACGAAACCACCACCAGCCCCAGCTATCGCCTTTGGTCCATTGGCGATGTCCACCCTGGCATGGTGCGGGTAGACCAGGGCGGGGCGGCGATCTCGGTGGAGGTGTGGGATGTTCCGGCGGCAGGCCTGGTGCAGGTGTTGCAGCAGGAGCCCCCGGGCCTCTGCATCGGCAAGATCACCCTGGCCAATGGCGAAATTGTTCTGGGGGTGCTGGCGGAGCCCCTACTGTGCCAGGGGCAGCCCGAGATTACTACCTACGGGGGCTGGCGAGCCTATAGGCAGGCTCACTCTGGGGAATAACCGGCCTCGTTCACCAGGGCCAGGGCGGTGCGCCAGACCAGGTAGCCGTTGTGGTTCAGGTGCAGCCCATCGGTGGTGAGGTCCGATCTCAGGTAGCCCTCGCCATTGACAAACAGGGGATAGAGATCCAGGTAGGTGGCCCCCGCCTCAGTGGCCACCTGGCGAATTTGGGCATTGACCGCCACAATCTCCTGGGGGGATACGGCCATCAGGCGATCGCGACCCTCCCAGGTGGCCGCCGCCCCCCCGTGGGGCAAAATTGACTGCACCACAATGCGGGCCTGGGGATGGGTGCTGCGCAGGTACTTGACCGTCGCCCCAAGGTTATTGACCAGGTCAGGGGCCGGGCTTCCCCAGATCAAATCATTAATGCCTACCATGATAAACACCAACTCCGGAGTGTTCTGATCTAATAGGGTCAGGCGATTTAACAACCCCAGGGATTGTTCCCCCGAGATCGCCTGGTTCAGCCAGGACCGGCGACCCGGCAACAGCTCCGGGGGAAACCAGAGGGTTAGGGAATCCCCCAGCAGGATGGCCTGGTGGGGTAGGCCGGCGCGGGCGGCGGCCTCCGCTTCGGTTTTGAGTAACCCCACCCACTGGTCGTAGTTGAGCACCTGACGATTGCCCAGGCGGGAGGTAAACATAGCATCGGGTTGGGACTGGGCATCCGCCGCCACCGCAGTGGCGCTGACCAGCATCGGGTCAGTGGCGCGAGTGCCACGCTGGAGCATAACTAACAATGTCAAAAACAGTAGTCCGTTCATGGCCAGGGAAAGCAGCGCCCAGGCCGGTAACCTCCGCAGCTGGTGGAGGGCGGGAGTTAACCAGGGGTAAGGGGGCTGAGGTGAGGTCACAGGGATACCTTGCCAGACTAGAAACAACTCCAGGGCCTGCGGCCTAGGGGTGTAGGCTATCCATAGATCTGGAGATCTTGGCGCTAGGATAGACCTGCTTTACCATTAAGCGGCTAGAAACCCTTTAGGTGCTCAAATTGTAGATAGATTTAACCAATTTGGCCGGAATGTTTAAAGCCCTAAACATTAAAGCGAAACAGCATCACATCCCCTTCCTGTACCAGATAGTCCTTTCCTTCACTGCGTACCCAGCCCTTCTCCTTGGCGATCGCCATCGATCCGGCCTGCACCAGATCCTGATAGGCGACGGTTTCAGCGCGAATAAAGCCCCGTTCAAAGTCGGTGTGGATCACCCCAGCGGCCTGGGGGGCGAGCATACCGGCCCTAATGGTCCAGGCTCGGGTTTCCTTAGGGCCGGTGGTAAAGTAAGTACGCAGCCCCAGTAGGGTATAGGTGGCATGGATCAAGCTGATTAACCCCCCCTCCTGGACCCCCAGGCTGGCCAGAAATTCCTGGCGATCCGCCTCGCCCAGATCGATCAACTCCGCCTCCACCTGGGCGGAGATCACCACCACTTCAGCCTGTTCTACAGCGGCCCGCTGCCGCACCTGGTCCACCCAGGCATTGCCAGTGGCCAGATCATCCTCCGAGACGTTGGCGGCGTAGATGACCGGCTTACGGGTCAGCAAGCCCAGGGGTTTAACCAGGGCCTCCGCCTCCTCATCCAGGCTAACCAAACGGGCGGCCTGGCCCTGGTTGAGGGCAGGCAGCAACTGTTCGAGCACCACCAACTCCGCCTGGGCCTGCTTATCCGCCCGGGCGGATTTGCGCACCCGGTCAATGCGCCGTTCCAACTGGGCCAGATCCGCCAGGGCCAGCTCCAGGTTAATCACCTCCATATCCCGCACCGGATCCACCGATCCCGAGACATGGATAATATCGTCGTCTTCAAAACAGCGCACCACGTGGACAATGGCATCCACCTCGCGAATATTCGCCAGGAACTGGTTGCCCAGGCCGTCCCCCGGGCTGGCCCCCTGGACCAGGCCGGCGATATCGACAAACTCCACCCGGGCGGGAATGGTCTCCACGGACTTGGAGAGGTCCGCCAGCACCTGCAGGCGGGCATCGGGGACCGCCACAACCCCCACATTGGGCTCAATGGTGCAAAAGGGGAAATTGGCGGCTTGGGCCTTAGCATTAGCCACCACCGCATTGAACAAAGTCGATTTGCCAACATTGGGAAGGCCAACAATTCCAGCTC
>JAYKIM010000274.1:0-5547 GCA_035286245.1 Cyanobacteriota bacterium | reverse complement strand
CGTCATCAATCATGGCAAAGACCCGTTCCCGTTCTCCCCGGGGTGAGTAAAACTCACTGGTCAGGGCAAAGAGGGGGATATCCACCAAGGGCGAATCAATTTGGATCACGGTGCCCGAGTGGAGCAGGCGAAACTTGATGTGGAGCATCAAGGCATCGCTAAAGGGCATCCGTTGCGCCTCTGGCAGCTCCTCCTGGGAAAGGTTGTGAACCATTTCAATTAGTTCACTGAACTCCACCTGGTCTAAAATCCGAGCCCGGGGGCAGCCTTCCGGCAAGCTTTCCTCAATACCCTTGCGTTCTCCCGGCGTCAATCCACTGATTTTTACCGGCGACTCATGCTCGCTGCAGGGAAATCGCTCATTCCACAAAAAGGGCAGGGCCATCACATAGAAGGGCTCCTTCGAACTAAAGACCTTCAAACTCTGGCCTTCAGCGACGGCGTCCTCCACCTCTTTAACAATCGCTTTTACCCGCTTTGGCTCTACGTGGTAGAGAAAGCCGGTTTTACGAATATTGCTACCCTGTTCAATAAAAGTACTGTAAATAGCCAGTTTGGCAGCGGTGGTAGCCGCATCCAAAAAGGTACCGTAACGGTGCCCCCCCATCTTCATCATGGCGAGGGCCAAGTAGACCAAGATCCAGTCCGCCGGACTACGATCTAGAACTTTAGATAATTCCAACTTTAGTTGAGATGCAACCTTAGTCTGTTTACTCACGGTGCTATGACTACCCTGCAATGAGAACTAGCCATCATCCCTTTACCTGACTTTGGCTAACTTTTCAAGACAAATTAAATCTTGAAAGCCAGGTAAGTTTCTTGAAATTAATAAAATCTCAAGAGTTTTTCAGGAAAACGGCGACCTATATGGTCAAACGGTCATTAGATCTCAGCAACTCCAGCACCAGGGAGCTTTGAATAATCACCCTAGCCAGACCTTTAGGATACCCCGTCCGGAAGAAAATGGATAATTTTTACAAAAATTTATATTGAATCCCTTTCTATCCCTATCCTTCCGAGTTGGTTATTTCGGTCAGGATTCCTACTTAGCCAGCTTACTGGTTTGGGGTTTGGGGTGGTGGTGTCTCTGAAGGTTGATCTGGGGCTTGGTCGGTCTTGGGTGGAACAGCGCCACAGTAGTTATTAACGTCGGTAATCAACTGTGCTTCTTTTTGGGATAGATTCTCGATGGCGGTAACCGCCTTCACGGTTTGCTGCTGGGATTCTTCGATTTTGGCGGGTAGGTCCGTTTCTGACTGCACGGTGACCACTAAATCCATGGCTTGGCGAGCTTCCTCAAGGGCGGATTTAAACCCACTCACCACCTCAACGTAGCTATCGCGAAACTGACTAAGCTCACTATCTTTGAGGGATGTGGTCTGGAGGTTTTGCGCCAGCCCGTCCAGATTGGCGACCACCTTATCCACAGCGGTAGTGTACTGACTGGCCGCTGCCTTGATATCGTCGAGGTTCTTAACTTGAGCAGCGCTTTCACTAAAGGCTTGAATTTCGGTTTCAAACTCCTTCATGAAATCCTGGGTTTGATTCACCACCGCCGCCAACTTATTACACTGACTGACTTTTGATGAACCACAACCGGTTAACCCTAGCACGGTCAGGGCCACCAGGGCTGTCACCCAGGGACGGGGCGAACGTTGGCGATCGCTAAACACCCTAACCAATGCTGTTGCCATAGTTTTGCCATAAATAACGCCCTACGGCTTCAAGTTGTACCCTGTCTTGGGGGTCTTTACAAGCTTTTCGGGGCAGTATTGACTGAATTGCCCCTCTTCTCAGCCCACTACTCTGTCTTGGTAACTCCTACAAAAGCCAAGTGTTCTCGGTCCAGTAGCCCTGAAGGAGAAACTCCTGTTAGGATCGGATTGGTCTCCCTTGAGTAAATCCTCATCTTTGCCGTTCCTATGCTAGATCCCGCTGATTTTGCCCGAGCAGCCCAATGGATGGGCATAGGTACCCTAACCTTAGCCGCCTTAACGGCCCTGGGGTTTGTCTTAAAATGGGGGTTTCGCTTCCGTCTGGTAGGAGCGACGGGTTTAGCCATCGTGCTGACGGTGGGTTTGTTTGGCCTCAGCCTGGAACCGTTTACCCGTACCGTAGTTCCTGGAGCGGTGCCCTATGCGACGGTCTACGATTCAGGGGCTAGCGAAATTGTCATCACCGTACCGATGGACGTGACGGCAGAAACCCTAGACGCCACCCTACGTCAGGCCGCCAGCAATCTATTTAAACCCTATCGCTTAGGTATCCCCGGTCAAACCGCCACCATTCGTGCCCGCATTATTGTCCATGCCCCTGGGGGGGTATCTCGACTAATCTACCTGGGACAAGTTCAGCCCAACCCTTTACGGCTCGGGGAAGGGGAAGATGCCTACCTGGTTCAACTCAGTGCTGAGGTCGGTACCGTTCTCAGTTAAGCAGCCCCATCAAATCACCCTTGGTCGTTGATAATGCCATTTAACTTTGACTAGAACACCCAGGCCACGGTTGATTGCTCGAAGGTGATAGTAGACCAGATCACCTGGACGCCCCTCCTGGCTCACCTGGACTTGCTTATCGGTAGCTACGGTACCAGCCCATCAAATCTTCAAGCCAGGACTACTCAGTCTACATAGGCTCTAACCTATGGTGAATATGGATTAATACCCTACTTCCGCAGTATCCTTGTCCTATGACTACAGCCCATCTACCTACCCTCACCATTGCTCCAGCTCAAGTTGTTCGGGGCGAAGGAATTCTTGTAGACCAAGGCAACAGTATCGCCAGACTTGGCCGCCGTCCCTTAGTGATCGGTGGCAGACGGGCCTTAACCCAAATAGAACCCCTACTCAGCGAGTGTCTCAACCGGGGTCTGGCGGTGGAAACCAGGGTATACGGTGAAGATTGCAGTGAGGCTACCCTAGCTCACCTGGGTAACCTGGCCCAGGCCCATCGAGCCGATGTCATCGTGGGGGTCGGGGGAGGTAAGGCCCTGGATACAGCTAAACTGCTAGCCCATCAGCAGAGTTTTCCAGTGGTGACGATCCCCACCTCTGGGGCCACCTGTGCCGCCTGGACAGCGTTATCTAATGTCTATTCCGATCAGGGTGCCTTCCGCTACGATGTGGCCTTACCCCGCTGTCCCGATCTGTTGATTCTTGACTATGATCTGATAAAAACGGCGCCGTGCCGTACCCTGGTGGCCGGTATTGGCGATGGCCTGGCCAAGTGGTATGAAGCCTCTGTCAGTAGTGGGGCCTCTGAACACACCCTGCTGGTATCGGCGGTACAGCAGGCTCGAGTCCTACGGGATATTTTGCTGCAAAAATCCTCTCCTGCCCTGATCCAATGGGGGGGGCAGGACTGGCGGGACGTGGTGGATGCCACCGTACTACTGGCGGGGGTAGTAGGGGGTATCGGTGGGGCCCAGTGTCGAACCGTGGCCGCCCATGCGGTTCACAATGGGTTGACCCAATTACCTGCCAGCCACGGTACGCTCCACGGCGAAAAGGTCGCCTATGGTATTTTGGTACAACTCCGTTTAGAAGAAATGGGGGGTAGAGCGGCCTTAGCGACTACGGCCCGGCAACAATTAATTGAGTTTTATCGCCAAATTGGCCTACCCACCTGCCTCAGCGATCTCAACTTGGGGGATATTACCCTGAGAGATTTACAGCAAGCTGCGGAGTTCGCCTGTCGAGAAGGTTCCGATATCCATCACCTGCCCTTTGCTGTCACCCCTGATGCCCTGATGGCCGCCATGGTTTCTCCCCTCAGCTCAGAACTGCGGCTGCGTTCCTGTGCCCTATTAACCCCTACGGCTACCCCGGAGCTATAGCCATGACCCTTAGTTGGCTTCAACCTGCCCAACGGATTGCGACCCTGCCTCCCTACGTTTTTGCCCGCCTGGATGAACTCAAGGCTCGGGTCCGAGAGCAGGGGGTGGATTTAATTGATTTGGGTATGGGTAACCCCGATGGTCCTACCCCGGATCCAGTGGTTAAGGCCGCTCAACGGGCGATCGCCGATAGCGCCACCCATGGTTATCCCCCCTTTGAGGGTATGGCCAGTTTTCGTACCGCCATTACGGATTGGTACGCCCGCCGCTATGGTGTGCAGCTTGATCCTAGTGGAGAAGCCCTGCCCTTACTGGGGTCAAAGGAAGGAATTACCCACCTGGCCATGGCGTTTATTAATCCAGGGGACCTGGTGTTAGTGCCGACGCCGGCTTATCCCGCCCATTTTCGAGGGCCAACCATTGCTGGAGCGGAAATTTACTCTCTCCATCTCAGCCCCGATCAGGGCTGGTTGATTGATTTCGATGCCATTCCCCCAGAGGTGGCCAGGCGAGCTAAGGCATTGTTTTTTAACTATCCTAATAACCCTACAGCCGCTACCGCCCCGAGGGAGTTTTTTGAGGCGGCGGTGGATTTTGCTCATCGCTACCAAATTCTTCTAGTGCACGATCTTTGTTACGCCGAGTTGGCCTTTGATGGCCACCAGCCCACTAGCTTGCTGGAAATTCCCGGAGGCAAGGAGATTGGTGTGGAGTTCCACACTCTGTCTAAGACCTATAACATGGCAGGTTGGCGGGTTGGCTTTGTGGTGGGTAATTCCCAGGTAATTCAAGGCTTGCGTACCCTCAAGACTAACCTGGACTATGGTATTTTCGCCGCGTTGCAACGGGCGGCGGAGACCGCCTTGTCCCTTCCTGACCACTATTTGGAGGAGGTACAACACCGCTACGCCAGTCGTCGTGACCTGTTGATTAAGGAATTTACCTCCCTCGGATGGTCTTTGACCAAACCCCAGGCCACTATGTATCTTTGGGTACCTTGTCCAATCGATACCTCCTCGACGGATTTTGCCCTAGCCATACTCGAGCAGACCGGCGTGGTGCTTACCCCTGGCAATGCCTTTGGACCTGGTGGAGAAGGTTACGTTCGCGTCAGTTTAATTGCTGATCAAGATCGCCTGGCAGAAGCCATGGATCGGATTCGCCAGGCTGGTTTTCGGTTTTCGACCGCTGCAGCGATCGCCTAGGGGGTAAATAGCTTACTAGACGACGTTTGGCAGGAGTAACATGCACACCCCACTTATCACGACCTTAGCTTGGATGAACGCTTCGCCCTGCTGGTCGAGTGGGAGTATTTGGGGCGGCAGCACCAACGTCTGCAACGATGCCTCAAAGATGTCATTTTTTCTCTCTTCTTTTATCGACACTCACCTTCTAGTAAGGTACTCCCCAGTGTCAAGACAGAAAAAGAGTGAATTGAAGAAGTAATCTCGCTGGGTAGAGCATAAGTTCTAGTGTTGCATTTGGCACAGCACCTCTGTTAGGAGCATCCAGGGAATTAGCCTCAAATCATCCGATTGGCCACCCGATTACCTCTGCTAATTCCCTGGATGCCCTATAAGGAGGTGCACCCCCGATGGTGAATTGTTGCTGGAGTTTGGTAGTCCAGAGACTGATGTAGGCGCTTGTGATTGTAGAACTGAAAATAGTCTCCAATCCCTTGAATGGCCTCCGACACCGAACCGTAGGACTTT
>JAYKIM010000273.1:0-8512 GCA_035286245.1 Cyanobacteriota bacterium | reverse complement strand
TCCATGGAAGGCAGAGCTAAACCCTCCGTGAAACTGCCAAACTTGGACCCTAACCCGCCAATTTGTTTACCCAATTTCTTGATCTGGCGATCAGTCTCCTTGAGCTGGAGGTCGGTTTCCTGGAACTTGCGATCAGTCTCCAGGGATTTTTCCCGCAGTAGAAGGGCGGTTTCCTTCAGCTGGCGATCAGTTTCTTGAAAGAGGCGCAGGATGTCGTCGTAGGTGGGTTGGGCCGTACTCATTCGCCAAACCAGAAATAATTTAAATGTATTCTAGCAGCGGAGGCCAGGGAACTGTCGACTAACCGTTCTCGTAGCTAAGGTCTTAACCATGCCCTACTTTAGAACGGGTGAGACCCGGGGTACCCCATACCCTTCATCATTGATACAGGGATGGCGGCGCCAAATGTCAAGCCAGCAGCACCGTAGCCCTTTCCAAATTACGACACCTAAGTTCGCTCTCCAGGGATTTTTTCTGCAGGAAGAGGGCGGTTTCCTGAAAGAGGCGCAGGATGTCGTCGTAGGTGGGTGGGGTGGTGGCCATAGCCAAACCCATGGGTTCCTCCTTGTCAGAACCAGGCTTTACACAACCTTCTGATCACTCTCATAATACATAGTTTCAGCCATTAATCAGGGGAAATACTTATAAGCTTCTGCAAGTTAGAAGCCAGAAGTCACAAGCTAAACCGCGTCTAGTTTGACGCCTGGAGTTTCCCTTACCTAAAATCCCTCTCCCTGCGGGAGGCAAGCTACGCCCTCTGGCAGAGGGGCTGGGGGTCAGGGGCCAGGATCGCCGCGGCCTCCATCGCGACCCCCGTCACCCCCTGGGGATCACCATTGTAAATAGGGCAGGCGGGCGGCGGTGGCGCGGATGGCGGCGGTGTTGGCCACCAGTTGACCGCAGGCATCCCAATTGCCCTCCAGGAAAGCCTGGCGCACCCCGGGGGAAATAGTCACGGGGGCGGTAAGGGCCCCACAACGCAGCTCCAGACGCCGCAGGTCAAGGCTGAGGGGTTGGCTAGGTTGGGCCGCCAGGGTAGTCTGAATCTGGGTAATCACCTCCGGGCTAGCGGTCAGACAGGGGATGCCGATCGCCAGGCAGTTGCCAAAGAAGATCTCCGCAAAGCTTTCCCCCAAGATCGCCTGAATACCCCAGCGGGAGATCGCCTGGGGGGCGTGTTCCCGGGAGGAGCCACAGCCAAAGTTACGGTTCACCACTAAAATAGTGGCTCCCTGATACTGGGGTTGATCAAAGGGATGGGCACCCCCCAGGGCCGCCCGATCGTCAGCAAACACCTCAGCCCCCAACCCATCAAAGGTAATCGCCTTGAGAAAACGGGCTGGGATAATGCGATCGGTGTCAATATCGTTGCCCACCAGGGGAATGGCGGTGCCGGAAATCAACTCAATGCGTGACATGGCAGGACTCCTTCGGGGATCTACCGATCCATGGACCACCTCATCATTATTGCAGCCTCGGGCCCCTCTGCCTGGATAGTTGCTAGGGCTACGGTCCAAAGACCTCAACATCGGCGGGGCCTGATGTTACGAGATATCAAATTAGCCGATTACCCCCCGGCCCCGGCTGTATTTTATAGCTTTGATCAGAATCCTTCACCCACCCACCCTGAGGGCAAAGTTACGGGGTATGGTCCTAGCCACCCATAGGGGGACAGAGACAGGCTAGACCGTTCTCCAGCATAGGCTTTGGGCGATCAATCGTCGCCTCAGGGGGCTGGCTAAAGCGATAGATCGAGATCCACTACCCCTTAGCCCTCTGTGAGGCGGTCTCCGTCAGCATGGCTACCCATCTTGACAGTGCTTAGGTTCCTAATCATGTTAATTAGAAAAAACGTTTTAACCCTATGTTTTGCATCCTTGGCGGCGTTTCTGGTAGCCGTGGCCTGCTCCCCCAACCCTGGCCCGCAGGGGAGCTCAACCGCTCCGGCGGGCGGCGAGATTGCCATTGGGGTGGCCGTCGCCCAGACCAGCAACGTGGCCCTCTTGGGTCAGGAGCAGGTGATTGGGGCCAAGATTGCCGAACAATATTTTAATGATCAGGGTGGCATCAAGGGCACGCCGGTCAAACTGGTTTTCCAGGATACGGCGGGGGATGAGCAGGGGGCGATCAATGCCTTTAATACCCTGATCAACCAGAGCAAGGTGGCGGGGATTGTGGGGCCAACCCTTTCCCAGCAGGCCTTTGGGGCCGACCCCATTGCCGACCGGGCCAAGGTGCCGGTGCTGGCCCCCTCCAATACCGCCAAGGGGATTCCCCAGATTGGCGACTACATTGCCCGGGTCTCGGCACCGGTGGCGGTGGTGGCCCCCAATGCGGTAGATGCCGCCCTGACCCTCAACCCCCAGATTAGGAATGTGGCGGTGTTCTTTGCCCAGAACGATGCCTTTAGCAAGTCTGAAACCGAAACCTTTCAACAGACGGTCAAGGATAAGGGCCTGAACCTGGTGACGGTGCAGAAGTTCCAGACCACGGACACCGACTTTCAGTCCCAGGCCACCAACGCCCTCAACCTGAAGCCAGACCTGATGATTATTTCTGGGTTAGCGGCAGATGGCGGCAACCTGGTGAAGCAACTGCGGGACCTGGGCTACACGGGGCTGATCATCGGGGGCAACGGCCTGAATACCTCCAACCTCTTTCCGGTGTGTAAGCAGGCCTGCGAAGGGGTGATCATCGCCCAGGCCTATAGCCCCGAAACGACGAATGATATTAATAGGGCGTTTCGGCAGGCCTACGAAGCCCAGAACCAAAAGCTGCCGCCCCAGTTCAGCGCCCAGGCCTTTACGGCGGTGCAGGTGTTTGTGGAGGCGCTAAAAACCCTGGATGCCCCGACTGCCCTACCCCTGGCCGACCTCCGCAGCCAGCTAAACCAGGCGATTTTACAGGGTAAGTACACAACGCCGCTGGGGGAGATTTCCTTTACGCCGGAGGGGGAAATTAACCAGAGCCAGTTCTATGTGGCCCAGATCAAAATGACGCCGGACGGAGCCAACGGTCGGTTTGAGTTCATTAAATAGGTTGGGTTCCTTAACTAACATCCCATGGACTCGACCTTTTTTCTGCAGCAATTTCTCAACGGCATCTCCATCGGCACCGTCTATGGAATTTTTGCCCTTGGCTATACCCTGGTGTTTTCCATTCTAGGGATCATCAACTTTGCCCACGGGGCAATTTTTACCCTGGGGGCCTACTTCACCTATTTTCTGGTGGGGGGGGCCTTTGGCTTTAATGGCCTGCTAGCTAACGCCAGGCTGCCCTTTGCCCTGCCCTTCTGGCTGGCGCTTTTAGTGGGGGGTGGTCTGGCCGGTCTGGCCTCGGTGCTAGTGGAGCGTTTAGCCTTTCGGCCCCTGCGTCGCCGGGGGGCTGATCCCCTGCTTACCCTGGTGTCCAGCCTGGGGACGGCGGTGGTGATTGTCAACCTGATCCAATACCTGGTGGGGGCGGAGATCTATACCTTCCCCGATAACATCTACGGCAATTTGCCCCCCGCCCTTAACTTTGGCAGTGCGGAACGCCCGGTGCCGATTCGCACGGTGCAGGTGGTGCTGTTTTTGGTGTCCGCTGCCCTGGTGGCCATCCTCACCTACCTGATCAACTTTACCCGCCTGGGTAAGGCGCTCCAGGCGGTGGCGGAGGACCAGACCACCGCCAGCCTGCTGGGCATCAACACCGAGCAGTTTATTACCCTCACCTTTTTTGTCAGCGGTGTGCTGGCGGGAGTGGCGGGCACACTGGTGGGCACCAGTGTCAGTATTGCCGGCCCCTACTTTGGCATCGCCTTTGGCCTGAAGGGGCTGGGGGTAATTGTTTTGGGCGGCCTGGGCAATATTCCGGGGGCGGTGCTGGGGGGGCTGGTGATCGGCCTGGCGGAGTCCTTTGTGCCGGGAGACTATTCTGGCTATAAGGAGGCGATTGCCTTCACGCTGTTGTTTTTGATGCTGCTGGTGCGGCCCCAGGGGCTGCTGGGCCGTAGCTTCGTCCAGAAGGTGTAGGGGCGGCCCATGGGATTCTTCGATACCTACGGATTTCTGCTGGTTTCGATGCTGCTGGGGGCGTTGCTGGGTCTGTCGGTCTATCTGCCGTTGATGGCCGGGCAGCTTTCCCTGGCCTCCCCCGGGTTCTACGCCCTGGGGGGCTACATTGCAGCAATTATCTCCACCCGGGTTGTGCCGGTCTCCGGTAGTTTTCCGGCCCCCTACCTGCTGCTGGAAATGGCCCTAGCCGCAGTGTTATCGGGGCTGCTGGCGGTGGCCCTGGGAATTCCGGTGCTGCGGCTGCGGGGCATTTATCTGGCGATCGCCACCATTGCCTTTGTGGAAATTCTGCGGGTACTCTCCCTAAACCTGGAGATCACCGGCGGCGCCGTGGGCATTTTCGGCATTCCCCAACCGTTTCCAAGCCCCATCGCCTACCTCTGGGTGGTGCTGCCCCTGCTACTGGTGACCATGGTGCTGTGTCATCGGCTGGAGGGCAGCCGCACCGGACGGAACCTGCGGGCCATCCGCGAAGACGAACTAGCGGCCGACACCATGGGCATTAACCCAACCTTTTATAAGGTGCTAGCCTTTACCCTGGGGGCGATTTTGGCAGGGGTGGTGGGGGCGATCAGCGCCCATTTCCTCAACACCTGGAACGCCCGTCAGGGCACCTTCGACGCCAGCATTATCTACCTGGCCTTTGTGCTCAGTGGCGGCTCCCGCACCTTTGTCGGCCCCGTCGTGGGGGGGATGGTGCTAACGGCCCTGCCGGAACTGCTGCGGGCCCTGGCGGGGGTGGCCGGCATACCCCTGTGGCTAGCGCAGTTTCTGCTGGATGGGCGGTTGATCATTTTTGGTCTGCTGATTGTGCTCAGCACCATCTTCTATCCCCAGGGTTTAATCACCCCAGAGTTGCTAGGGGGTCTC
This sequence comes from Cyanobacteriota bacterium, assembly GCA_035286245.1. Classification (GTDB taxonomy): domain Bacteria; phylum Cyanobacteriota; class Cyanobacteriia; order Phormidesmidales; family Phormidesmidaceae; genus Nodosilinea. The sequence goes on along the minus strand of JAYKIM010000273.1, from coordinate 3,587 downwards.
AGCCGGCGTTTTCGTGCCGTCGCCAAACCCTCCTTACCGCCATAGCGGTTATTTGAAAAGCCAAGGAGGGTCTCAAACCACCCCTATAGAGTAGGATAATATCCTCAGAATTCTATGCTTTTGCCCCCTCTTGGCGGCGAACCCTACCTGGGACAACCCTTTTCAAACAACCTCGTAGCCTGGTTTTAGTTGAGGTGCCTATGCCGTCCAGCCAACCCACTCCCCCAGAGGGTTCCCCCCACCCCCTTCTCAGGGTTGACCATATTACCCGACGGTTTAGTGGTCTGGTGGCCATCGATGACGTTTCCTTTACTGTGCACTCCGGCGAGATCTTTGGCCTGATTGGGCCCAATGGCGCCGGTAAAACCACCCTATTTAATATCATTACCGGCCTGATCACCCCCAGCGAGGGGCAGGTTTTCTATGGCAGCCGGGCCATCACCCGTCTCCCCCCCCACCGGATCGCCAGCCAGGGCATTGCCCGCACCTTTCAAAATCTACGTTTGTTTGGCAACCTCTCCATGGGGGAAAATGTGGCGGTGGGTCGCCATGTCCACAGTCAAGCCGGAATTGTGGGGGAGATTCTGGGGAGTCAGCTAGCCCGCCGCGAAGCCCACCAGACCCGCATCCGGGCGGGTGAACTACTGGACCTGGTGGGGTTGGGGGGGAAGGCCGATCAGATCGCTGGAGACCTGTCCTACGGTGATCAACGCCGGCTGGAGCTGGCCCGGGCCCTGGCCCTCCAACCCCAACTGTTACTCTTGGACGAGCCGGCCGCCGGGATGAACCCTAAGGAAAAGGCTGGACTCAGCGATCTGATTCGCCGGATTCGCCGTCGTTTTGACCTGACCATTGTGCTGATCGAACACCATGTGCCCCTGGTGATGGGTCTGTGCGATCGCATTGCCGTCCTCAATTTCGGTCAGTTGATCGCCCTAGACGCCCCCGCCACCCTACGTCACGACCCCGCTGTAATTGCCGCCTATCTGGGAGACTGAGGAGGAAAACCACTATCAACCCACTGCTGGACCTTCAAAATCTTTCGGTTAACTACGGCGCTGTCCAAGCGCTGCAATCCGTTAATCTGCACATCCACAAAGGGGAAATTGTCACCCTGATTGGCGCCAATGGCGCCGGTAAGAGCACCACCCTGAGGGCCATTTCCCAGCTGGTTAAACCGGTGAGCGGCCGTATTCTCTACGATCAACGGGATCTGACCCCGGTCTCACCCCACCGGGCGGTCAGCCTTGGCATTGCCCACAGTCCGGAGGGGCGGCAGGTTTTGACCCGCCAAACCGTGCTGGCTAATCTGCAGCTCGGCGCCTATGTTCGCTCTGACCGCCGGGGCATTGAGGCCGATCTGGATCGACAGTTTCAAATCTTTCCGCGGTTGGCCGAACGCAAACACCAGTTGGCGGGCACCCTCAGTGGCGGTGAACAGCAGATGTTGGCCATCGCCCGAGCCGTGATGAGTCGGCCCCGGCTGCTACTGCTGGACGAACCCAGTCTGGGCCTGGCCCCCCAAATCGTTCGAGAAATCTTTGCGGTGATCCGACAGTTGCGGGATCTGGAGGTAACCATCCTGCTGGTGGAGCAAAATGCCAGCCTGGCTCTGCAAACCGCCGATCGGGTTTACGTCCTAGAGGCTGGCCAGATCAAGCTATCTGGGCCCGCCGCTGAGCTACTGCAGAATGAGGCGATCCGTAAAGCCTACCTGGGCTAGGTAGGTAGGCTAGGGATGGTGGTCGGGCAAGGTTGACATTGAGCCGTCAATGTCTCCACGCTGCTCCACTTCTCTCCACACCGCTCTAGTTGCCGATCGCCCCTGCCGATCACCAGGTGTGACGTTGCGTTACTTTAAGGTAAAAAGTTTAAAGTAACGCAACGTAAACGTTTAATCTTCTTCCCAGGACTCAACCGCTAGCAGATCGGAGATGGGGTCCTGGGTAGAAAAGTCAAATTCCTCCAGCTCCCGCTTCCAGTATTGCCAGTCATCACCTAGTAAAAAAGCAATTTTCCAAATCGGGTCACTGTCTTGAATAGCTTTAGACCTTGCCACCAGGGAAGCTACCTGCCGTTGGAACTTCGCCATGGGGTGCAGGACGACTAAGTCAGCAATTGCTTGGGTCATACTTAAATTTTTAGTTTGGAAAAGCTTTAGAACTACCGTCAAGGAATTAATAACGATGGCTACAGACTACTCACTGAGGCGCTGATCGTTTAACTCCATACAGAAGGTGAGCATAGCACAGGTCTCGGCAAGTGGGACAGGAATCATCAGAAAAAAACACCAGCAAAAGCGCCCCCCTAGCTTCCCCAGGAATTCACCATGTTTGGCTTGGCATTCCTCGCTACACTGGGAGGGAAAGCCTTATCCGTCCCTAACTCCATGGCTCAGTCCGCCCCCTCTCCCGCCGCGATCGCCCTGCCGCGCACCAGTGAGTCAGACTCCCTAAAGCGGATTCGCCACACCTTCTCCCACGTGATGGCGATGGCGGTGCAACGGCTTTTCCCTAAGGCCCAGGTGACTATTGGTCCCTGGATTGACTATGGGTTTTACTACGACTTTGATAACCCCGATCCCTTCACGGAGGCGGACCTGAAGGCGATCAAAAAGGAGATGATTAAGATCATCAAGCAGGGCCTGCCGGTGGTTCAGGAAACCGTCACCCGGGCGGAGGCAGAGCAGCGCATCACCGCCCTGGGGGAACCCTACAAACTCGAGATCCTGCAGGACCTGCAGGACCCCATCACCCTCTACCACCTGGGGGATCAGTGGTGGGATCTGTGCGCCGGGCCCCACGTAGCCAATACCGGCGATCTCAATCCCCAGGCCTTTGATCTGGAAAGTGTGGCGGGGGCCTACTGGCGGGGGGATGAACACCGGGCCCAACTGCAACGGATCTACGGCACCGCCTGGGAGACCCCCGAGCAACTGCAGGAATACAAGCGCCGGCGGGAGGAGGCTAAACGGCGGGATCACCGCCGGCTTGGCAAGGAACTGGGGCTGTTTATCTTCGCCGATGTGGTGGGCCCCGGCCTCCCCCTCTGGACCCCCAAGGGCACGGTGTTGCGCTCCACCCTGGAGACTTTCCTCAAGGAGGAGCAAACCCGACGGGGCTACCTGCCGGTGGTCACCCCCCACATTGCCCGGGTGGATTTATTTAAGACCTCCGGACACTGGCAAAACTACCGCGAAGATATGTTTCCCCTGATGGCGGACAACGACGCCGATCGCCTGGCGGAGGAGGGCTTTGTCATGAAACCCATGAACTGCCCCTTCCACATTCAAATTTACAAAAGTGAGTTGCGCTCCTACCGGGACCTGCCCATGCGCCTGGCGGAGTTTGGCACCGTCTATCGCTACGAGCAATCTGGGGAGCTGGGGGGGCTGACCCGGGTGCGGGGCTTTACCGTAGATGACTCCCACCTGTTTGTCCGGCCCGATCAGCTGGATGGGGAATTCCTCAAGGTGGTGGATTTGATCCTGACGGTGTTTCGCAGCCTGAAGCTAAAAACCTTTAAGGCCCGACTGAGTTTTCGTGATCCCGAGTCCAGCAAGTACATTGGCGATGACGCCGTTTGGG
>JAYKIM010000272.1:0-11206 GCA_035286245.1 Cyanobacteriota bacterium | reverse complement strand
AAACTTTCTTTGAGGATTTGCGGGCTTTAACTCGGTACATGTATTTCGACAGTTGGGATCATCTCCTTACCTTCATGCTCCAAGGGCTAGAATTGGAAATCCCTCCCAATAGCAGCTGATTCTTTAAAATGAGAATTGCTGGGCTAACATAGCCTTAATCTGTTGCTTACCCAGGTGCCGCGATGATAGTGGATCCAAGTGCCTATCCCTCCCGTATCTTTATTCGCTTTACCGCCCGTAACCAACTGCTGGCGGACGAGATCGGCGAAGCGGTGATCGCCTGTGTACAACGGGGAGGCGGGCAGACCTATGTCCAGACCGCCTTCCCAGGTGAGGCGTTGCCCTCCCTATCAAGGCCGTCTGGTCCTGGGGCTGATCGGGTAAACCTGGGGATGACCATCCATGGATCGACGGATCAAGCCCCCTTACCCCAGGGTGCCGCGCCATCTCCACGGGAACCAGAGCCGGAAGGACTAGGGATTGATGAGAGTCTATTTGCAGATATCACCCAAACTCTCTTTCAGGTCAGCTGCAGCCCCAGACTTTATCAGGACTGTGGTAGACCTGAGGCTGCTAGGGGTGTCGAACGGGAGGTGGCCACAGCGATTATTGCCACCTATCGACAAATTAAGCAAAATCAAACCTCTCCCCTTGTGCAGAGTTTAAACCAACGGCTATAGCTATCCTAGGGCTGTCGGGGGAGAGGTTTCCTGGACATTGGGGGAGGCTGCTCTGACAGTGCACCAGAGGGTTTGGCGACTTCCGGATATCCTCCCCCGCCCCTATCTAAGTAATCTTCAGGTAGTCGCCTAAAATGTTGCTGAGCAAACGCATGTAAATCTGCTCGGGGTAGTATGATGCCCTGGGGATTGTTATTTCAACCGTAGCAAGGCCCCGCCTATTTGCATCTACCCAACCGATAATGAGTGAGTCCTATGTCAACATTGGCCCTATCGCCTGTCGTCTGTCTAACCTGATCGTCTCAACCGATAACGATAATCCTGACTTTTCCGCCACGGTGCTCCAGGGCAACCAACCGTTTTCCCTCCAGGTGACGGTGGAGTTTTCTGGCCCCGGGGCGATCGCCCTGATGCCCCTATCGCCGGCCATTCAGGTGAGTTTTTATACCAAACCCCTGGGGCCCGAGGCGGGGGTCGATCTGGGAAGTCTGGTGATTAAAACCAAGCCCGGTATGTTCACCTACACTCCTACCCTATCCCTTGGATCGCCCTTTTCCATTGGCCTAAAGGCTAAAATGCTATACCGCATTGGCGCGGCTCTGCGGGTGGGGGCTCCCGACTGGCCATCCCTGATTACCGGTTATACCGAGGAAGTAACAGTAAAGCTTTATACGAACCCTGCTTCCTAAGCAAGGGGTAAGGGGGGATGGACAACCCCTGCGATCGCTGGCCCAGGCCACCTAGGGGACCCTACCCACAATGGCGCTGCCGGTGCCTTGAAACATCATCCAGGAGAGGAAAAAGTTACTAATGAAGATGGCCAACAGGGCGGTGACCACCGCCGTTGTGGTGGATTGGCCTACCCCCTTAGCGCCACCGGTGGTGGTCAGACCCCAGTTGGTGCCAATGACCGCGATTAAAATACCGAAACAAAAGGCCTTAATTAAGGAGCTAACCAGGTCCCACACCGATAGAAAATTCTTGGCCGAGTCTAGAAACACCGAAGCGGCGATCCCATACTGGCTGGTGGCAATCAGCAGGCCGCCGGTCATCCCGGTGATAAAGGCCAATATATTCAGCAACGGCAACATCAGGGCGCAGGCCACCACCCGGGGGATCACCAGGTAGTCGATCGGATCGGTTTTCAGCATCTGCAGGGCGTCAATTTGCTCCGTCACCCGCATGGTGCCAATTTCTGCGGCAAAGGCCGACCCGACCCGACCGGCGATAATCACCGCGGTCAGCACCGGTCCCAGTTCCCGGGCCAGGGTCAGGGCTAGCACCCCGCCCACCGCCGTACCAGCCCCAAAGTTAAGGAACTCCCGGGTCACCTGAATGGTAAACACCATGCCGACAAAGGCAGCGGTGATCAGGGCAATCAGAACCGATTCTGGCCCCACCTCCGCCATTTGGTCCAGGGTATTGCGGCGGTGCAGGGGGCGAGAGAAAAGGTGCATTACCACCTGGCCAGCCAGAAAGATGGCGGCTAACAAGCGCCGCCCCCACTGCCCTAGATTGGAACGATTGGCGATGGGTACCAAGGCCCTTCTCCCTGTTGCCCTCCATCTAAATATACGCATCAATCGCCAGGATGGATCGAACTCCTCTTGCCCAGGTCAGATCAATAATAATGGCGGAACTTTTCAGGCCTAATGATTATGGACCGCTGATTAATTGCTAGACTTACACTAACTTTAGGTTGAGGTTGCTTCGATCTGCCTAGTCCTACCCTACTTTTCAGGGTAACTAAGGTGCGACGGTCGCTTGTTCCCTCTCCATCCCTATTCAATAGGTCTGAGCTTGCTATCTGTGCTGAACGCTGCAATTCCTGAGCTAGAGGTCCATAGGCGCCCTCCCCAATCCTCCCCAACCCCGTGGCCAGGTTTCCTCCGGAGGGTGCTAGCCCTACTGGTGATGGTCTGCTTACTGGCTACCCTAGCCCCTAGCCCCGCCTGGGCTCGCCAGGCTCCCCTGGTGGCCCAAACCATTCAACCCTACCTGGATCGGCTGACCGAGGCGGTGACGGAGTTTACCCTCGAGAACGGCATGAAGTTTATCGTGCTTAAACGGCACCAGGCGCCGGTGGTCTCCTTTATGATTCATGCCAATGTCGGGGCGGTGAACGAAGCCGATGAGAAGACCGGTGTGGCCCATTACCTGGAACACCTGGCCTTCAAGGGCACCAGCCGGATCGGGACCACTGACTACCGGGCTGAACAGCAAACCTTGAAGGGGATGGATCAGCTCTTTGATCAGATTTTGGCGGCGGAGGCCGCCGGCGACACCGCCACCAAGGCCAGGTTGCAAGGTGAGTTTGACCAACTGGCTGTCCGGGCGGCCGCCTATGTTGACCAGAATAAGTATGGTCAGATTATTGAACAGGCCGGGGGGGTGGGCCTTAACGCCACCACCGGGGCGGACGAAACCCGCTACTTCTATAGCCTACCGGCCAACAAACTAGAATTGTGGATGTCCCTGGAGTCGGAACGGTTTATCGATCCGGTATTTCGGGAGTTCTTTGAGGAAAAGAACGTGATCCTGGAGGAGCGCCGCATGCGGGTAGATAACTCCCCCATTGGTCAGATGGTGGAAACCTTTTTAGAAACCGCTCTGGAGCGCCACCCCTACCGCCGACCAGTGATTGGTTACCAGGCCGATCTCTACGCCGCCACCCGTCAGGATATTCAAGACTTTTACCACACCTACTATGGGCCGGGCAACCTGACGGCGGTGGTGGTGGGGGATGTGGATCCGGAGCAGGTGAGATCGCTGGCCACCATCTATTTTGGTCGTTACCAGGCCCGCCCCACCCCACCCTTACCGGTGATCGACGAACCGGTTCAAGCCGAGCCGCGCCAGTTCACCCTTACCTTGCCCTCCCAACCCTGGTACCTGGAGGGCTATCACCGCCCTGGCCTGAGCCATCCCGATCACGTCATCTATGGCATTATTGACAGCCTGTTGGTGGATGGCCGCACCTCACGCCTCTATAAGGCTCTGGTGGAGAGCACCCAGGTTGCCCTCGATATTGGCAGCGTCAATGGTCTACCGGGGGACAAGTACGACAATATTTTTCTGATTTATGGGCTGACCGCTCCGGGCCATAGCCCCGATGAGATTGGCACCCTCCTGGGTGAGGAACTGAAGCGCCTCAGGGATCAACCGGTTACCGCCACCGAACTGGACCGGGTCAAAACCCAGGCCCGAGCCTCCCTACTGCGCCGTCTCAACTCCAACAGTGGTATGGCCTCCCTGTTAGCGGAGTACCAGGCTAAGACCGGTGACTGGCGCAATCTATTCAGGGATCTGGACACCATTGATCAGGTCACCGCCGCCGATGTGCAACGGGTAGCCCAGAGCCTCTTCCAGCCCAATCAACGCACCGTTGGTCAGCTGATCTCCCCCTCCTCTGGGTCGGCTCAGCCCTAACCCACGGATCCATCCGTCTGCCCTTGCCTACCCTTGTTGTTTTTCGTAACCCTTAACCCCTCACTGGCCTATAGAGCTATGAAGAGACCCCCAGCCCGATTTCAACTTCTGACGCTGGCCCTGTTGGCCCTGCTGGGGGTATTGTGGCTAGGCTGGCAAGCCCCCGCCAGAGCCCTAACCCCCCGTTCCTACGACCAATTAGAGTTTGGGCCCCTACCGGAGATCCGGATTCCGGCCTTTGAACGCTATCAATTGGCCAACGGTTTGGTGGTTTACCTGATGGAGGACCACGAACTTCCCCTGGTCAGCGGTACCGCCACCTTTCGAACTGGGTCTCGATTTGAGCCGGCGGAGCAGGTGGGGTTAGCCAATATTACCGGGGAAGCGATGCGGCTGGGGGGCACCACTAGCCTCAAGCCTGATGCCCTGAACGAGGCACTGGAACAGCGGGCCGCCAGTATTGAAACCAGCATTGACACCACCGCCGGCAGTGCTAGTTTTGAAGCCCTGGTGGATGACACGGAGGCGGTGTTCCGTCTGTTCGCTGATGTCATTCAACGGCCTGGTTTTGCTCCTGATCAGATCGACTTACTCAAGCGCCAGTATCGCGGTAGCATTGCCCGCCGTAACGACAACCCCGACGAAATCGCCTCACGGGAATTTGAGAAGCTGGTCTACGGGGCCGATAGCCCCTACGGTCGCACCATGGAGTACGCCACCCTGGAGGCCATTGACCGCCAGGCTATTCAGGCCTTTTACCAAGCCTCGATTCGCCCGGAACAGACAATCCTTGGGCTGGTGGGAGACTTTCAAGTTGACCAGATGAAGACCCTGATCGACCAGTACTTCGGGGCTTGGCGGGGTGGTGGGAATCCCCTGTCGGTTTCCCCCCTGCCCGCGGTCGAGCAGGCGAAAACCGGGGTATTTGCCATTGAGCAGCCCCAACTGACCCAAAGCTATGTGCAGATGGGCCATCTGGGCGGCCAACTGAATGACCCGGCCCACGGTGCCCTATCGGTTTTGAATGAGGTCTTGAATGGCTTTAGTGGCCGGCTGTTTAACCAGGTGCGATCGCGCCAGGGGTTGGCCTATTCGGTCTATGCGGTGTGGTCTCCCCGCTATGATTATCCCGGGCTGTTTGTGGGGGGTGGTGAAACTCGCTCCGCCACTACCGTTGCCTTCATCCGTGCTGTGGAGGCTGAGATCGATCAGCTGCGCCACGGTCGGATCTCCGCCGATGAACTGGCCAGGGCTAAGGATGCGGTGTTGAATAGCTTTGTGTTTAATTTCCAGAGCCCCAACCAAACCCTGGCCCGCCTGATTCGCAACGAGTACTATGGCTATCCGTCGGACTTTATTTTCCAATTCCAGGAGCAGGTGCGTAGCACCACCACGACTGAGGTTCTAGCCGCGGCCCAAACCCACTTGAAGCCTGGCCAAATGGTGGTTTTAGTGGTGGGCAACCCGGCGGATATCAATCCTGGCCTGGCTACCCTATTCCCCGATCGACCGGTAACCACCCTTGACCTGTCCACCTAAAGGCCTTTGGATAGGGCTTGGTCTAGCCCGGAAGATCGTGGGAATGACCGCTCAGCCAGATTACCTGGATTAGGGGCGATAACTAAATGGCGATAACTAAATATAGGGTTGCTCCAGGTTAATCACCGGCGGCTCCTGTTGCATCTGCCCCTCCGTCTCCCCTGGGTCAAGCTTGGGTAGGGGAGGTGTCAGGTTGGGTTCTGGGGCAAGCTGTTCTGGTGCTACCTTGGGTTGGTTATAGTCTAACCGACCATGATCCCTGGGGCCAGGATAGCCGGGTAAGCGGGACGAACGCCGTCTTAACCGGTCCTGACGGCCCAAATTGGCCTCAGTCTGGGTCGACTCAGACGCAGATTGATCATCCTGGACTTCAGGGATGGAGGGCTGCTCAGGCGTAGTAGCCTCTAACTCTGGCTGCGAGGTCGTGGTGGTGAGGCCAGATTCTGCAACCGGGGCTGGCTCCGCCTCTATCAGGGAGGGACTCAAGGGGGTGACGACGGCGGCTTCCTGATCGGGCTCCGCCCCTGTCGGCGGCGCTAGCTCCTCTTCAGTTTCTGGGGGTGCGGTATCCAGTTCCGCCGCCGAGGGGGGGGGTGAGGCTTCAGAGGACGGGGCGGGGAGGATTGTCCCACTGAAATCCTGACCACTGTTGTCGGGGAGAGCATCGATTTCTTCAGCCTGGATCTCGGCCTCGGCCCCCACCTGAGCAGGTTCTTCTCCGGTTTCCAGGATAGCCGCAGGGGACGTCTCTTCGGGCTCAGCCGCCTCCGGTTTAGCTAGCAGGGGAGGGGTGTAGGTGGGGTCAACGATGCCGAGCACCTGTTCCAGGCCCAGTTCCCCCCGCACTAGTTTCGCCAGGGTATCCTCGCCGCCGGGTTGGTAATCAATGATGCGAACGGTGTTATTAAAGGGGTTGTCAATGGGTTGACCCTGGGCATCGATCAGCTCCAGTTGTAGCCAGTTACGACCGGGTTTAAACCCCTTCAGGTAGATCGGTTGCCACTGGTCAAAAACAAAGCTTTGGCCGTTAATGGTACAACGCACCCGCCAGTCGGTTAGGGTATCGGTGTCATCGGCCTGGGCACTAAGGTGGAGGGGGGCATTGGTGAGGTAAAAGTCCAGCATGATTGGCTCTGCTCCGTAGGTGCCCTGGGGGCGACTGTAGGTGAGCAGCGGCGCACTGGCATTGACCTCCCGCTGGGGAGTTTGGGCGAAGATATGAAAGGTGCGCTGATCAAAGGCACCCTGGTTCTTAAAGCTTTCGTGCCAAGGGCGGGAGGCAAACACCCGCAGGGTATGGGTACCGGGGGAGAGGTTGTCAAAGACAATCGGCTCAGATAGATCGTAGACTGGCTGGTAGGGCTGATCGTCCAGGAAGAGATGGAGGTGGGGACCCAGTTGCCAGGTGGAGTCTTTAAAGAGGGGTAAGCCTCGTACCTGTAGTCGCACCGTCACCGAGGTGCTATTTAAAACCTCCCCTGGTCGAGGACTGAGGATTCTGACCTGGGGAGTGTAGGCATCAATAACCTGTTTTAAGGTAGCCAGGGTCTGGGGGGGAGATACCTCCGCCACTTCACCGGTTAAGCGGTTGGGCTGTACCGACGGCTCCGTCAGCAGTACCGTAGGTTGGGTGGGGCGGGCACAGCCGCCGCAGATGACTATGACTGCAGCAAATAGGGCAATCAGCCGTCTTCCCAGTCCGATCCAATGTGGTGCTCTACCCATGACCCCAGGTTTACTCGAAACGTTGCATTACTACCATAGGTCAGTTTTATCGATTTACGGCAGTGATGCCCGGTAAGTCTGGCGATCGCCCCTGGGGTAGGCCAGCCTAGTAGACTCGGGGCACAAAAAACTGCTCGTTTTGGGGCGGGCGCACGTAGTCGAAGGGGGGCTCCTTACGGGGGGGTAACTCCAGGGGTGCAGGGGTCATGTCGACGTAGGGGATCTTGGCCAGGATGTGGCTGATGCAATTCAGACGGGCCCGCTTCTTATCGTTGGCCTCCACCGTAAACCAGGGGGCCTCAGGGATATTGGTGTGGGCAAACATCTGGTCCTTCGCCTGGGAATACTCCACCCAGCGATCGCGGGATTCTAGATCCATAGGGCTAAGTTTCCAGCGTCGGGCCGGGTCGGTGGTGCGGGATTGGAAGCGCCGCTCCTGCTCCTCATCACTGACGGAAAACCAGTACTTCAACAGCACAATTCCCGATCGTACCAGCATGCGCTCAAATTCAGGACAGGTCTGGAGAAATTCCTGATACTGGGCCTCGTTACAGAAGCCCATCACCCGCTCCACCCCAGCCCGGTTATACCAGCTGCGATCGAAGCAGACGATTTCCCCACCGGCGGGCAGGTGGGCCACGTAGCGCTGGAAGTACCACTCGGTTTTCTCCCGATCACTGGGGGTACCCAGGGCCACCACTCGACAACCCCGGGGGTTGAGGGGGTCGGTAATGCGTTTGATGGTGCCCCCCTTACCGGCCGCATCCCGCCCTTCGAAGATAATCACAATGCGGGTGCCGGTGTGCTTCACCCAGTACTGCATCTTGACCAGCTCCACCTGCAGCCGGGCCAGCTCCCCTTCGTAAAAATTGCGGGGAAGCTTAGAGCTGCCCTCACCTTCAGAAATGTAGTAGAAAACCGGCCGTTCGCTGGTCTGGGAGGCTTCTTTGCTGCCCTTAGCCTTACCCTTGCCCTTTTTCTTCTTAGCTAGCTTCCCGTTAAGGGATTTAGCAGCAGCGGCGAGGGTGGCCGCCTTCGGACTATCCGGTTCTCCCTTAGAAGTGAGGTTCATGGCGGTGAAATAGCAACAGTTGAGGTACACGGAGGACAACAATGGCTTTGCCACCCCTGAAAATTTGCCCTAAGCGTAGCAACTCTCGACCATTGTAACTGTATCAAGCTATCCCACCAGCAGACTAAAAGGGAGACCAGTTAAAATTGCTAAGGCGAAACTCCACCAATCCGGTCTCCTGGATCGGGCTATAGCGCACTGAAATGCCGTAGGTGCGCCGCCGATACTCCAAAATCAGACTGGTGTCGATTTTCTGGCCCGTATCCACATTAAAGGAGGTTTGGAAGCCCACCAGGATGGGACCATAGATCTGTTGCAAAATCCCCCCGGACAAAACATTTTGGTCCACGGCCCGATCAAATAGAAAGGGCGAACGACTCTCCCCCACAAAGCTGCTGGAGAAGCCCAGGTTGAACTGGGTGTAATCAAAGAAATTTCTGGTCAGACGACCGAATTGACCATTTAGCCCCACCCGCCCCTCCAGGGAGCCCTGCAGGTCGTTGCTGCTGTAGTAGGTGGCAATCCCCCGTAACCCCACCAGCAGGGAGAGGGAGGGCACCAGGGGACGAGCCGCGTAACCCTTGACCTCGGTGCTGTCAGGGGTCTGGGGAGTACCCTGCCAAAGGGTAAAACTACGATTCAGGTCCACCGCCCCCTGCAGACGGAACAGGCTGGCCAGACCTCTAGTCTGCCCAGCTTGTAGCAAATCGGGTTGGTCGGTGTTGGCGGTGACGTACTGTCCAGCAGTCTGATAACTGAGGTTGATCTGGCTATCCCCCAAGGTAATTCGGGGAGATTGCAACAGCACCCCCAGGCTGCTTTGCACATCCTGAAACCCCAGGGATCCATTGAACAGGCGATCCCGATAGGTATACTCCATGGTTAGCCGGTGATCCCCCACCCACTGCTGCAGCCGCAGGCTCGCCCGTAAGCGTTCCGTAACGTTACTCAGGTCCAGGCCAGGTAGGCTAAACACCCCGGTAAAACTGGTGCGGGGGCTGACCTGGCCGTTGAGGCGACCTACCAGACCGAAGTTAGCGGGCTCAAATAGGCTGAGACTGTCTCCCTGCAGCCAGCGAGACAGGTAAAGTTGGGGGGATAGGCTGAGCTGCCAGGGGCCCTCCTGCAGAACTTGAAACTCTCGTCCGATAAACAGGCCATCCCGATCGCGGCCATCGTAGCCAATGCTGGTGGGCAGGGGGTTAAAGGCATCCCGGGGGAGGCGGCCCCGCTGCAGCACATAGCAATTTCGCAGGAGGGGGATGGTGAGGCCCTGATCAAAGACCACCCGGGGGCCCTCAATACACACCTCATCCTCCTCGGGGTTGAGGGGGGTGATCCGCAGGTGATTGCCCCGTAACTCTAATTCAGGAGGGCTGAGGGGGTCGTTGGTCACCCTCAGATCGTTGCCATACCAACCATCGGCATCGAAGGCCAGACGACCAGCCTGGAACCGTACCTGCCCAGCGCTGGGCGCCGTCCCCGGCTGGCTGGTAAGGGTACTAAAGGTCAGATCTCCAGCACTGGTGATCTGGGAGAGGGAACCCACCCCCTGGCGCGGATCGTTGAGGGCAGATGGGGGCCGGCCCGAGTCCTGCAGTAGGTTGCTGAAGTCAGTGCCCAGAGTCTCCAGGGCTAGCTGCCCCTGGGCGTTGGTGAGGGTTCCGGCCCCCTGCAGCAGGTTGTAGGTAAGGCTATCACCGGCGATCGTCTGCTGGTTGCGATTCGCGATCACGTTGCCCTCGGCTCGCAGTTGGCGCTGGTTGAGGTTAACCCAGAGGCGATCGCTGGCCAATCGACTATTCCCTAGTTGGGCCAGGACATGGCCCTGGGCGCTGATCACCCGCTGCTCCACCTCGTATTCCTGGTGATCGGCGGTTAACACCAGATCGGCGGGCCTGGAACTGACCGCATCCCTCCCTCTATCGGCGGCGACGGTCCCGGCCGATCCATCCAGCCACCCTGACGGACCAGGGGCGGGCAAGGGTATGGGGGGAGAACCATAACTTTCCGGCGGGGCCAAGGGCTGACCCACCGGATTAACACCACCATCAACCCAGGGCGGTGCCGCGTCTGGGGATGGCATCACCAGACTGGCGGGGGCCGGGGGAATTACTAAATTGGGGATGTCAGCCACAATCAACGGCAGGGGCATGCTCTAGGGGCACCTCGACAATAGTTAACGCTGATCAAGCCAGCAATTAGCCGATCAATCAAAGCTGGCCAGCTGGGGCTCCCCGCCGGATATCAGACTAAAGCAGTACAAAAATAAAGCCCGACCAGCGGGCTTGGTAGAGCAGTGGCCAGGCGGTGTGGCCCCAGCCCCAAACGACGGGCTGGAAGCAAGCTAAAACCCCTCTTGAGATGGGGCTTTAGAGGATACAACTGGTCCCAAGGGGGTCTGGCCAAAGTCAAGATCACCCTGGCCCAGATCTATTCCATATCCTGGCGGCCCGGGTTACGGGAAGGGTCACCGTTCAGAAAGCCAAAGATAAACAGGCCTACGAAAAAGGTCACCACCAGGTAAACCACTACTTTCAGGGTCAGCATCGTTCCATCTCCAATCGGCGGGTAAGGCCAGCCGGGGGTCGGATTGGGCCAGGGGCCCCTGGACCCAGGGCTGGTTAATCTGGTTTTATCATATCGCCAAATGTTCGCTTCACCCCCAGGCGACTAGTTGTGGTCAGCAATTCTCATTTTGGCAAAAAGCTATTCAACGGCCAGGAATAGGGGTATGGTAATGCCATCTGAGAGAGCTAAG
>JAYKIM010000271.1:0-7136 GCA_035286245.1 Cyanobacteriota bacterium | reverse complement strand
GATGGTAGATCTGCTGCTGGACCCGAAAGCCAAACCTGCCCTCGCTGTACCGGCTCCAGAGCTGATCGATGGTGAGCAAGTCCCCACAGGAAAGATGGGCGATCGCCTCCCGATCTAGGGGTTGGCGGTTGGGGCTCAGGGCCTTGAGGATGGCGTTCTCGGTTTCCTCGTCGGCGGCCCGCCAGTCCTGGGCCCAGAGCAGTTGCCGCAGGCGGCTGTAGTCCACCCCCAACTCGGAGGTAATAGCGCCGTAGAGCTCACCGCGAATCACCTCTTCAATGCCCAGGGCCCGCTCCGGGGAAATGTGCCACAGTTGGCGGGCCTGTTCTAGCCGCCCCTGATCAAAGGTGGGGGGATAGAGGCTGGTGGCCAGGGCCTGGCGCACCATGGTCCGATACTGGTCAATTTGGTGTTCGCGCTCCTGCTGTTGTTGCTGGCGAGCCGCTTCCCCCGCCGCCTGGGCTTCCGCCTGGGCCACCGCCACCGCCATGTCCTGCTGGCGGATGGCCTCCGCCTCCACCTGAATCTGGTGCAGGTGGTCCTGGTAAATTTGATGGGCCTCGGCCTGGGGTAAGGCCAGGTTATCTGCCAGTTCCACCATCACCTGCCAACTCTCCTCTGGCAGGGGCCGACGGTTGTGGCTACTCAGTTCTAGCATCAGCACCTGGGCAAATCGCTGACGCTTTTCCGCCAGGGTCTGGTAGGGGCCCAGGGCGGTAGCCTTGAGGTGGTCCGCCTCCTCCTGGGATAGCCCCAGGTATTGCTGCAACAGATCCAGGTTGGCCAGCTCAGCAGGGGACAGTTGTCCGTGGGTGTGGCTGTAGATGGCCGCCTTGCCCAGGTAGATACTCTGGGGAGGCAGCATCGCTTCAGCCGCCCCGAGCATGCTGGCGAGCACCTCAGCGGTGTGGGTTTGCACCTGCAGGCGCATGCTCCCCTGCTGAATCAAGACCAGGGTTTCCAGGGGTTTGTGCTGCAGCCGATCGCAGAGCCGTTTGAGGATGGGGCGTAGGCGATCGGCACTGGCCTCAAACTGCACCCCGTCAGACACCAGGGTTTCGCCGCGCGGGCTTTGCAATAGTCGAAAGCGGGTTTGGCCCAGACCCCCCAGATCCTGGAGATCGGCCTGGAGGTAGTGGATTTCCTCCCCCAGCTGATCCACGGTCAACTCAGGCTCAATGAATTTAATCAAAAACCCCAACTGGGGCACTGGATAGGGATCCCTGACCATGGAGTCGGCGAAGCCGCAATAACAACTAGCCAATGTTATAGCAGGTGACTCCGGGGCTGCAAAGGGCTAGCCCCGGCGCAGTTGCTGCCAAAGAGCGGTATGGGCCGCCTGCACCGCTGGGCTGAGGGGTTTAAGGAACTCGCTCTGGGTGAGGAGGGCGGAGGCCTCCAGGCGATCGGCGTAGCGTCGCCAACTGGTGGGTAGGTGCTCGGCGGAGAGCCCCCAGAGGCGTGGCGCCAGGGCCTGGTTGTAAATCCCCAGGGTGGTGGCAAAGTCTTGGCTGAGGCAGAAGTTTAACCAGTCCCAGTCTCGGGGGGTCGGCGGGGCCGCCGCCTGGGGTCGGAGCCAGAGGTCCGCGCTGGCCAGGGTACCCTCCTGGGGAATCACCAACCGCAGGTTGGGATACTGGGCCAAAACCGGTAGCAGGGCATCTAGCCAGCCCACCACCGCCCAGGCATCCCCGGTAATCAAAGCCTTCAGGGTATGTTGGGAGCTATACCAGCGCACCTGCCGGTGGAGTTGACCCAGCCAGTCCTCCAGACCCTGGACGGTGCTCAAGTCGGTTGGATTGGCGGAGGATCCCAGGGCCTTCAGCCCCAGCCCCAACACCAGTCGCTCCTGGTCTGGCACCATCAGCCGCTGCTGCAGCTGGGGTTGGAGCAGATCCCCCCAGCCCTGGATGGGGGCAGCGGTCTCGAGGCGGTCAGTATCGTAGAGAATCCCCAGGGCACTCCAGCGGTAGGGAACCCCCCAGATGGCCTCCCCTGGCCCCTGGGCATCCTGTCGGAGCAGTTGGGACCAAACCGGTGCCAGGGTTGGCCATTCCCCTAGGGCCTGGCTATCGATGGATTGGATTAGGCTAGGCTGGCGAGCATCCCCCAGCCAGGCATCGGGCAGGCTGACCCAGTCGGCGATCGCACCCCGCTGCTGCCCCTGATCACTGGCCCAGGTTTCTAGCTGGCCATAGAGTTTGGCGGGGGTAGCCTGTTGGCTCAACCTCACCGACCCCCGGGTTCGGTCTTGGCGTTCAAAGGCGGTAATCAGCGGCACCGGCAGGGCTCCCTCCCAAACCGCCAGTTTAAGACCAGACCCCCTGGCCTGACAGCTGGCCAGGGCCAGCCCTACACCGCCCATCACGCAACGGTTTAAGAAATGTCGACGATCTATCATGCCGATCCTAGTGCTGGGTCCTCCCCAGGCGATACCATAACGGTGATTGGCAGGGTTACCTCCAGCCTGCCAGGTTGAGGCTTCTATCCTATCCCCACCTATGAAATTTATTCGCGATACTATCACAGTGGCGATCGCCATTGCCCTCACCGCCTTCATTGGCTTGAGTCTGGCCCGCCTCACCTACTTCCTGTTACACCGTCAGGGGCTGTTGTAGTCTGACACTCCTGTGCGTACAAGGTTAGGGGGGCGGGCCTTGGGGCGACCGAGGCACGGGCCGCAAAGCCCTAAGGTCCAGTTCAGGAGGGGTTAGCGGCGAGTTTCTGCCTGCTTCTGGGCGGGGTCAGATTGAAAGGCCTTTTCTAGCCGCATCACCTGCTTGGCCTTAAGGGAAAGGGCGGTGCTGTCCAGTCGGTTGGCAATCAGGGCATCGACGGAGAACAGCCCAGCCCCGTTAACGGTGAAGTATAGGAAGCAGGCGGCGTAGATGGCGGATAGTTCCAGGTAAGGTAAACTCAGCCCCGCCACGGAGATGTGGTGGTACATGGCCACGGCCATAGTGCTGAACAACCCCAGGGCGGCCGGGCGGGTGAATAGCCCGATCGCCACCAGGGGAGCGCCGATCAACTCTGTATAGGCGGCGATATAGCTAAGGAAAATCGGGAAGGGCAGCCCCAGGTATTCCACGTAGGCGTGGGCAAAGTTTTCGATATCCGCCAGTTTGTCCTGGCCGTTGTGTACCATCATGATGCCGATCACCACGCGGGCGATCGCCAGGGTAGCCTGGGACCAGAGGTTGGCGTTGACATTGGGTTGAAAGAGTTTAGCGGTGGTACGGGTGAGTTCCATGGCAAAGACGGTGGGTTTATAAATGAGAAGAATTGAATGAATTCTTTAAGTAATGTAACAAAACTCTCTCATTTTTGCAGGGGAAGGAAAATTGAAACCCAGTCATCCCCAGTGCTCTAGCATTTAGCAGTTGCCTGGAGTAGTGCCTATCAACCGTTGCCAGGCTAACCGGGCGGCCCCCACCATGCCAGCCCGGTTGCCCAGCTCGGCGATCAGGATTTGTAGCCCCTGCCGGGAACTGGGTAGCACCCGTTGCTCCACCTCCAACCGGGTGGCGGGCAAGAAGAACTCCCAGGCGGCGCTGATGCCACCGCCGAGAATAATGGCCTCGGGGGTGAGGACGTAGATCAGGCTGGTGAGGCCCGCCCCTAGCCAGGCGCCGTAGTGTTGCCAGAAGGCGATCGCTGACTGATCGCCGGCCCGGGCAAGATCATAGAGGGCGGCCGGGGTCATGCCCATGGTGCGCTGGATGGCCTGCACCGAGCAGTACTGTTCCAGAGACCCCCGGTTGCCACTGTTACAGGGGGGTCCGTCGGGGTTGAGGGTGATTAAACCTAGCTCGCCGGCGGTACCCTGGCACCCGACAAATAACTGGCCATTGAGAATAATCGCCCCCCCCACCCCAGTCCCCAGGGTCAGCAGCACCATGTCTTGAAAGGCCCGCCCCGCCCCCAACCAGGCCTCCCCCAGGCCCGCACAGTTGGCGTCGTTAGCGACAATCGTAGGGCGGCCGGTTTGGCCCTCCAGTAGATCGGCGATGGGTACCTCCTGCCATCCCTGGAGATTAATCGCCACCCGCGCCACCCGCCCCGCAGCATCGGCGGGGCCAGGGGTGCCCAAACCAATCGCCCGGGTCTGGCGATCAGGGTCAATTTGGTTAATCCCCGCTACGATGGCGGCCACCACCGCCTCCGGCGTAGCCGGTTGGGGGGTGGCCAGGGTCAATTCTGCCCGACAGTGCCCATCGGGGCCAAACCGCCCCAGCTTGATGGCCGATCCCCCTAGATCAATGCCCATCACCTCGCCTTGTAACCCGTTAATCATGGTTTTTGATCCAGTCTGAATTGGAAGACAGAAGGCAGAAGACAGAAGTAAGTATGGCAAGGTTTACTAGGGCTCTAGCAAGATCCAGTTGACTAATCGATCACTCCCCGTCTCCATCTCCCAATTCTCTCGGTAGGTGGTTATGGCTGACAATGGGGAAAATTCTGAATCTCCCCCATTTCCTATGGCTAAACCGATTTTGATTACCGGTGCATCCAGTGGCATTGGCTATGAACTGGCCAAGGTCTGTGCCGGTCACCGCCATGATCTGGTGCTGGTGGCGCGCCGTGGCGATCGCCTCGAGACCCTGGCGGATCAGCTTAGGGCCAACCACCCCATCCAGGTTTGGACCTACACCGCCGATCTCACCCAGGCCCAGGCCCGCCTGGAGCTGTTTGAGTGGAGCCAATCCCTGGGGGTGGCCCTCTACGGTCTGGTCAACAATGCGGGGTTTGGCTACCAGGCCCCCCTGGTGGAGACCGACTGGGATACCCAAAATGCCATGGTGCAGCTGAATATTACCGCCCTTACCCACCTCACCCGGCTCTATCTGCCGGGGCTCGTGGCCCAGGGCCAGGGGCGAATTTTGAACGTGGCCTCCACCGCCGCCTTTTTGCCCGGGCCCTACATGGCGGTGTATTTCGCCTCCAAGGCCTTTGTGCGCTCCTTTACTACGGCGATCGCCACTGAGGTCCAGGGCACTGGGGTGACCGCCACCACCCTCTGCCCCGGCCCCACTGAGTCAGAGTTTCAAGAGCGGGCCGGAATTTCCGGTGGCAAGATGGCCCAGGGGCCCTTGCCCAGTGCCGCTGAGGTGGCGGCCTATGGCTACCACGCCATGGAACAGGGCCGGGCGATCGCCATCTATGGCACCACTAACCAGGCCCTGGCCTGGCTAACCCGCCTGATGCCCTACGACGGTTTAGCCAGGGTAATGAAAAATCTGCAGGAGGATGGCTAGTCAGAGGTGGCGTAGATTCGACGATCCCTCAAGAGGGGGGCAGAATTTAGGAGTCAGAACTCAGTAATCAGGGAAGATAGGATGGGCACGGGCTAAGGCCCTTTGCCCATCAAGGCAGGACTAGGGGTTTGCCCCTGGCACCCTTGACCTTAATCTTTGCAAATAGATTCTAGGCATGTATACTTAGTCAAAATTTCGTTGTCCCTGATTTCTCCATGGGACTATCCTGTTCCCTTATTAAGCGCCTATGAATTCTCTTAAAAACTGTCTCTACAGCGGTTTATTGGTTCTGGTTACCGTCGGTGGTGTTCTGAGCGCCGTTCCCACCAGGGCTGATCAGGTTGTCCATGGCTTGGCCACCTGGTATGGGCCTGGCTTTGCCGGTAACCGCACCGCCAGTGGGGAAATTTTCAATCCCAGTGCTTTAACGGCGGCCCACCGCACCCTACCCTTTGGCACCCAGGTACGGGTTACTAACTTAAACAATGGCAGATCAGTGGTTGTGCGCATTAACGATCGTCTGGGGGATCCAGCCATTGCCATTGATCTTTCCAGTGGTGCTGCTCAGGCTATTGGCATGACGGTCACGTCCCAGGTGAAAATGGAGATTCTGGGTCGTTAATTATTTGTCCCAATGTACTTGTCCCATCAACACCATGGAATTAAAGCAACATATTCGGGAAATTGCCGATTTTCCCAAGCCAGGAATTCTATTTCGGGACATTACGCCGCTGTTGGGTAACCCCAGGGTTTTGCAGTACAGCATTGACTTGCTGGCCGATGGGGTGGCTGAGTATCAGCCAGATTATGTTGCGGGGATTGAGTCACGGGGGTTTATGTTTGGCATGCCCCTAGCCTATAAGATGGGCGTCGGTTTTGCCCCCGTGCGTAAACCAGGTAAGCTGCCCGCCGCTGTCCATGCCGCCAGCTACGCCCTGGAATATGGCAGCGATAGTTTGGAATTACACCAGGATGCCTTTCCCCCCGGTAGTCGCGTCCTGATTATTGATGATCTTGTGGCTACCGGGGGAACTGCCGCCGCTGCCACCACCCTGGTGGAACTGGCGGGTAGTCAGGTGGTGGGTTTTGGCTTTGTGATTGAGTTACTGGCTCTCCAGGGGCGGTCTAAACTGCCGGATATCCCGATCATGTCGTTAGTTCAATATTGATCGGGGTTAGGGTAAGAATGGTAACGTTACGCTTACTCTAAAGACTAGCGGGGTAAGTTAGGGGATCGCTACTCCCAGCAACTCGGGTTCCTTTAGGTTAACCAACTGGGCCGCAACGGTATCAGCCTGGGTCTGACCCCTGATTACTGAGTTCTGACCCTTCAATTTCTTTCGCCGGGGGAATTTCGGTTTCCCTCAGTCCCCCTCGACCAGGGCGTAAGGACCAGTCACCCTGCCTGAAAGCCATAGTGCCAGTCGGTGAGAAAGCCCTGGTTAGCGGCCAGGGTAATCAGGGGAGGGCAGGGTTTTTTCGGGGTCTTTGAACTGCACTATGGGGGCTTCGACCGCCAGGGCTAGGCAGTCGAGCTGCTGGGAGATTTAGATCGGCATCACGCATGAGAATCCTACTGATAGTCAACTCACTGCAAAACCATCATATTGGCGCATGAAAGGTGAGTGATAAGCCAGAACAATATCTTCTCTAGGGATTCCACGCTCGACGGGAGCATCCCACTTTTGTAGTGAGTACAATTGCTTAGAGATATTGCAGTAAATTGCCGTCACACTATAGGCGCTCCCTACTCCGCAATGCCATGAAATCCCTATCTCAAGAAGAACAGAATCAGCTTGATACCCATCTGAAAGCCATTTCTGACATTTTATTCCGCAACAGTGATACCGAAAACATTAAAACCTTCGAAGATCTGGAGCT
>JAYKIM010000270.1:0-2640 GCA_035286245.1 Cyanobacteriota bacterium | reverse complement strand
TACTGAGAAACCGGATAATCGCGGTATGTTTTCCGGTTCCCAGGCTCATAGGACATAGCTCTCCGTCAACGAGTTCATAGCGGGTATCGGTATCGTCGTTGTAGGCGAGATACGCCTCGAAGGTCAGTCGCTGCGTACGGATAGCCATAGGTTAGGGGGGTGTAGGTGGCTAGAGGCATGGATTGACAGCCCTGGGCAGAACCCTGAGGGCAGAATTTATGGGTGACTTGCAGAGCTGCCAAGAGATCTGGCTAACTCTGGGGTAGCTAGGATATCGGCATAAACCTGCATCAGGTCTTGACTGATGGCATCCCAGGAGTATTGTTGACGCACCAGTTGCTGACCGTTTCTGGCCATTTTCTGGCGGAGTTCCGGGTGTTTTAACAGCTGGGCCAGGGCGGCGGCCAGGGCGGTCACCTGCCCTTCTACCACCAGGCCGGCCTGGGCGGCGGCCACGGCGGGGGCAATTTGAATGCCACTGGTAATCACTACCGCTAAGCCGGCGGCCATGGCTTCGGCCACCGCTACCCCAAAGTTTTCGGTAAAGGAGGGTAAGACAAAGAGATCGGACCCCTGCAGCAGTAGATCCTTATCTTCGCCGGTGACAAACCCCGGAAAGGTGATGCGCTGGGTCAGGCCCAGCTCGCCCACCAGGTGTTGCAGCTCGGCGGTGTAGGCGGGGGGGCCGGCACCGGCCAGGCAGGCGTGGAACTGATGCTGGGGGGCTAGCTGGCCCAGGGCCTTGATCAGGAGATCGGGCCGCTTCTTAGGGTTCAGTCGGGATAGAAACAACACAATCGGGCCGGTGTCCGGCAAGCCGTAGCGATGGCGCAGTCGTTGACTGGCCTCGGGTAGAAGGGTGGGGGCGTTGACCCCCAGGGGCAGGGTAATGATCGGGGTCTGAATACCTAGTTGTTTTACCTCTTCCGCCTCCTCAGGGCTGGTGCAGTGAATGGCCGCCGCCCGCTCTAGCTGGCGTCTTTCAAAGATTTCGGTATAGAGGCGCTTTTTTAACTGCCCTTGCTTGAGGGCCCAGGGGGTTAACATGCCAATGGTACGCACCAGGTAGGGAACCTGGTGGCGACGGGCGGCCATGCCCGCCACCGTAGGTATGTAGGTGAACAGGGTATGGATGTGCACCACATCGTACTGGTGCACATGGCGCCCTATCCAGCGGGTGAAGGGGGCTGAAAACTTGAAGGTGGAGTTTCGCCCCAGGGTGGGAAAAAACCAGACGGGCACCTGCTGGTAGATCAGCCGTTGATGGCAGGGCACCGGCAGCAGGGCGGTGTTATCGTTGTTGTTAGAGGTGGCAATTTCAGCCTCAACCCCATGGTCACAGAGGGCCTTGACCATGGATAGCAGAGCATGGCTGGGGCCGCCAAAGCTGGGGGCAACGGAGGGAATGACGTGGAGTATTTTCACGAATTAAGCCGCCAGGGCAAAAACTACAGGACTTAGACTGGCTCAGGAATTAAGGTTGTGCCACCAGTGCTGGAGTACCGCCAGACTCCAGCGGCGGTACCAGGATTGTAGGGATATCCCTGGCAGGGAGGGGAGGTCGTCAAACAGGTGCTGCCAGTCGGTCTCCATCCAGAGCTGAAAGGGAATGGCAAACCCCTGCTTGGGACGGTTAATAATCCAATCTGGCACCTCGGGAACGGCCTGGGTCAATAGATACTTGCCGGGGGCCAGGCGCAGATCGGCGGGAATGGCGGAGATGGTTTCGAGAAGGGCCCGATCAACCAGGGGAACCCGCAGTTCTAAGCCCCAGGTCATACTCATGACATCGCTATCCCGCAGTAATTGGTTGCGCATGTAGCGATTAATTTCCAGCCAGCTGAGGGTATCCGCCGGGGAGGGCTGCAGCGGTGGCTCTGCCCCAGACAGCCCTCCATCGATCCTATGGCCCGGACAATAGTGCTGCAGGATAGTATGGGCTTCGGCGGCGGAGAAAATACTACGAAGGTTTTGGTAAATGTTGGAGACACTGGTTGGTTGCCGTAGCCAACTGCCAATGCGTCTTTGCTTAGGGGATCGGCCGTAGGTTTCCAAGCCCGTACCCAGGACCTGGCCCAGGGGCTGCAGCCGCTGCAGCCATTGCCCGGCCTGGAGCAGGCGGGGCAATGACCTGAAGAAGGGGTAGCCGCCAAACAGTTCATCTCCCCCCAGGCCCGACAGGACGACCTTGGCACCCTGGGTATGGGCTAGTTGGGCTACGCAAAAGGTATTGAAGCCATCGACACTGGGTTGATCAACGGACTGTAAAAATTTCCCCAGGAGGGATTTCCCCAGTTGGGGGGTCAGCAGGAGCTCGCTATGGTCTGTGGCAAAGATCTGGGCCACCCGTCGGGCCAGGGGGGCTTCATTCCACTGACCTTCGGCAAAGGCGATGGAATAGGTTTTCAGGGTGTTGCCCTGTACCTGGCGGGCCAGGGCGGTGACGGCGGTGGAGTCAATGCCACCGCTGAGGAAAATGCCCACGGGCACATCGCTGACCAGGTGATGGCGAATAGAATCGACCAGGGCGTTGCGGAGGCGGGCCGTGGCATCGGCGAGGGCCATGGGCTCTGAACCAAATTGCAACTGCCAATAACGGGTAACCTGGTGTTCCCCGGCTTGCCACCTCAGCCAATGGCC
>JAYKIM010000269.1:0-8833 GCA_035286245.1 Cyanobacteriota bacterium | reverse complement strand
CCGACTCGCCCCCTGGTTAGAGTTGTCCGCCGCCGCCTACGATCCACCGGAACGCCGCCAGGCCATTGAACAAATCGATCGGGTGGGGATTGACTACGAACAGGGTAATGCGGCCCAAGCCTTGATGTATCTGGGGTGGTTCGCCAGTCGATTGGGCTGGAAGCCGGCGGACTACATCGAGGAGGGTGGCATTTACAACATTAAAAAGATCCACTTTCGCAGTCCCCAGGACCGGTTGATTGAGGCGGAGTTGGCCGGTATTCCGGTGGCTGACTCCGGTGAGGTGATCGGCGACCTGACCGGACTGCGGTTAATGTCCACCGATCCCCAGGCCAACTGCTGCACCATCCTCTGTTCTGAAACCAGCGGCTGCATGCGCATGGAGGCAGGGGGCGGCGCCCAAAACTGTCAGGTGGAGCAGGTCACCGCCCTTTCCGACCAGAAGGCGGACTTCATGCTGGGCCAGCAGTTGCAGCGCTGGGGAGAGGATGTGCTCTACGAAGAAAGCCTGGCCATGGTAGCTAGCATCATGGAGTTGCTGGGGAAGGCTTAGGGCCTGTCCCTGGTTGCCCCCATGGCCTACTGGTTTGATGGCCAGCTCCACTCCGGTGATCGGATCTGCCTGGCGGTGGATGACCCGGCCCTGATCTACGGGGCCACGGTGTTCACCACCCTGCGGGTCTATGGGCAGAATTTAGATCACCCCCTCACTGCCTGGGCCCCCCACCAGCGTCGCTTGAGCCTGGCGCTGGACAGCTTTGGTTGGCCAGCGCCAGACTGGTCGCGGCTACGCCAGGGGGTAGAACGGCTGCAGCTAGACTTCCCGATTTTGCGGGTTACCTGTTGGCCCGATGGTCGGGAGTTGATTACTGGCCGGGCACTTCCCCCTGACCTGGAGCAACGCCAAAGCCAGGGGGTGGCCGCATGGGTGGCCAGGGGGGAGCCGTACCAGCGATCACACCCGACCTATAAAACCGGTAACTACCTGGGGAGTTGGCTGGCCCAACGGTCTGCCCAGGCCCGGGGTGCCCAGGAAGCCATCCTGGTTAATTCCCAGGGAGAGTGGCTGGAAAGCAGCACCGGCAATCTCTGGGGATGGCGGCAGGGGCAGTGGTATAGCCCCTGCCCCACCGATCAGCTATTGTCGGGAGTGAGTCGGCAACAGCTGATCGATCACCTGGCCCAGCAGGGGCTGACAGTATCGACAGAGCCCTGGCAGCAGGGTCTGGTGAGTCAGTTCACCGTCCTTGCCTACGGTAACTGCGGAGTGCAGGTGGTGCCCATCCACACAGTCTGGGCGGATGGGGGTAAACTAGAATTCAACCCTGGCCACAGGAGTTTGCAGCAGCTCCGCAGTGCCTTTGCTGAGGATAGTGCCCTAATTACTTAGATAGGTCCGCCAAAGCTAGCCCATTGCCGTCAATCGCGTTAACATTAATTCATACATTTTTTAATTTTGTTCCTCTGGTGCCTGAACAGCCCGTGCCATTCAAAGTTTTAGTGGAGGTCTTAACCCGGTGAATAAACGCTGGAGAAATGCAGGACTGTATGCCCTGCTGGTGGTGGTGGTGATTGCCCTGGCAACGGCAATTTTTGATAACTCTGGGCAAGACGTTCAGAGTTGGCGCTATAGCAAGTTTCTAGATGCGATACAAACCAACCAGATTGAACGGGTTAGTATCAGCGCCGATCGCAGTCGGGCCCGTTTTACCGACCCCGACGGTACCGGCCAGATCGTCGTTAATCTGCCTAACGATCCTGACCTGATCAACACCCTGGAAAGTAATAATGTGGACATTTTGGTGCTCCCCCAGGGTGACGAAAATGTCTGGATACGCGCCCTGAGTACCCTGCTAATTCCGGTCCTGCTGTTGGTGGTGCTGTTCTTCGTGCTGCGTCGCGCCCAGAATGGCCCCGGTAGTCAGGCTATGAACTTTGGCAAGTCTAAGGCTCGGGTGCAAATGGAACCCCAAACCCAGGTGACCTTCGGAGATGTGGCGGGCATTGAACAGGCCAAGCTGGAACTGACTGAGGTGGTGGACTTCCTCAAGAATGCCGATCGCTTCACCGCTGTGGGCGCCAAGATCCCCAAGGGGGTCTTGCTGGTGGGCCCTCCGGGTACCGGTAAGACCCTGCTGGCCAAGGCGGTGGCCGGGGAGGCGGGGGTGCCCTTCTTCTCCATTTCCGGTTCTGAGTTTGTGGAAATGTTTGTGGGGGTAGGGGCCTCCCGGGTGCGCGATCTGTTTGAGCAGGCTAAGGCCAATGCTCCCTGTATCGTATTTATCGACGAAATTGATGCGGTCGGTCGGCAGCGGGGTGCCGGTCTAGGGGGCGGCAACGACGAGCGTGAGCAAACCCTCAACCAGCTGTTGACCGAAATGGATGGGTTTGAGGGTAACACCGGTATTATCATCATTGCCGCCACTAACCGGCCCGATGTGTTAGATGCGGCTTTACTGCGTCCCGGTCGATTTGACCGCCAGGTGGTGGTGGACCGCCCTGACTACGCTGGTCGACTGGAGGTGTTGAACGTCCACGCTCGCGGTAAAACGTTCGCCAAGGATGTGGATTTGCAGAAAATTGCTCGTCGCACACCGGGCTTTACCGGGGCCGATCTATCCAACCTGCTGAATGAGGCGGCGATCCTGGCGGCCCGTCGCAACCTGACGGAAATCTCTATGGATGAGGTCAACGACGCCATTGACCGGGTGCTGGCTGGCCCTGAAAAGAAGGATCGGGTAATGAGCGAGCGCCGTAAGGAGTTGGTGGCTTATCACGAAGCCGGCCATGCCCTGGTGGGTGCCCTGATGCCCGACTATGATCCCGTGCAGAAGATCAGCATCATTCCCCGGGGTCGGGCCGGTGGCTTGACCTGGTTTACCCCTAGCGAAGATCGGTTGGAGTCTGGCCTCTACTCCCGTTCCTACCTGCAAAACCAGATGGCGGTGGCCCTGGGGGGTAGAATCGCTGAGGAGCTCGTCTTTGGGGAAGAGGAGGTCACCACCGGGGCCTCCAATGACCTGCAGCAGGTGGCCCGGGTGGCTCGCCAGATGGTGACTCGCTTTGGCATGAGCGATAAGCTGGGGCCTGTAGCCCTGGGGCGGCAACAGGGCAACATGTTCCTGGGCCGAGATATTGCCGCCGAGCGGGATTTTTCCGAGGCTACGGCTGCCACCATTGATGATGAGGTCCGATCCCTGGTGGATGAGGCCTATCACCGGGCCAAACAGGTGCTGACCATCAACCGGGCCATCCTTGACCAGCTAGCCCATATGTTGGTAGACAAGGAAACCGTAGATGCGGAGGAGCTTCAGCAACTCCTGGCCACTAGCGATGTGAAAATGGCCAGCATTGCCTAGGTTTCCTGATTTCTAACACTGTAAAAGGACGCCATTACGGCGTCCTTTTACAGTGTTAGGGTCCATAGTGAGGGTCCAGTTTTGTCCACCCCAGCCTGCCAACCTGCCTCCCCCTTTGTGTCCCTGTTGCACACCCACAAAGCCATCGCCGTGCTGCGGGTGGCTAACGTCCAACTAGCCCTATCCCTGGCCACCGCAGTGGCGGCGGGGGGTATCCGGTTGATCGAGGTCACCTGGAATAGTCAGGCACCGGCGGAAATCCTCACCCTGCTACGGCAGCGGTTGCCGGACTGCCATATCGGCGCCGGCACTCTGCTTTCCGTAGCGGATCTGGAGCAGGCCGTCACAGTGGGGGCCCAGTTTGGTTTTTCTCCCCACAGCGATCGCACCATGATTACCTGGGCTCAGCAACAGCAGTGGCCCTTTGTGCCCGGCGCCCTCACCCCCAGTGAAATAGTGGCGGCCTGGCAGGCGGGGGCTAGTGCGGTCAAGCTGTTTCCGATTACGGCGGTGGGGGGAGCGGAGTACCTGCGTAGCCTGCAGGGCCCCCTGGCGGCCATTCCCCTGGTGCCCACTGGCGGAGTTACCCTGGGAAATGCCCCTGGCCTGCTTCAGGCCGGCGCCCTAGCGGTGGGGTTGTCCACCGCTCTGTTTCCCCGCTCGGCGATCGCCCAGGGGGATTGGGCCGCTATTACTAACCGAGCCCAGGATTTGGTCCATAGCCTGACGGGCCAGGTTTGAGTCGAGGGTATCTGGGGTGATCGGCTAGGTTGATACCCCTAAAATCGACAGTGTTGCTGGCTGGCCTGGGCTAAAGGGCTACAACGATATAAATCGAAAATCTGCGACCAAACTGGGGAAATGCTCTTAAAATGTGGCATCGTCACCCATCAGTCGACCAGGGCTTCAGTATTGTCTATGGCATCGTCCCCGGCTTCCTCCAGAGTGGTTGCTTCCTCCGCCAGTCAACCTCCCCTACCGGCGGTACCTGTGCTTAACCTTTGGCGTTGGTTTTGGCCTACCCTTTGGGTGCTGCTGCTAGTCGGGGCCGGTAGCTTCAGTGGTTGGGCCCTGATCTGGCTCACCCGCATTCCCCCTACCCCCGACTGCGACAGGATTACCCCCTTCCATTCCGCCCGCGATATGCTCTACTGCGCAGCGGCCCAGGCCCGGGCTGGCGAGGCTAACACTCTGCAGCAAGCGGTGACCTTGACGGTAAACTGGCCCCGCACCGATGCCAACTACGAAGCAGCCCAGGAGGTGCTGAAGGATGCCTCCGAGCAGATCCTGGTGCTAGCCAATCGCTGGGCCCAGGCCGGCCGGCTGGAGGACGCGGTTAATTTGGCGGGCCAGATTCCATCCCAGACTCCCCTGCGCCGGTCGGCCCAAGCCCTGATCTACAACTGGCAATCGGAGTGGAGTCAGGGGCGGGCGATCGAGGCCGATCTTAAGGCGGCGCTGGTCAAGCAGGACTGGGCCAGGGCCAGGCTGCACTGGCAAAGCTTCAAAACCCTCAAGACTGACTACTGGTTAAACACCCGCTCCGCCTTTTGGCAGCGGCAAATTCAGATAGAACAACAGGGCTGGGAACAGTTGAGCACCGCTCGCCAACTGGCCGTCTCCAGTGACCTGGCTAAGCTCCAGCAAGCTGTCAACCTGGCCCGCCAGATTAACCTGGGGAGTCAGGTGTGGCAACAGGCGGAAGCGGAGGTGGATGGCTGGAGTCAAACTCTGCTCAAAGCGGGCCTAGACCGCTGGCAGGCGGGGGATCGGCAGGCGGCCCTGGCCCTAGTCAGGGGGGTGCCCCCCAGCCCGCATCTGTATCCAGAGGCGGCGGACCTGCTGCGCCTCAGTCACGCCCAGCAATTGGCCAGTACGGTTAGCCTCGATGGACCGGCTCTGAAGCCCCGCTATGGCACCATGCTCAACCTGATGGCGGCGATCGCCGCGACACAGCAAATTTCTGACGGTAGCCCCTTTGCCGAGGAGGGGCAGCGCTTTCTCCCCGATTGGCAGGCCCAGTTAGAGGACCTGCGTTGCCTCAAGTTCGCTGACCTACTGGCTAGCCTGGGGCGGCGCCCTACCTATGAACTGGCCATTGAGCAGGCCCAGCAGGTAGAATTGGGTCGCCCCAGGCGGCTGCAGGGCCAAACCCTGATCGCCGATTGGCGCCTGAGTCTGGAGCGCCTGGAGGACCGCCCCCTGCTACTAGGGGCTAAGGCCCTGGCCCGTCCCGGCACTATCCCCGCCCTGCAAGCCGCCATTGACCAGGCAACCCAGGTGCAAATGGGTCGGCCCCTACGGGTTGAGGCCCAAACCCTGATTGCCGATTGGCGGCAGGAGATTCAGGTGATTCAGGACCGGCCCCGGTTGGAGGCGGCGGTGGCCCTGGCTAAGCAGGGTAAACTCACCGAGGCAATCACGGCGGCCCAGCAGATTGGCCCCGATCGGGCCCTCCATCGACGGGCCCAAAGCCTGATTCAGGATTGGACCGCCACCCTGCAAATCGCTGAGGACCGACCGATTCTCGACAAGGCTAAGGATCTGGCCTATGGTGGTAAGTTAACGGCCGCCATCAACCTGGCCTCCCAAATTGGGGCCGGTCGGGCCCTATCTGGAGAAGCGAAGGCGGCGATCGCCCTGTGGAAGTCAGAGCGAGACTACATCTGGTCGATTTGGGAAGCGGAGGGCCGACCTAGCCCTGCCAACCCCGCCCCCGCCCCCGCCCCCAGTTCATCCCCGTCAGAGTGACCCCATCCTGCCTACGACTCATGCTGGTGGACGAAGACCCGGTTTTTCGCATGGGTCTGCGCATCTGGCTGGAGCAAACCGCTGGCCATCGGGTGGTGGCCGAAGCCAGCCAGGTAGAGGAGGCCCTGACTAATTTGGGCCTGGGGTCCGGCGCAGATCTGGACCTGGTGATTTTGGACCTGGGACTGGGGGCCGGGCAGCCCCAGCCGTTGCCCGGCTTGCAGCTTTGTGCCGAAATTAAACGCCGGTGGCCCACCCTGCCGGTGTTGGTGCTCAGCGCCCAGGTGGAGCCGGTGTTGCAGGCCGCCGCTGCCCAGGTGGGGGCCGATGCCCTTGGGGCTCGGGGGATGGCGGTGGCCGAGCTAGACCGGCTGATTCGCCAGCTAACCCAGCCGCCCCCGACGGAGGTCAACCCGATCCTGTCGCCGTCCCCCACCCCACCGCCCGGACCGTGGCTAGCGCTACGGCGGCAACTGCGAATCTCCGCTATCCAGCAAATCGAGACGGTGATGACCGCCATTCAGGTGGAACAACGGCGAGGCAGGGGGAATCTCTGGTCCGAGGCGGTGCTGGCGGGCCGCTACCGGGAACTACGGGCCGCCCGTTGGTTGATGGGGCAACTGCTGGCCACCCCGGCCTGGCCTGAGGGCGATCGCCCCTCCCCCAGCGCCCCGAACATGCCTCCCCCCCCCCGGCCTGGGGATGGGTCCCCCGCCCCAACTGGACTGGAACTCCGCCCCCAGAGAGATACCCTGGTTCCGGCCAGGGAGATCACCAGTCTGGTCCTGGAGCGGATATTCAGCAACCTCCAGGGGAATCTGGATAATACCAGTGACATTCCCCTGGAAACCGATATTCTCAGAACTGAGAAAAAGCGAGAACTGCTGTACCTGATCCTGCGGCAGTGGGAGGACGCCTTGGAGGAGTTGCGGCGCTCCCAGGTGCAGCCGGGTCAACTGGCGGAGCGGAGCCCCCTGGTGTTGCAGACGATTTGGCGCAATAGCCTGACCAGCTTCTTTGGCCCCTACTACACCCTGCCGGTGGAAAACCTGGAACAACCGGTGGTGGATACCTTGATGGGGGAGGCGGAGGAGGTGCGGCGATCTCGGCTGGAAACTATCCCCCTGGTGCCCATGCTGCTGGGGCACCTGTTGTTTCAAGAGCCCATGATCGTCGATGGCGCTTCTTTTCCGGCCTCCGCGCCGGAGGCCCTGTATCACAGCCAACTGCTGCTGGAACATCTGCTGATCCAGCTGGCCAACGCCGTCATGCAGCCCCTACTGAATTGTTTCGCCGATGTGGAGGTGATTAAGAAAAGTCTCTACCACCGGCGCCTGATCAGCAGCCGGGATATCGCCCGCTTCCGCAACGACCTGTCCTGGCGCTATCGCTGGGAGACCCTGGTCCATGAGCCCCAGGCTATCTTTGAGAGCCGCTATCGCCTGTTCAGGTTTACTGAACGGGGCATCCAACCCCAGCCCATCTATCACCCCCGCCAGCAGGAGCTGGAGCAACTGTCTGGCCTGCAGTGGGCCGTCACTGTGGCCATTGAGACCCGGGACGCCGTTGCCCCCCGGTTTCGCCAAGCGATTAGCCTGGTGGGCAGTGGCATTGTTTACCTGCTTACGGATGTCCTGGGTCGAGGCATTGGCCTGGTGGGGCGTGGGGTGCTCAGGGGCCTGGGCAATCGTATCTATCGTGAATAATCCCGCTGTTCCCGTCTTCCCTATCCCTATCTATCCATCATCCCCATGACCGATCCCTCCACCCTGCCTAGCCCCCGTCCCGGTAGCACCACTGAGCACACCCTCAAGACTAGCCAGGGTACCCTCAGCTACACCGCCTCCGCCCAATGGCAATTAATCTATGAAAACGAGAAACCGGTGGCGGAACTGTTCCACGTCGCCTACCAGCTCAGCGATCGCCCCAGTTCTGACCGTCCCCTCACCTTTGTCTTCAACGGTGGACCCGGGGCGGCCTCCGCCTACCTCCACATGGGTGCCCTTGGCCCACAACGGGTTTACTTCCACAGCGATGGCAGCTTACCCAAACCACCGGTGCGGGTGGTGGATAACCCAGAAACCTGGCTCAGCTTTACCGATCTGGTGTTTATTGATCCGGTGGGCACTGGCTTCAGTCGACGACTGCCCAACCTGGAGGAGAAGGTCCAGGAGCATGCCGCCGAGCCGAGCTCCGAGAAAGCGGTGGAGAGCAAACCCGAAAAAAAATTCTGGGAAGTAGAACAGGATTTAAATACCCTGGGGCAGTTCATTCAAAACTATCTTTCCAGCCACCATCGCTGGCTATCCCCCCTGTTTATCGCCGGGGAAAGCTACGGGGGCTTCCGCGTTGCCAAACTCACCCGCAAGCTCCAGGAAGACTTTGGCATTGGCCTCTGCGGCGCCATTTTAATTTCCCCCGTCATGGAATTTGAGCTCCTCTTTGGCACCGACTACACCCTTACCGGTTGGGCTACGGCGGTCCCCTCTATGGCGGCTAGCGCCCTTCACCACGGTCGGGTAGCGGCTACGGATATGGCCACCCACATTGCCAGGGCAGAAACCTTTGCCCGTCAGACCCTGATTCCTTTCCTGGCGATGGGGGCAACGGCCCCGGAGGCCACTTGCCAGGCCGTTTACCAGCAGTTGGCGGAGTTAACTGGTCTACCCCTATCGGTGGTACAGCGCCACCGGGGCCGGCTGGATATTAGCGTCTTTGCCCGG
>JAYKIM010000268.1:0-12299 GCA_035286245.1 Cyanobacteriota bacterium | reverse complement strand
ATTGGGGATTAGCTAAACAGACGACTCCAGCGATGGCCATCGGCCTCTGCTCTCGCCCCTTATCTACCCAGGAAATCCTTTGCATGTCAGGGTTTAGATGCATCTCCTCTTAACAGACCAGTGCCTGGCTGGTAGACTTGCTTTCAAAGGCCCCCAAAATCCCCCAAAATTGGGGGACTTTGGGCCGTCATAGATGCTCGACACCGCTAACTCCCCCCAGTATATGCCCTCCGGGCCGCTACGCGAGGTGGGGGCTGGGGGGCCTGGCAGCAGATTAGCTATTCACCGCTAACATCCCCCAATCTTGGGGGGCCCAATGGGGCATTTTGAGCAAGCTGTGTGTATCTAGTAGCTCAAATCTGGGAGAAGGGGGGCCGGAAGGAGGTAGGAGTTAGGGGTCAGTAGGCGGTTAGAACAGTCGCTTCTGATTTCTGACTCCTGACCCCCTCTTCAAGAATCCCCTCATTTGCGCCGCCTGGTATTAGGCACTCAGCTCCGTGCCCAGCAGACAGGTCTGCTGCAGCTCCGCCCCGATCAGTTGGGTGTGGTGCAGTCTGGCACAGAGCAGGTTAGCGCCGCTGAGGTCCGCCCCCTGCAGGTTGGCCTGACTGAGGTCCGCCTCCTGCAGGTTGGCCTGATCCAACTGGGCTCCCTGCAGGTTGGCCTGGCCCAGATCGGCCCCCTGCAGGTTAGCCCGGCTGAGGATGGCGCCGCGCAGATCCGCCCCCCGCAGGTCTGCCCCTTGGAGATCCGCCTCCTGCAGGTTGGCGCCGCTGAGACAGGCCGCCCCCAGGCTGCCCCCAGCCAGGCGGGCCCCGGTCAGGTTAGCCCCCCGCAGGTTAGCCCCCCGCAGGTCAGCGCTGCTCAGGTCCGCCTGCATCAGGTTAGCCCCCCAGAGCTGGGCCCGCAGGTCGGTCTGCCCCAGGTTGGCGCCCATCAGGTTAGCCCCCCCGAGCTGGGCCTGGTTGAGGTTAGCCCCCCCCAGATTCGCCCCCACTAAATTCGCTCCCGCCAGGTTCAGCCCCGCCAGGTTGAGCTGACTCAAGTCCCCATCCTCCAGGTCTGCCCCCGGCAGGTGGCGGCGCTGACCGGCCCGTAGGGCGGCCAGATCGGAGGCGGAGTCGAGGCTAGGGTGGGACATGGAGGGGAGAGTTAGGGGGAAAGGGATAGATCGGGGTTGAGCAGGTTAACCATCAGACTGGGGGGCTGGGTAATGGGGGGAGCCAGCCCTTGCTGGAGGGCCGTGGCGGTTAAGCCGAGTAGCTCCACCAGGGTGGGATCCCAGCGGCTACCCGACTGGGCTTGACAGGCCTCTAGCCCCCTCAGTAAACCGCTGCTGGCCTCCGTTGCTGGAGTTTCAGCCCTGGCCCGACAGCGCTGAAACTCCGCCGCCAGCCCCAACAACCGCGACTCCAGGGGAATCGCCTCCCCCGCCAGGCCGGCGGGGCTACCCTGACCATTCCACCACTCCCCTTGGTGGGCAATAATGGTGGCCACCGCCCGTAGCCGGGGCATCAGGCGCAGGGACTGCACCGCCGGCACCAGGGGACAATTGGGGCCAGCGGCGCTGGTATCCACCGCCGGGCTGGCCGGGGCAATCCGGTGTAACCAGCCCGCCAGGCGCAGCCGCTGCACCTGCCAGGCGGGTAGATCGAGCAATTGGCCCATGATTTCTAAAACCTCCACCACCTCCCTGGCCGCCAGGGGGTTAAGGGGATCGCGGCGATCCACCCATTGGGCCATGCGTAGAAAGGCCTGGAGTTCATTGCTGGCCAGGTTTTGGTCCAGATCCTGGGGGTGGCTGAGGCTGGGGTCATCGGGTAGTTGGTCGCGTTGCTGTTGCAGGTACCGCACCACCTGGGTTGCCGCCGGGGTGACCTCCCGGTGGTTATTTTGCTGCTGCTGTTGCTGCCAAAGGGCCTGCAGGTGAGCCTGCAGATCGGGTTGGTAGCGGCCCAGGTGGGCGATCGCC
Organism: Cyanobacteriota bacterium; assembly: GCA_035286245.1. Lineage (GTDB taxonomy): Bacteria > Cyanobacteriota > Cyanobacteriia > Phormidesmidales > Phormidesmidaceae > Nodosilinea. Next base: position 10,327 of record JAYKIM010000268.1, on the reverse strand, counting down.
AGCGCCGCCGCCTCAATTACCAGGGGCCGATCAAAACTCCAGAGACCGTAGAACTTCCGTTCCAGGTCCACCGCAGGGGGGCCAGCGGGGCCGTAGTCAGCATCGCTAAGCTCCTGGCACAGCACCATGGCGCTGTAGTCGGGGGAGAGAATGATCAGATGCCATTCCTGGTTGACCGGATCATCATCGGCCAGGTCCACCAGGGCGACGTTGGGGCGCTGGCTGGTGGGGTGGCTGTGGAAGCCCGCCTCTGGCGACGCCATAATGACGATTTGGGCCGCCTGGTCGGCAATGGCCCCGTAGCGATCGGCCTCCTGCAGGTACCACTTGCCCCGCTGAAAGGCGGTAATCACCAGGGGCTTGAGCCCCTCATCGGGTAGCCCCAGGATGAAGTCCTCCAGGGCATGGCAAAGGGCCACCAGGGTGTTTTTGTAGTACACCCCAAAGTGGATGGGGGTGGAATCCGCCTCCCCCTGGGTCGCCACCACCTGTTTTAAGATTGAGCCCTGCAGCATTGCCCTTTGCCCTAGCCGTGCGCCTCTCTCTATGGATGATAACCCAGGCCGGGGCCTGGCTGGCCACCACCACCACCACATGGGCCATAGCATCACATCCCTTAAACAATATTTCTCTATCTGACTATTCAGTAATTCAATTATAGCTAGCCTGGCATAGTCTTATTCAGTCTATACAAATCCATGAAATTAATGGCTCTCGGGTTCCACAGAAAACATATTTTGCTAATTAGTTATATAATAATCTATGTCCTGCTGGGGTTCCATCTGATTAGGAACTGAGGTGATCGTCATGTGGAAACTACTGAACATAATGCAAAGGAACCTGGTCTGGTCGGTGCCGGCCGCCATGGTTCTGGGCATTGGGTTGGGGGTACTGATCGATCCCACCCCCCTGAAGGCCCTGATTATTCCCCTCACCTTTTTGATGGTGTACCCGATGATGATCAACCTGCAGTTGCAGGAGGTGCTCTCCGGAGGAGACTTGAAGGTGCAACTGGTCACTCAGTTGATTAACTTTGCGGTGGTTCCCTTTTTCGCCTTTGCCATGGGGCAGGTATTCTTTGCCGATCGCCCCCTGGTCGCCCTGGGTCTGCTGCTAGCCTCCCTGTTACCCACCAGCGGCATGACCATCTCCTGGACTGGTTTTGCCCGGGGTAACGTTAGCGCGGCCATTAAAATGACCGTGGTGGGGTTGATTTTGGGATCGGTGGCGACGCCATTGTATGCCAAGGGGTTAATGGGGGCGGTGGTGGATATTCCCCTGGCCAGTATATTTCGACAAATTGTGGTGATTGTGTTTTTACCCATGGGGCTGGGCCTGTTGACTCGCCTTGTCTTGATTCGCACCCTGGGGGCCGACAAGTACCATAAAAACTTAAAACAAAAGTTCCCGACGTTTTCTACCTTGGGGGTATTGGGGGTGGTGTTGGTGGCCATGGCTCTGAAGGCCAGGGATATTGTCTCGAACCCCATGCTGCTGTTATCTTTCTTGGTGCCCCTGGCGATTTTGTATGCCGGTAATTTTCTAATTAGTACGGGGGTGGCAAAGCTGTGGTTTAACCGGGGAGATGGCATTGCCCTGGTCTACGGTACGGTGATGCGCAATCTCTCCATTGCCCTGGCCATTGCCATGACCAGCTTCGGTCGCGATCAGGGCTCAGAGATTGCCCTGATCATTGCCATGGCCTACATTATTCAGGTGCAGGCGGCGGCCTGGTATGTGCGGTTTAGCGATCGCATCTTTGGCCCAGTACCGACTACCCCAGCACCCCAATCCCCTAGCTAGGTGATCCCCTGGGCCGCCGCCCGCCCCTGGCAGGTTACAGAACGTAACCAGGGACTTGTCTTCGGGGCCCAATCACGGTTTAGTGTTGAGTAACCTTACTAGCCTGGGGGGTGCTGTCCCCAATTACCTATGTTTCCTACCCATCGTCCCCGTCGTCTGCGCCAGCATCCCCAACTGCGCCGCATGGTGCAGGAGCATCAGGTTACCCAGGCCGATCTGATTTATCCCTTGTTTGCCGTACCGGGTCAGCAGGTGGCCCGGGAGGTCAGTTCCATGCCGGGGGTGTACCAGCTATCCGTCGATAAGATTGTCGAGGAAGCTAAGGAGGTCTACGACCTGGGGATTCCCGCCATTATCTTGTTTGGCATCCCCACCGATAAGGATGGGGAGGCGACCGGGGCCTGGCATGACTGCGGTATTGTGCAAACCGCCACCACCGCGGTTAAAGCAGCGGTGCCCGATCTGCTGGTGATCGTTGACACCTGTCTCTGTGAATATACCGCCCATGGCCACTGTGGCTACCTGGAGGTGGGGGACCTGATCGGTCGGGTGTTGAACGATCCCACCCTGGAGCTGCTGAAGAAAACCGCTGTTTCCCAGGTGCGGGCCGGGGCCGATGTGATTGCCCCCTCCGGCATGATGGATGGCTTTGTCCAGGCGATTCGCAGTGGTCTGGACGAGCAGGGCTTCACCGATACCCCGATCCTTTCCTACGCCGCCAAGTACGCCTCCGCTTACTACGGGCCCTTTCGGGATGCGGCGGAGTCAGCACCCCAATTTGGCGATCGCCGCACCTACCAAATGGACCCCGCCAATGGCACCGAGGCCCTCAAGGAGATTGCCCTGGATATGGCCGAGGGGGCGGACATGCTGATGGTAAAACCAGCCCTGGCCTACATGGATATTATCTGGCGGGTGAAACAGGCCACCCAACTACCGGTGGCGGCCTACAATGTGTCCGGCGAGTATGCCATGGTCAAGGCCGCCGCCCTCAACGGTTGGATTGATGAGCAAAGGGTAGTAATGGAGACCATGACCGGCTTTAAGCGGGCGGGCGCTGATCTTATCCTGACCTACCACGCCAAGGATGTAGCCCGTTGGCTGGCCTAACCGAATAGATTCTCTATCATCCAGCTTAATTCGATTTAGTTCCACCGCCTAGGCCGGCTCCCTAACCGCGCCCAGGAATCCCCTAACTATCCCTATGCGGATCAGCCACTATTCCCCTATGGAACTAGGTTCCCGACGGAATTAACATTAAGCTGGGAGACTTTACAGAAAATTTATAGAGACAAATCCGCCGCAAAGTTATAACGAAATTGAATTGGAAAGCATGGCTGACCCAGAAGGAGTAATTTAAGATACTTGTATCAACTAGGTAATCTCCAAAGCGATGGACTCATGTTGGTAGCTCTGGTTACCCCTTGTCTCAGTACTTCTTGTTATTGTTTCCTTCACTTATTAAGTGGTTGATTAGTAATCCCGATATGTAGGGATCTTTTCCTGTGGATTCTAGCTTTTGCCGAGGAGATTAACTTTTTAATCTGAAGAACCTTAACTTTAAGATGGTCAGATTTTTACAAGTTTAAGGAGTGCGCGGCTTAGTTGTACTTGAAGGAGTAGTTATTAGCCGCCAATCTGCCATAAAACTTGTGACTTCCCGAGAACATACTTGAAAGCATTGGAATTCCCAGATGTCCTAACTTAAGACGGTTTCTTCCTAAGGTTTTGCAGGCGCTTACTCGCTTCGGTCGTTTCCTGGTTTCAAATGGGTTCTCTTCCCTCATCACATCAGTTTTCCATTTAGCTCCAGTTTAGAAGGCTATCGTTATTATGTTGTCATCTCAAAACAATCAGGATCCAGAGCACACCCGTTGGCCGTCATCAGTGTTAGTAGATGGAACCTTTGGCGCTACAACCCTGGAGCAGCAACATCCATCGGTAAACTCTCTGGGTAAACGGTTCATTGATATTGTTGGTGCTTTGGTCGGCCTGACTTTCTTGGCATTACTTGCTGGCCCCATCGCTATTCTGATTAAGTTAGATAGTTCAGGACCTGTTTTTTATTCCCAACCTCGTTACGGCCTCAAGGGTAAGCCCTTCACCATTTGGAAGTTCCGTTCGATGGTTGAAAATGCTGACGAATTAAAGGCTAATGTTAACAATGAGGCCCAGGGTCTAATCTTTAAAAATGCCGCCGATCCCCGAATTACCCGTGTGGGTCGTTTCCTCCGAAAGACTAGTCTTGATGAATTTCCCCAGTTTGTTAACGTTTTGAAGGGTGAAATGAGTCTGGTGGGCACACGGCCCCCCACCGGGGATGAGGTATCTCGCTACAGTCCTCACCATTGGCGACGGTTGGATGTCAAGCCGGGTTTAACCGGTCAATGGCAGGTCAATGGTCGGTCCGTGATTAAGGATTTTGAAGAGATTGTCAAGCTGGATCTTCACTATCAACGGGTTTGGTCCCTAGGACATGACTGTAATTTAATTCTCAAAACCTTTCTTGTACTCTTTGATAAGACAGGGGCTTACTAGCACTGCTTGGCGTCAATACATCCACTTCTCTTGGCTCTTGAACTGAACTTCAAGACCGTCTTAAGGGATCGTCAAATTTATACCGCCTAGCACGGGTAAGTCCTGACATAAACCCACCTACTTCGCCTGGCTGATGATTTTCGACTCTTGGCCCCCCTCGAAGGATAATCGACTGACTCTACGCCACGAAGCGCTAATACTCTTCAATAATGACTCTGCCTATTATTTACGGAACTGAGTTCCTTGACCATAGCCCAGGCCCCCTACACCCGGAAAATGCTGGTCGGTTAAAGGCCGTTGTGACTGCCCTAGAAAAGCTGAGTTGGCGTAGCTCCTTAAAGTGGCAGCGACCGGGTCCGGTGGATGAAATCGCTGATCGGGCCATTGCCCAAATCCACAGTCCCAACTATATTCGCCAGCTAGGGCAAATGGCGGTGGCAGGGGGCGGTCAGTTGGACGGTGATACGGTGCTGTCGGCCGCTAGCTACGGGGTGGCTCGGCTGGCGGTGCGGGCTTGGTTGGATGGGGTAGATCAGGTGCTGACCGCGGGTGAACCGGCCTTTGTGCTGGCCCGGCCGCCTGGCCACCATGCCCTTTACGATCAGGGTATGGGGTTTTGTCTGTTGGCTAACGCCGCCATTGCCGCCCACTATGCCCTGGCCCAGCCCGGGGTGGATCGGGTGGCTATTCTAGACTGGGACGTGCATCATGGCAATGGCACCCAGGCCCTGGTGCAGAACAATCCGGCCATTGCCTACTGTTCCCTGCATCAGTTTCCGGCCTATCCCGGCAGCGGTCGGGCGGAGGAAACTGGCCCCCACCACACCCTATTGAACATTCCCCTACCGCCGGGTAGTGGAGCCCAGGTTTATAACCAGGCCTTTGAGCAGCAGGTTTTACCCTTTTTGCGAAACGTTGATCCGCAGCTGCTGATCGTCAGTGCTGGCTACGACGCTAATGGGGCCGATCCCCTGGCTAGTATGGCCCTGCAACCCGAAGACTTTGGCCGCTTCACCCAGTATTGCCTGGGGTTAACCCGTCGAGTGCTATTTGGTCTGGAGGGCGGCTATGACTACGAGGCTCTAAGTCGCTCCGTAGTCGCCACCCTGGCCGCCTGTCTGGAGATAGGATCCTCCTAGTACTCTATCAACCTTAAAGTGACGGGTTGAGGCCAGCAGAGGAGACGGGGAGATAGGGGGACGGGGAGAGATTTACCACTCACTTAAATCTTTCTAGACCACTAGTGGAGAGAAGATAATTGCTACCCAGCTGATTGGCAAACAGTCAGGGGTCAGAAGGGGGCTAGGCCAGTGACTCCTGAACGTTCCCCCCCTCTTGAAGGGTCGCCTAATTCACCCCCCCTACTGGGAGGCATCCTCCTGGATCGGGGTCAGGTATCCTCGGGAAAGAAAGGGGCAATCAATCAATTGGACCGTGGCGTCATCTGCCTGCACCACCAGACCCGCCCCCCCGGCTTTAGTGCGCACATAGCCCAGGCCGATCGCTCCCTCGGGTCCATCCACCACGCTGGTCACCACCCCCACCCTTTCCCCCGCCAGGGTCAGGGGGCTGCCGCAGGCCACCGGGGCACTGAGCCGTAAACCCCAGAGCTGCTGCTTGACCCCCTGGTAAGTATTGAGACGGGCAATGGTTTCCTGGCCAATGTAGCAGCCCTTGTCAAAGGAGATGGTTTGCCACAGCCCCGCCTCCAGGGGATTGTAATCCGCCCCCAGTTCCTTTTCTGGAGCAGGGCGACCCTGCTGTACCCGCCATTGCTCCCACACCTGTTCCCCTGCGGGTATGGCTCCGGCCTGGCACAGTTGGGTCCAAAGGGGGGCGGAGATCGCCGCCGGCGCCAGCAGGGTATACCCCGGTAGCCCCAGCCCCGTGCCCACCGCTAACCGGCACTCCCCCACGGTGGCCTGAACCAGGCGGTGATCACCGTCCATCGCCGTTGGCTGCGGGTCTACCCCGAGTTGGGCAAGCACCGCCCCACTGGTGGGGCCCACCAGGGTGAAGGCCAGGGTTTGGCCGCTGAGGTTCTCCAGCCGCACCTGATCGGCGGGAAAAATGTACCGATCCATCCAGACCATCAGCGCTTCATCCTGCCCCGGAGAGGTGAGCAGGATCAGGGCTACTTCGGTGACGTAGGCAGTGACCAGGTCGAGGGTTCTGGCGGTGGCGGTGACAAACACGGTATCGGCGCCGGTTCCCGGGGGGCGCTGGTTAAAGCTTTGGGTGGTCTGGTTGTGTAAAAACCGATGGCGATCGCCGCCGGTTAGGGATAGAACCCCCCAGTGACTCCGATCCACCAGGGCACAGCCAGCCGCTGCGGCGGCCAGGGCCAGGCCATCATTACCAAAGCTCTGGGGGACAGGGGCTTGGTCAAACACACCTCCCTGTTGCCGTTGTTGCTGTCGTAATGCATCTACCATCGGTTATGGGCCTGCCTAAGTCATTTCAGGGTTTCATTATAAACCCCGTTCCTGGATTGGTCTGGAGGTGTTGCGATAGCCTCAGTCCCCGGCCAGTTCCCTCAAGGGTTCCAGCCCCTGGCCAGGGTTACCCTTCCCTTCACAACCTTGAAGGAAACCGGTAAATCTGGGGGGTAGCCTAAATTTCCCCTTTACATACATAAAGGCAGAGGGGCAACCGGTGACCTGGCCAGGGCGATCTCAACTCAGAACGAGGGGACTTTAGTGCCCTGTTTAACTAAAACCCCGCCAGAGTTCCGCCATGCTGAGTCCCAGTCTGTCTGCTTGATCGATGCAAACCCTTCTCAAGGAGTATCCAGCATGACCACCCTGAAAGTTGGTATCAATGGCTTTGGCCGCATTGGCCGGTTGGTGTTGCGGGGCGGAATCAAAAACCCCAATATTGAGTTCGTCGGCATCAATGACCTGGTTCCCCCCAATAACCTGGCCTACCTGCTTAAGTATGACTCCACCCATGGCCGCTTTGAGGGCACCGTAGAGGCCCTGGAGGACGGCATCCTGGTTAACGGGAAGAAAATTCCCTGCCTGGCGGTGCGTAATCCGGCGGAGTTACCCTGGGGAGACCTGGGGGCAGATTACGTGGTGGAGTCTACGGGGCTGTTTACCACCTTTGAGGCGGCCCACCAGCATATTGCCGCCGGGGCTCGTCGGGTGGTGATCTCCGCCCCCACTCAGGACCCTGAGCAGGTTAGGACCCTGCTGGTGGGGGTGAATCACGAAAGCTTTGACCCAACCAGGGATTTGGTGGTCTCCAATGCCAGCTGCACCACCAACTGCCTGGCCCCCATCGCCAAGGTGATCAACGACAACTTTGGTCTGGCGGAGGGCTTGATGACCACCGTCCACGCCACCACCGCCACCCAACCCAGCGTTGATGGCCCCTCCAAGAAGGACTTCCGAGGGGGCCGGGGCTCTGGACAAAACATCATCCCCTCCTCCACCGGCGCCGCCAAGGCGGTCACCCTGGTGCTGCCGGAACTGAAGGGGCGACTGACTGGTATGGCCTTCCGGGTTCCCACCCCGAATGTGTCGGCGGTGGATCTCACCTTTAAGACCGAAAGGCCCACCACCTACGAGGCCATCTGCGCCGCCATGCGGGCCGCCGCCGAAGGGTCCCTGAAGGGCATTCTGGGTTATACCGACGAGGCGGTGGTGTCCACTGACTTCACCACCGACCCCCACTCCAGCACCTTTGATGCGGAGGCCGGCATGGGGCTGAATAGTCAGTTCTTTAAGGTGGTGGCCTGGTACGACAATGAGTGGGGCTACTCCATGCGGGTGCTGGATTTAATGCTGCACATGGCCCAAAAAGAGGGAATTTTGACGGGCATTAAAATCCCCGCCATGGTGTAACCCTAGCCAGGGCTGTATGCTTCAGCGGTGATGCCCCGGAGCTAGGGGATATACTACCGGTCAGCCCCCTACCCAACCTAGGGAACTTGGGGGCTGTCCTGGTTGAGGGTCAGTTTTTCACGATCCAGACGACGCTTGCGGGCGTAGAACTGGATGGTTGCCGCCATGGTCACCACCAGCCCCACCACCAGCCAGGTGGTGGCTCCGGTGGGAAAATTGTTCTTGAACACCACCAACATGACAATTACCACCAACAGCAGCGTGGGGGCTTCGTTGAGGGCCCGCAATTGCTGGCTAGACCACTGGCACTCCCCCCGCTGGAGTTGCCCCATCAGCCGGCCACAGTAAATATGGTAGGCCAGCAAAACGCCCACCAGGGCCAGTTTGATGTGCATCCAACCATTCTTCAGGTAGTCGGGCATGGTGACCAACAGGGCGATCGCCATGGCTACGGTTACCACTAACCCCGGTGTGGTAATGATGGTATAGAGTCGCCGTTCCATGACTTCGTACTGGCGTTTGAGAATGGTTTGGGCTGGTTCTGGCTCCGCCCCAGCTTCCACGTGGTAAATAAACAGGCGCACCAGGTAAAATAGGCCGGCGAACCACACCACCACTCCAATGATGTGAAAGGACTTTAACCAGTAGTAGGTCATGGTCTTACCTTTAGGTTTTCTCCAGGTTCAAACCTAACATTTTCTGCCCCTGGGGGAAATCCTCTACCCAGCCTCCCTCTGCTTAGCGCAGCAGCCGTTCCCTGGCTGCTGCCTGGGGTTCATACCAGTACTGTCGATAGATCAATTCCAGCTCACTACCGGTCTCAGAGAAATAATCAATCTGTTGGGACTGTAGACTCACCATCAGGCGAAACACCAGCAGGGCCATAATCGCCACCACCATCCCCGCGGCGGTGGTAATCAGGGCTTCCCCGATACCAGCAGCGGCGGCGGTGGCCTGGTCTGCGCTGCCACCGCCGCCAATATTTAGGTTACTAAAGGTGGCAATCAAGCCGGTGACCGTCCCCAACAGCCCCAGCAGGGGGGCCACCGCCACAATGGTTTCTAACATTTTGTCACCCTTGCGCATCTGGACAAACTCCTTATCTGCCGCCGCCTCCATGGCCAGGCTAAAGGTTTCCGGCGAAGGTTCCCGCAACCGCAGGGGGGCCAGTAAAAAGCGCCCAATCGGCAAGTCCTGGGCCTGGGCGGCTAGGGCAGCCGCTTCGCTCAGATCCCGCCGCGCCGCCTCCAGCACCTCCTTCACCACCCGCTTCTCCCGACTCAGCAGGCGGGTCCAGAACAGGGCCCGTTCCAACCCCGTCGCGATGGTGAGCACCGAACACCCAAGGACGGGCACCATCACGGGCCCCCCCTTCACCAAAAAGTCTAAAACCGTGGTCATAGCGGAGTTATCCTAGCCAACGATGCTCTGAAATAGGGAGAACTAATCTGGGTTGGGAAGCTGGATCAGCTCTGCAACACCAACACCCTAGAATAGCCCAAAGGTCAGACCAGCAAGATTAAGGGAAGCCCCCTTTAATTTTAAGGAAAGGTTAATAGACCTTGTCTAGAATGCTGACCACACGGGCGATCGATCAAACTAAGCAGGCTGGGTAGGCGTTCCGACTCACTGTTCCGAGGTCAAGGCCAACGCCATCAGGCTATAGCGCTCTGATTAAGCTTGTACAACAAAACTTGTACAACAAAATATGACAGCTAGTATCAACCTCCCCCTGAAACCAGCTCCACCACCCTAGGATCGAGATAGAAACCGGGGGCCAAGGGCACATGGAGCAAAGCCAATCCGGAATGTTCACCCTATCGATTGGGAGCCAGGAAACCCATGGTGCCTTTGCATCAGCTGAGCCACTTTGGCCGCCGTCAATGCCCCCCCGGGCGAGGATACCGGTCGGTGGGCCGGGGGCTTGTCATCCTGGGGCTGGTACTGCTGAGTTTGGTCAGCTGTGAGGCCCACCGTGTCCAGTCTGCCCTGGAGGTCCGAACCATAGACTTAGCCCCCCTGACCGAGGTGAATAATAACCAAACTGTCAAGCTACGGGTGGGCGATCGCCTGACTATCCAACTGCCGGAAAACCCCAGCACCGGCTACCAGTGGGCCCTGGAGGCCAACCCCGAGGC
>JAYKIM010000267.1:0-4361 GCA_035286245.1 Cyanobacteriota bacterium | reverse complement strand
AGGAACTCCCCCGCCCCATCCACGGCGGCGATGCGATCGCTATCGCCATCAAACACCAGCCCCACCTTCACCCCGCCCTGGGGCGGTTGGTAGGCCTTGACCCTATGCAGCAGTTCCTTGAGGTATTGGGGCAGGGGTTCGGGGGGGTTACCGCCAAACAGGGGGTCGGCGGTGCTGTGCAGTTCGTGGGTGCTTTCCTCCCCCAGCAGTCGGGGCAGCCCTCCCGCCGCGGCCCCATGCATGACATCGGCAAATACGGTCAGTTGCCCCCTGGCAATGGCGGTCTGGATGGCCGGCACATCCACGGCGGCCTGCAGCGCGGCGCAGTAGTCAGGCCAGGGATCAAAACTGACCATCTGCCCCTTCGCCCCCAGGGGCGCTGGCGGGGTGGGCAACAGTGCCTCCACCTGCTGGGTTACCTCCGGGCCCACGGAGCCGCCAAAGGCTCCCTTAATTTTTAAGCGGGAGTAGATGGGGGGGTTATGGCTGGCGGTAATCACGATCGCCCCCAGCAACCCCTGGTGCTTGGCGGCGAAGCTAAAGGCGGGGGTGGGGGCATAGGATTGGGACAGCAGCACATCAAAGCCTTGATCGGTGATGGCTTCAGCGGCGGTGCGGGCAAATTCGGCGGAGAGAAAGCGGCGATCGTAGCCCACCGCAATGGTGCGACTACCGGTCTGGGGACCAAAGTACTGACTTAACACATGGGCGGCCACCGCCGCCACCTGGGCCACCCGTTCAAAGGTAAAGTCGGCGGCAATAATGCCTCGCCAGCCATCGGTACCAAATTTGATCGGTCGAGGCTGGGCAGGGATGGGACCGGTGTTGGCTGCCATAGAGGGATATCCGAATTGCAAATTGGGCGTTTCTAAAAGTGTACGCCTTACTCCGCCCCTGGCACAGGGGGGCATGGTCGATTCAGGCTATTGCCAGCCTGATTGGATAGGATAGGAAAGCCATGAAAACTCTTGCTGATCTGAGCCAGTCCCTATAGTGAAGTTATGGCCACCCTCAACTTCAACACCACCAACGCCACCTTTCGACAGCTACTCGGCAATGGCCTTAACTACCATGTGCCCCCCTTTCAGCGTGACTACTCCTGGGGTGAAGACGAGTGGGATGACCTCTGGCAAGATATTACCGCCCTGTTTGAAGTGGATGGCGAACCGGCCCACTACATGGGCTATCTGGTGTTGCAATCCGCCGATAGCAAACGCTTTGACATCATCGATGGCCAGCAGCGCATGACCACCATTAGCATTATGGTGCTGGCGGGTCTAGCCTATCTAGAGGAGTTAATCGCCGCCGGTCTGGATGCCGAGAACAATAAGCTCCGTCGAGATCAGCTGCGCAGTGGTTACATAGGCTACGTGGACCCGGTGAGCCTGGTGCCCCGTTCTAAGCTGGAGCTCAACCGCCATAACAATCGTTTCTATCAGACCTATTTGGTACCCCTGGAGCGGATTCCCCAACGGGGCCTTAATGCCTCTGAACACCAGCTACGCAAAGCCTTCAACTGGTTTAAGGAACGGCTCAAGGCCCGTTTAGGCAGCCAAACCGACAGCGGCAAAAACTTTGCGGCCTTGATTGATGCCCTGGTGGACAAGCTATTTTTTACCGTGATCACCGTCACCGACGAACTGAATGCCTTTAAGGTGTTTGAAACCCTCAACGCCCGAGGGGTGAGGCTTTCTTCCACTGACCTGCTGAAGAACTACCTGTTTTCTCTGATTAGCACCGAGGACACCCACGAAACCGAAGTGCAGGCCCTGGAGGATCGGTGGGAACGAATTGTTGGCCTCCTGGGCAGCGAGAGCTTCCCAGAGTTTTTGCGGGTGTTCTGGAACAGTCGCCATCGGCTGGTTCGCAAAACCGATCTGTTCAAGGCTATTCGACGCAATATCACCAGCCGGGAGGGGGCCTTTAGCCTGGTGCGTGATCTAGACTACGGAGCTGATATCTACGCCGCCCTGCGGGATGCTCAGGATGACCGCTGGCAAGCTGAGGAGGGCGAAGCCCTCAAGCAGTTAATGATGTTTGGGGTCCGCCAACCCCTGGCTATGCTGCTGGCCTGTTACCAACGGTTCTTTCAGGCCGATCGATCCGCCTTTACCCGCATCCTACGGGCCATCGCCGTAATTTCCCTGCGCTACAACGTGATCTGCAATCTGCCCACCCACGAGCAGGAAACCCTCTACAACGAAATCGCCCGCAAGGTTTCTGAAGGAACTTATACCCGCTACCCTCAAGTGCGGGAAGCCCTGGCCCGGGTCTATCCAGAGGATTCGCAATTTAAGGGGGCCTTTGCTGAGAAAGAACTACGCACCACCAACAGTCGCAATAAGAAAATTGTCCGCTATATCCTGTTTGCCATTGAACAGCAGCGATCGGGCCAAGCCTTTGACTTTGAAAGCGCCCTGTACAACCTGGAGCACATCCTACCGGAGCATCCTACGGAGCATTGGGCCTATATTGAAGAGGCTAAGCAGAACCGGTTAATTTACCGACTGGGTAATATCACCCCCCTGGAGAGCGCCCGTAATCGCGACCTGGGCAATGGTGACTACGGGGCCAAGCGATTAGTTTATGGCGGCAGCGACTTCCAGATTACCCGAGCCATTGCCGAACGCTACGATGTTTGGGATGAACAAAAAATCGAAACCCGTCAAAAATATATGGCGGATATGGCCGCTGGTATCTGGCGCATTGACTTCGGCGAATGATTAGGGCAGCCCCAGGTCTTAGCGCCACAGCTTCAGGCGAAGTAGGCTAGCTAGCGCAGGGATGCTTCACCCCCTGCCAGCTAGTCTAGTTGGCCGAGATCGCGCCCCCGGAGGTGGGTTTTAACCCCATAGACCGCTGCATCTCATCATGTTCACATAGCTGGAAGTATACCAGGCGCTGTTTTTCCGGTGTCATTCCATCAAACCAAGATGATGCAAAGTCAGAAAACTGCGCTAACATCCACATGATCTAAGACGGGCAGGGGTCCAGAGGGGTTTTCCCAGGTTCAGGTTGACGGTCCGACCGCCCTGCCGATGATGTGACGTTGCTGATTATTAGGTTTAGGAGTGGTATGGACATGCAGGGTTATTCCCTTCGACGGATGGGGCGCTGTCCCTACGGCGCCAAGGCTATCGTTAGACTATTAGCCACCCTGTCCCTGGCTGGGTTAGGCGGTCCGCTGTTAGCCCAGGACTATGAATTGGTACCCGCCGTGCCGGCTGGGGCTATTCCGGTTTCTCCCAGTACCTTACCGGTTCCGACCACCACGGCCCAGCAGTACGTGGTGGTGGTGAATGGCACCAGTGATCAATTGCTCAACCAGGTGCGGCTGATTGAGCCTACGGCTTTTCGCACCACCTTTCAGGGGCGATCGGTGATTCAAGCCGGTCGATTTAACCTGGCCGCTAATGCCCAACAACGGGTGGCGGACCTGGCGGTCCAAGGGGTGATGGCGGAGACAACCACAGCGGCAGCGGCCCAGCCCAGCTATGCCCAACTGCCCGCCAATGTCTATGCCAGCACCGGGGAACTACCGCCTCTACCGGCAGTAGGTACCACCACCGCCAGCACCACCCTACCAGCCCAACCACCCCCCACCCAGGCGGCTCCCCCGAGCCAGGTGGAGTTCGGTCAGCAGCTCGGCTACGCATCCCCCGCTAGCCCCAGCACCTACCCAGTGAATATGCCTCCCCCCAATACCACCGCCGTAGCCCCCACCGCTACTGCTGCCTCCAGCGCCCCCTACTACGTAGTCATTCCCACCAGCCAGGCTAACCTTACCCAGCTCAGCGCCCAGGTGGTGCAACTGGGGACCCCGGCAGACCGGGTGCAACAGCGCACCAGTCCCCGGGGTCCCCATGTGGCGGTTGGCCCCTTTGCCGATCGGGACCTGGCCAATCGCTGGAATAACTTCTACCGCGACGCAGGGATTAGCAACAGTCGGATTCACTTTCAACCCTAACCCAGCGGATCTCCGGTCGACCCAGCCACTACAGCGTCGGATATATCCCTTCCACGCCGGTTTCCAACAGGCCGGCGGTGGTAATGACTGGCACTGTCACTCGCTCTTTTCCCAGAGCCACCCTCTTTACAAACCGTAACAGTTCGGTTAAGGTAGGGATATACATACCTGGTCGTCTATGGGTTTTTGACCCTCGATGACTCCCTTGTAAACCTAAACCTGCATTTTTACATCATGACCACGACTCTCCAACGCCAACAGAGCGCTTCCCTGTGGGAGCAGTTCTGTCAGTGGGTGACCAGCACCGAAAACCGCCTCTACATTGGCTGGTTCGGAGTGCTGATGATTCCCACCCTGCTAGCGGCTACCGCCTGCTACGTGATTGCCTTCGTTG
>JAYKIM010000266.1:0-7721 GCA_035286245.1 Cyanobacteriota bacterium | reverse complement strand
GAGAAAGGAAATGAACTAAATGGCGACTCTACTTTAAATTCCTACCCTAACTGTCTAGACAACGGGGTACACTTTAGTCTTAACCAACCCAACCCACGTTCTGGCTGAATCTGAATTACCTCTGCATAAAGACGATCATTGGCCCAGGCTAGATAGATAATTTGTCCAGTGAGGAGAGAATCCTTGGAGGTAGTCATGCTGTGGAGGGAAGACGCCAAAGCCGAGGGGGTTAAATGCTGGTTGCAGGCGCTGACGGACCTGAAAAAACCGGGACCTGCAGGACATTCTGATAGCCTATGCCGATGGCTTAACCGGAGGGTGTGTTCAGGAAACCAGGCCAGATCAGGCTGAAATCATGAATTTATAATAGCCAGACGATTCACACAAAATTCTAATCACTCTCGGAGGCTTTGCGTCTCAGGTCTACCTGTGGCATAGTCATTACTAAACTAGTATGAAATAGTCTTAGCTTTCTTAAGTTAGGGGTTACTGATTTTTAACCTTACCTAATTTTCAAAAACGAGGTCAGGCTGTGTCCGTTGAAACGATTGAGCAACGCTCAACTTCCACACTGCGAAAACCCGCTCCCCGCTATCGGGTACTGCTCCACAATGACGACTTTAATTCTATGGAATACGTCGTGGAAGCCCTATTGAAAGTTGTACCCAGCCTAACACCGCCCCAGGCAGTCGATATTATGATGCAGGCTCATACTGCCGGAGTAGCTTTGGTTATTACCTGTGCCCTAGAACCTGCCGAGTTTTACAGTGAAGGACTGTGTAGTTTGGGGTTGACCAGTACAATTGAATCGGATGAGTAGTGATTGGTCCAGGCTAGCCCGCCAGCCTCCCCTCCTTAGGGTGCTGATCTTTCTTACCATTATTATTGTGGTTTGGTTGCCTCTGGCATTACCTCTCTACTGGGCTTCTGACCAGGACAGGTTACCTGGGGGTGATTTGATCCCGACGGCCCTCCTTTACCTGGTGTTTTTAGTAGGGTTGCCCCTCTGGCAGCAACGAGTGCACCAGATTCCTCATACATGGGAGGTGCTAGGCTTTACCGGTGGTCGACGCCTCGCTCAGGGGCTGATTATGGGGATAGGCTTGGGGGGAGTCAGTTTTTGTCTTCTCGTGGCAATTCAGCTAGCCCTGGGGTGGGCTGCCCTCAATCCCCAGTCTCTCCACATCTCATTCCTAGTCACCACCGCCTTAGGCGGAGTCCTAACAGCCCTAGCGGTAGGTTGGTCTGAGGAGTTGTTGTTCCGGGGTTGGCTGCTCTGGGAGTTGGAACAGGGCAGTTCTCAACCATTGGCATTGGTCCTGAATAGTTTAATCTTTGCCCTGGTTCACTTCATTAAACCCTTGGCCACCATGCTTTCCCTATTGCCCCAGTTTTTTGGCCTCTGGCTACTCGGCATGGCTTTAGTTTGGGCTCGTCGCCTAGCTCTGCCCCCCATCCCCCGCCAAACCAGCCTGGGGGTGTCGGTAGGGTTACACGGTAGCCTGGTGTGGGGATATTACCTGGTTGATGTGGCTGATTTACTCCAGGTAACGGGGCGTGTGCCGGTTTGGGTGACGGGTGTTGGGCAAAACCCACTGGCGGGTTTGCTGGGAATTATCCTATTGGGTCTGTTAGCGATGCTACTGTACCGGTGGTCCCACCCCTCTGCGGGAATGGTCCACCCTGGCTGATGGGTGGTCAGGGTGGGTCGGTCCTCATCTAGCTAGCATTTGACCTAACCCCCTGTTGACCTAACGATAGCGGGCCATCAGCCGCTGTTGGAAATGACGAGGCAAATCATCCCCCGGGCAACGCTGTATATAGCTACCATCGGCCGCCATATCCCAGGCTTGGCAGTTATCGTCAAGGGCCAGATCCAGGATGAGTTTAAGCTCCGATTTTAAGGCTCGGTCTCGAATGGGTACTAGGACCTCTACCCGCTGGTCGAGATTGCTGGTCATCCAATCAGCACTACCGATCAGGAGAATCTCCTCTCCCCCGTGGTGAAAGTAAACCAGGCGGGAATGCTCTAGAAATCGCCCAACAATACTGATGACTTGAATATTGTCACTGATCCCCGCTAACCGCGGCCGTAGGCAGCAGATTCCTCGCACAATTAAATCGATTGAGACACCGGCTTGAGAGGCCTGGTAGAGGAGAGCCGTGAGCTCGGGGTCAACCAGGGCATTGAGCTTAGCGATAATTTTAGCCTGCTGACCCCGGCGAGCTTGATCGATTTCCTCTTGAATAAGGTTAACCAGTTGCTGTCGGAGGCTGACGGGAGCCACTAGCAGCTGGCGATAGGAGCATTGCCGCGAGTAGCCCGTTAAATAATTAAACAGTTCCGCCGCATCGGCGCCTAGGTCGGAATGGGCGCTGAGCAAACCCAGGTCTGTATAGGTGCGGGCGGTTTTGGGGTTGTAGTTGCCGGTACCGAAATGAACATAGCGATTGATCAGATCACCCTCACGACGCACCACCAACACCATCTTGACATGGGTCTTGAAACCCAATACTCCGTACACGACATGTACCCCCGCCTGTTCCAGTTGACGGGCCCAGTGAATATTATTTTCTTCGTCAAAACGGGCCTTAAGCTCCACCACCACGGTGACCTGTTTACCGTTTCCTGCGGCCGCAATCAGGGCTTTAACAATGGGTGAGTCTCCAGAGGTGCGGTAGAGGGTCATTTTGATGGCGAGCACCTGGGGATCAATTGCAGCTTGGGTAATGAACCGTTGCACCGTAGCGACAAAGGAATGATAGGGATGGTGAAGAAGCTGATCCTGACGACGCAGCAGGGCAAACAGATCCTCTGCCTGGGAGTCTACCCCGTCCACCGATGGGATATTGGCGCCCAGCCCAGTGGGCATAACCGGCGCCCAGCTGGGTTCCTTGAGATCGGGGGCTGGTAGAGCGGTCAAGGTAATCAGGTCCCCTAGCCCAACCATGCCGTCAATGCCGTAGACATCTGAGCGATCCAGCCCTAATGCTTGCATCAGCAGATGCCGGAGGGATATGGGCATGCCTGACTGCACTTCCAGCCGAACGGCGGATTCCCTAAGGTGACGTTTACGCAGTTCCTGCTCGATCGCTAACATTAAATCATCGGCCTCATCCTCTTCCAGGACCAAGTCCGCATCCCGCGTGACTCGAAAGAGATAGGAGGAGACTACCTCCAGACCAGGGAAGAGGGCGGCTAGGTGAGGGGCGATCGCCTGCTCCAGAGGTAGCCCTAACCACCGGCAGTAGGGCTGGGGACCCAGTTCGAGGGGCAGGGTGATCAACCGGGGTAAGACCCGGGGTATTTTGACCCAGGCGATGGTGGTGACTGCTGCTTGGGAATCTGTCAACAGCACCGCTAGGTTCAAGCTGAGGTTTGAGAGGTAGGGCAGCGGTTGCCCCGGATCCACTGCTAGGGGAGTGAGCACTGGCAAGATCTGGTGCTCAACATAGTGGTTAAGATAGTTCTGCTGGTCTGCCTCCAGATCACCGTAATCCAAGAGAACTATCCCATGGTCAGCCAGTCGAGGACGCAGTTGCCACCCAAAGTGATAATACTGTTGACTGACCATGGGCCGCAGGGTTTCGCTGATCGCGTGTAACTGTTGTTCGGGACTCAGTCCGTCTGGGCCGGTGCGGGTGATGAGGTTAGTCTGCTGGTGTTTAAGGGCTGCTACCCTCACCATAAAAAACTCGTCTAGGTTGTCACTAAAGCTACTTAAAAAGCGAATAGCCTCTAATAGGGGGGTGCCAGGATCAAGGGCTTGCTGCAGAATACGGCGGTTGAACTGTAACCAACTCAACTCGCGGTTGATGTAGCCGTGGGGGCTAACCTCAGCCATCCAGGGTTGAGGGTTGCCAGAGGGAAACTGTGGATTGCCTGTCATCACCAGTGCCTCTGTAGGTTCAAGCTTCAACCTTGGGCCATGGCCACCAGGGGCTTAACTAGTGGCCGAGTTTGCTGCTATTTTCCCGACCCGGGCGTTGGTTGATCCTTACTTGATCACCCGGACACCCAATTAGGCCAAACTCAAACAATCTACAGCCAGAGCAGGGGCCCTTGGTGCTAGGATGACATGGGCTGGCCATCCTAGCAATTAGTATATTAAATAACTTAGGCTATCTCAATTGCCACGAACCCTATGGCTCCATCCCACTGTTTTGAGCAAGCAACTACCATAAACGCCAGTGTCTCCCTGGTCGAATACTGTGTGACCGATTTAGTCATTATGGAGCAGTGGCTTAATCCTCGGCTGCGTTGTCAGCCCCTCGGGGATCACTGGTCAACCCAGGTGGGGGCCCGCAGCTGGTTTAGTCTGAAACTACCCGGCTGGCAGCCTGGCTTAGTTAGTACGGTGGTAGAACGTTCCCCCAACACAATTGTCTGGACGTTCGATGGTTTCTTTAGGGGTCAGGATCGTTGGCAGTGGTGGGCTACGGGGGAAGGCACCGAGTTACTCAATCGGTTTGAATTTACTATTCCCAATGCCCTGGTGAGGTTTGGTTTCAATCATTTAGCAACCGGCTGGACAAAAACCGATATGATCAGCCAGTTGCAGCGTTTAAAGAAGTTAGCAGAAGCTCAGACCCACTCCCCCGAGAATCACGAGAATCAATTAAGGCCCTCAACTGGAGGTGGTTTGGGCCCCTAACATCTGCTTGAGTTGTTCTAATTTGTCAGCCCAACGGGGGTCGGGCTGGGCAACAGCAGTTGTAGTCACCACAGTGGAAGATGACTTGCGATCGCTTCCTTTAGCTTTTTTTCCGGAGTAACTGAGGCTATTTTCAACGCCTTCCGATTCTCCCTCGGTTTTCTCCCGAGGCAGAGCTTTTTCAATCTTTAGAGGAAGTTCCTCCAGTACCTGACCATTGAGGTGGGCTACAATTTCGTCGGCCTTCTCCTCGGTTTTAACAGTTACGAAACCAAAACCCCTACATTTACCTGTTTTCTTATCTGCAATTAACTTTACTGAAACCAGGTCTTCATTATAGATAGCAAAAACATTTTCAAAGTCCTGGCGTTGCAACTCTCGGGAGAGATTACCAACATAAAGACGAATGGACATTGCGATACCTCTGCTGTCTGAAAAATTAAGGGGAAGTGATTCTTTTTCTAAAGAATTAATCGGGGATAGGTGGTTAGAAGAGCTTAGCTTGTCGCCCTGGGAGATAAGACTCCCATTCTGGCTGAAATGAAACTCCCCCTAACCACAGGAATGAAAACTTTTGTGGTTAGGCTTAACCAAGGTAAAACCAGCGCCTTAACTCCCATGATTGATCGATAACATTGACTAATCTAAATCCTGATTCGGGATTAAGACGTAGGAACTATCTGTCAATTTACTCCATATCCTAGTATTAAGGTAACACGGGATAGGAAGGATAACGATCGAGGCAGACATTTGTTATAGAATAAGCTAGAAAGATACTTTCCAGCTTTGGTTCTCATCAACAACTACAGTCATGGTCCGGGTTAAGGAGTTCAACTTCGGACCTCGGTGAGCACTCTCTGAACTCCCAATGGAATAACATCTCTGTCCCTGACTCAGTTGAACGATAGAGGTCAGGCATATGCTTACCCAATTATTGCTTTTAGCGACTGGGCGATAAACTCTGTCTTCAGCATCCTGACTGAAGTCATCATATCCTTCTCCTAATTCTGGATTCCCAAGGGAAACCAGACTGTTTTATCCCATGGAAGAGTAATACTTTACTCGTTTTCATAAAAGTAAAGATAAATAAAAACCAGCCGAAGTGGCTGGTTCATTTGCTGTGTTGAGAGTAGGAGAACCTGACACCAGTTAAACCACCCTTTAACAATCCTTAAGATTGAGCATTGGGTTAAGGCATCGGAATTCATAAATAAATGTAACATTTTAGTGGGGTTTTGGCAAGATAGGTGTTGAAACAGGCTTACCCCCAGCCCAGTATCAGGACTCCCCCCAAGGCCAGGCCTAGGCTGACCAGGGTTTGCATCCAGGGGCCTTGATCGATCAAGCGGTGATCGGGTTGGTTAAGGGGGGCTAGCTGGGCCACATCCAGCCAAAAACAGCCGCCGGCCCGTCGCCCCCATGCTTTGATACGCACCGGCTGACCCAGCCATTGCCCTGGATGCTGCTGGGGTTGGAAGAGTTGTATCCAGGCTAACTGTATTGTCGTCCAACCCAGTTTAATCAAGCCGCCTCTGGATGCCAGGTAAACCTGCTGTCCGAGGCCGTTGGCTAGACCTGGGACCCCCACCAAGGTACCCTCCATCTGGAGAGACTGACCTTCTACGGGAAGACAGCAATGGCGATTGACTAGCACCTTACCAACCTGGGAGGAGGAGGTTAAACCAGAAGAAAAATCAGGATATAGCCGGTTAATGCGGAGGAGCATGCCCAGACCGAGGCCAAGCCATGCTCCTCCCTGCAGTAATTTACCATTCTGATTAAAGCTACTCAGGCTATACCAACTCAGGGATTCCGCTACACTCCCCACAAGCAGCAGTCCGAGAGCCAGCGCTCCACCGATCAGGAGCCCCAGCAGAGGACCTTTCTGTTGGGCTAGTAGGGATTTGGAGAACGGTGGCCAGGGGGCCCTGGCCGCGGCGGTGATCCCCCAGGCTGGACTTTGCCCCCGAGCGGTGGCTTGGCTGGCGAACCAGGCTAGTCTATCCCCCAGGGGGGGGTGGGAGGCCTGGGTTAATAGCCACCGACGATAGGGATTGTACCGATCGTCCGCCAGCAGAGCATCGACATTATGGGGGCGGAGGAAACTACCTGGACTAACCGCCGCCCGGGCGCTCAGGGGTAAGAGTACCTCCAGGGCCACCACCAGGGGATGGAGGTGGCCCTGCCGTTGACTATCGCGGGCCAGGGCAGTGGTTAGGTGCAGTAGGGCGTGTTGATGATCGGTGGGGCGATCGCAGAAGCTCAAGGCCCGACTATCCGCCGCCTGACTACGCAGGCGGGAGAGCCATAGGCTCAGCTGCCGTAGTCCCCAAAACACCAGGTATAGGGCGTTAACTCCCACCCCTAGGCTCCGGGCAGCGACCCCGGTCAGCCTATCCCCCCAGCCAGCCAAACGCCAGTAGGCGGTGTAGGTGACCAGCTGGCCTAACCCCAGGGCGGAAATCACCAACAGATCCCCATTGGCCTGGTGGGCCATTTCATAACTGTAGAGGGCCCGTAACTCGGCGCTGGCAAACTGGTCCAAAAGGCTCTGGCTGACCACGATGCGATGCGGGCCAGGCCAACCGCCGTAGCTAAAGCAGAGGGGTGGGGCCTCGGATATCAATCGCAGTTGGGGCAGTTGCCAACCCTGCTGGCGGCAGGTTTGGCGTAGGTGCTGGAGTAGGGCAGGATAGTGCTGTTGCAGTTGTCGGCTAGAGAGCGGGCGTTGTCCGTAGGCTAAACTAAGTAGTCTATCCAGGAGCCAGGGACTAGCCAGGGCCAGCCCCAGCAAGGCCACAACAATCCAGCCGGTGTAGGTTTTATCAAAGGCGGCAATGCCATAGAGGCGTACAGGCCAGCGCACCCACCGCAGTAGGCTATTGACCCACCTGAGGCTGGTGTGGATAACTAGATGGGTCACCCCCAGGACCAGCAGGGCGGTGACCAGTTGGGCCATGGTGACAACCAGCCATGGCGGGACTGATTGGCCTGGGGAAGGGGATGGCGGGGGTAGAGGTGGGGAAGACTCGGCCATGGGGATGGGGGGTTGGACCTGACGGCGGG
>JAYKIM010000265.1:0-4585 GCA_035286245.1 Cyanobacteriota bacterium | reverse complement strand
CCCCTCACCCAGCCCCCACTCCATCACTCCCCCTAAGATCTATGATTGCCAATCCTCAAAGGCTGACGCCCGGTGAATATTTGGCCCTAGAAACCGAAAGCTCGGTCAAACACGAGTATCGGAATGGTTTGGTGTGGGCCAGGGCTGGAACCAGCGATCGCCACAACACCATTGCCCTGAATCTGGCCTTAGCCATGCGGGCTAAGCTGAGGGGCAGCCACTGCAGTGTTTATTTTGCAGAGGTCAAAGCTCGTCTAGAGGAGTGCAATTATTTTTACTACCCAGACCTGTTTGTCACCTGTGACCCCCAGGATCAAGAGACCACCCATTACAAACGGTTTCCTAAGTTAATCATTGAAGTGCTCTCCGACTCGACGGAAGCCTTTGACCGGGGAGATAGGTTTCGTGACTATCGCACCCTAGCCAGCCTAGAGGAATACGTCTTGGTGAGTACCAAAACCCCCCAGGTTGAGGTTTTTAGACGCACCGGGTCAAACCTGTGGGTATTGCAAGCCTATGGATCTGGAGATCTGCTGGTGTTAGAGAGTATTGAGTTATCTGTGCCCATGGCGGCGATCTATGCAGATGTAAACCTTAATTCTGAATGAATGGGTTTTGCTGCCAAGGGTGCCAACCTGGCTGGCACCCCACTCCATTACTCCCCTACTTTCCCAGTCTGCCCTTTCTCCCCATCCCCTATTCCCCTGCCCCAAGTCCCCTCTCCCTTACAACTACCGTCTAATCAATGCACCCAAGAACTCCACCTGGTTTTCCATTGCTTCAGGCGATATCATCCTGCACCTGGTGGAAGTGGGAGCAAAACAACACCAGGGTGGTGGTCAGGCCAATCACCGCCGCCGCCAGCTGACTGGCCCAGGACCAGCTCTGGGTTTGGCTATAGTAGGCGGCCCCCAACCCCAGGGGACCGAAGCTGAGGAAACAGAGGATTTCCCCCAACCCCTGGTAACCCAGGCGAAAGGGGGGCCCCTGGTAGAGGTAGCCCAACCCACAGCACAGCAGGATCAGCCCCAGCACCGTGGGGTCCTGCTGGCGCAGGGAGATCGCCACCATCCCTACCATCCCCACCAGGAGACAAAGGTTAGCCAGGGCAAACACCAGGGGCCGGTTACGGGTGAGGTTAACGACGGAGTGGGCCTTGTTAATGTCGATGCCAGTGGCGGCATTGAACACATCGTTACTCAGGTTTTCCCAGGCCAGAATCAAAATCGCCGCCGCCAGAAAGGCGCCAAACACCCCCGGGTCAAAGCGACCGGTCTCTGCGTAGGCAATGACGCTACCCACCAGGATGGGCATAATTGCCACACTGTACATGGGGGGCTTAAGGGCGGCTAGCCAGAGTTTACGGCGCGGGGGATGGAGGGATTGGAGGGTCATGGCCTTCCCTGGGGTTCAGGGGTTGGAAATCCTGATCGCTTATCCCCCGGATCAGGCACTCCACCTACAGCCAAGTTACGGATTAATGCTTGGCGCCATAGGTGCGGTACCCCTTCTCGGGCAGTCAGGAGAGGTGATAGTGATAGCCCCCCTCCCTAAACCAGATGAGGCGATGGCTCAAAAATCACCTCTTCATAGAACGCCTCGATCGCTAGATTCTAAGCCTATGCTTTTCAGGTCAGTACATCAAAAATTAGATGAATGCGCCAGTCGTCGGACTCGTTGTAAGCTTCGTGGGGGACTTTGTTGTCAAACCACCAGCATTCACCGGGCTGCATGCGCACCCATTCGTTTGCCGCGCCCAAGAGACTGCCCCCTGGACTCTGCAAAACCAGATGATAGCGATCGCGAATTCGATAGTACTCTCCTTCGTCAATGTGAAAACCCGACTCCCCTGCTCCCCCTCACCAGGTTGGATCGCTATAGAGATTAATGGTCAACTCTGTCTCCCCAGGGGGCACCGCCGTAATGCAGGCGCAGATTGGCTCCGGTTGGCCGATAATGTCCACCTCGCAGGCGTGGCAGGAGCCCATTAAACAGCCGGTGGGAATGGTGACCCCGGCCCGGGCCGCCACCTGCAGGAGCGGTTCCCCCACCTCGGCGATCACGGTAACGCCCTCTGGCAAAAACTGTACCCGTACTGCCATGGCTAGGCGTCGGAGTTGGACCGGGCGGCCTTGAGCATGGCCACCAGGGTGTGGTGGGCATCCTCAGCGCTGCTCAGGGTATGGTCAAAGGGCACCCGCAGGGAGGTTTCCTGGCCGTGGACGGTGACCTGCAGGGTCATGCCCTCAGGGTCGAGGGCGGTCATGGTGGCGGCGCTGGCCTCGGGCTGCTGACCGTAGGCGGTGGCATACAACAGGACGGCCTCGGCATGGTCCTTATTCATGTGGCGACAGATGCGATCGCTAACCGCACGGGTAATTGGCTCAGCCATAGAAAATCTCCTACACTACAACTACATCAGCCCACTCCGACGGGCGAGCTCTGCGGTTATCTATGGTTATAGCGTGATGCAGCCCTCCCCTTCCACCCCCCTGCCCCCCCATCCCTGGCCCAGTGGCTACCTGTTCCAGAGCCCCGGCGCCCATTTTACCTACCGGGTGGTGGGGCCCTGTTGTCGCCTGTTTGATCGAGAGCAGCTGCCTTGGCCCTGCTGCCGCCTGCAGTGGCGCGGTAAGGAACCCAGTTGGCGGCGGATTGGTAAACGCTTTGTGCCCGATATGGCCACTCGCCACTTTCCCTCCTATGGGGTGGAAATTGTCGGGCAGCCCTACCATGGTCAACCCTTTGTCACTACCCTCTATACCCATCGCTTTGACCGCTCCCTGCAGACTTGGTGGTATAGCCGTAGCCACTTGCAAGGGGGTGGAGGCGAGCTAGAACGCCCACCCAGTATTGACGTTGACCGATCAACCGCGTCCTAAGCGGGCTGGCCAAAGCGATCTAGAGGTTTCCTTCAATCCCCGGATAGTAACCCATCCAACTCGACGTAATCGGGCAGACTGGGGTAAAGGGCCCGGCCCTGGCGAATCAGGGTGCGATCGCCCTGGGGTCGGGATAGCAGCTCGTTGAAGCTACGGGCCTTAAACACCACCAGATTAGCGGGGCTACCCGGCCCTAGCTGGGCCACCGCCCCCAACCCCATCACCGTGGCTGGGGTCTGACCCACCGCCCGGGGCCAATCCCCCAGGGGATGGTCGAGGTGACCGATGCGCACCGCCTGGGTAAACACCTCCACCATGTCATGGTCGCCGTAGGCAAAGAAGGGATCGCGGGTATTGTCACTGCCTATCGCCACCGCCACCCCGGCCTCCTGGAGTTCTCGCAGTAGGGTAATGCCCCGGTAACGGGGGGTGGTCCCGGGCCGCCGATCCTGCAGGTAGAGGTTACAGGAGGGCAGGCTGACCACCGCCAGATGGGCTCGCCGGACTAGATCGAGGGTATCGGTTACCCGATCCAGGTCCTGCAGGGCCAGGCTGCAACAATGGCCACAGGTGACCTGGCCGGTAAAGTCTAGGTGTAGCTTGGTGGCGGCCACCAGCCGCAGCCCCTCTGCCTGGGGGTCCAGGGTTTCGTCACAGTGGAAGTCCAGATCCAGGCCTCGCTCCTGGGCCAGGTGAAAGGCCCATTCTACCTGCTCTGTCAGGCCAGGGTGGGGGTAGATCACTGCTCCGAGAACGCCGCCGTAGTTTGCTACGGTGTCGGCGATGGCGATCGCCTCGGGTCCATCAAAACGCTCAATCGGCACCAGGGATACCCCCTGCAGAGCGATCTGACCGGCCCACTCCTGCTGGAGTCGTTGGAACACCGCAAAACTAATCGCCGCCTGCCCCTCGTCACAGTCCAAGTGGGTGCGCAGGGCCTGGGTGCCGTGGGCATAGCTGCACCGCAGGGCAAAGTCCATGCGCTGGTAGAGATCCTGCGCCTGCCAATGGCGGCGGCGATCGGCCTGGGTGAGGCGAATCGCTGTCCCAAAGCTGCCATCGGGACTGGGGCAACGGGGCCAGAGATGGGCCTTATCCAGGTGGGTATGGAGATCGACAAAGGCCGGCCAAACCATACCCTGGCGCAGGTCCCAGACCAGTTGATCATCGGCAATCGGCTGGCTAGGAGGCACCATAGCGCGAATTACGCCGTCACCGATTTGCAGATGGGCTTCCACCCAGGGTTCCGCCGTTGTTAGGGACGTCCTAGACCTTAGATCCATTGCTGGATTAAGGCAGGCTATAGGCAGACGGGCATGGCACAGCCAATAGCTGGAGTTAGCGGAGGAAGCAAAGGTGGGAGCTTGCATAGGACTGGGGGCAGACAGTATGGCTATCGTTAGAGCTGATCATGCCCAGTATGCCCTACAGTTCATTCGGTTGATGCTGGTGCAGGACTCATCCGCTTCAACAGAGGCTAGATTAGCCAGCTAATATCGTCGGCCTGATGTCCCCAGTAAGGGCTTGATTTTCCTCTGCTGAATAGGTCACAAAAACAAAGCGCCCTCCGAGGAGGGCGCTTCGCAATCACCTATCAGACTATCGACTAGCCGATGATTTCAGGAGCCTGAGCAGCAGCCAGGTCCAAGGGGAAGTTGTGGGCATTGCGCTCGTGCATCACTTCCATACCCAGGTTCGCCCGG
>JAYKIM010000264.1:0-18162 GCA_035286245.1 Cyanobacteriota bacterium | reverse complement strand
GCAGGGCGGCCCCCCTGAGGGTGGCTAGGAGATGCTGGGGATCCAGGTCGGTAATGTCCCATTCATCAAATCCCAGGTTCTCACTCTCGTGCAGGAAAAGCAGTTCATTCAACCAGGCGATCAGCAGGCTTTCGTAGTCCAAGGCCCGCAGTTCTAAGCGACGACTGACCCGGGGAACGGTCACCAGCTGAGCCTTGACCAGGGCATAGAGCCAGTCCCGGTTGACCAGATTGTCCACCACCCCATCCCCCCATGGTGTCATACTCCCTGCTACCCTAGAAACCAACCACATTGGCCTTGATTTGCGGACGGGACCGGAGCCATGGATCTGAGCGACCTCCACTATTTCTTTGACTGCTGCCTGGGGCACTGGAGTATTGAGCGCACCTACCACTACCTCACCCATCAACAGGTGGAGCGATCGCATACGGACTTTGAGGTGGAGGCCATTACCGATCAGCAGCGGCGCCAGGTGCTGGCGGATAACCACTATCCAGCCATTGATCAGCTTGACCAACTACCGGGGTTTCAACTGCGGTTCCACACCGTCTCGGAAACCGGCGAAGAGGTGACCCAGGCCCTGCGGGCGCTGTTTATTGCCAAGCAACAACAGGGCACCCTAGTGATGGGTGATTATCTACGGGATCTGGCCTACGAAGAGGCCCGACCGATTATCTCTAGCTTTAGCTATAACTCCCAAAACCGAGAACTGATCATGACAACTCCCTACACCCGGGTGGTTGCCGTCGACTCCATTACCCTGATTAACCCCAACCTGCGGATTCGTCGGATTCTCAACTACCAGCGACCAGACTCCGATGGGCCCCTGGACAGTCTGCGCCTGGTGGGGTTTGGGGTGGAGCAAAAGGTTGCCTAGCCGCCGCCGGAAAGGCTCAACCATCGCCTTTGCAGGGGGTCCACCATTGTGTATTAAGAGGTAATTTCATGGAGCGGAAATTAAAGAATAGTGACTCCTCCGGGACCATCCTTGTCTATAATGGGCAACGACCAGAAGGAGGCTCTATGGTACTAGCCGATCGCGCCAAGCACGATAACCAACCCTCCAAACCGCCACAGGTCATGGGCTTACCAGTGCATTTACAGGCCGACTATGGTGGCTGGCTACTCGATCAATATCGCCAGGGGCGGGGTAGTCATGTGGTTACCCTAAACGCAGAAATGGCCATGCAGGCGGATCAAAATCCAGAGCTGCGGCAAATTATCTTGGCGGCGGACCTGGTGATTCCCGATGGGGCTGGGGTGGTGCTCTATTTCCGTACCCAAAATCGTCGGATTAGCCGTATGCCCGGTATCGAGCTGGCGGCCGATCTGCTGACGCGACTCTCCGCCAGCGAGACTGCCTTTTTCTACGGTGGAGTGCCGGGGGTGGTGGATCAGGCCGCTATTTATTGGCAACGCCAAGGCCTGGCCGCTACCATCGTTGGTATCCAACACGGCTTTCTATCTGCTGCTGATCAATCCCAATTCCTGGAGCGACTGGTAACCCTGCAGCCCAGTATGATTTTGGTAGGCCTGGGGGTACCCCGTCAGGAACTTTGGATCCGTGATCACCGCCATCTCTGTCCCCACAGCATCTGGATTGGGGTGGGGGGTAGTTTTGACATCTGGGCTGGGGTAAAAACCCGGGCACCCCAATGGATGTGCCGTTGTCAACTGGAGTGGCTCTATCGTCTCTACCAAGAACCCTGGCGGTGGCGGCGAATGCTGGCCCTACCCCAGTTTGTCTGGCGATCGCTCACCTACAAACCCTAACCGTCGCTACTAGCGAAAGCTCAGAAAGCCCTATTAAGGATCGCCTAATTTAGGCCGGGTAGTAGTACAAAAACGTCTTTCCTGTCCGCAGCAGTTAGCGCAAAAAACTACTACAGGCCCACAGCACCAAGCAGGTGAGGGCGGCCGCTACGGCATCGGGGGTCAACCAGGCTAGAGGAACTCCTTGGCTAAATAGGAGTTGCGCCAGCAGGGCCCCTAATACCATACCCACCACCAGACCAGCGATCGTGAGCAACACCGCTCGCCAAAATCGATACTCCTTGCGATTAAGGAAGTAAATCGTCGCCGCAATGGCCACCGCCAGACCCAGGGAGGGGGCATAGAGACTCAGCAGGGTAAGGCCTGTAAAGGTGAGAGCGGGCCAGAGAGCCCCTTGGCGGCTGGGGGACTCCACCAGATCGTTAAGCCATTGGGGTCGGGGCAATTTGGGGGCTGGCCGAGGGACAGGGGAAGGCTCAGGGTTATTTTCAGCGAACCGAATGCGATCGGGAACCTTGATCTTGCCCTCCTGTCGCAGCCGTAGACGCTCCATTAAGATGGCATCGTAGGCCGCCTCAATGGCTGCCTTTTGCTTGGGCTCTTCCCCACAGCTTTGCACCAGGCGATCACGGGCCGCCTGAATGTCTTCAAAGCTCGAGGCCTCGGTTAAACCCAACATCTCGTAGCAATTTTGCTCGCTCACGGTGGTCCCCCCAGATTCCCAACGTTCATCTTTACCCTGCCCCAATGGAAGGGTTTAACAGCAGTGCGCAGCCCGAGTCGGACAGGAGTGTAAAGCCATGGGCCATAGACTGAAATCCAGAGCCTGACTCGATGTCCTGAGCTAGATGGCGGTCGCTACACTATACAAAACCCAAGGATAATTTCCTTACGTTCCAGTGTAACCAGGGACCCCTCAAATGGGAACCACCGCCTCCCATCAAAGTGCCCAATATCCCCCGCCCCTGCCATGGCTATCCCTGATCTCAATTCCCCCGCTCCCGCAGATAGTACCCTAGCTGGGGTGAAGGCGCTTGACCGAGGGGCCATACTGGCGGATCTATACCACAGCCTACGGCCAGGGCAGCGGGCCCTGGCGGACTGGCGGGGAGGTAGCCTGGCGGTATCGGCGGTGCCCGGGGCGGGTAAGTCCACCGGCATGGCGGCAGCGGCGGCCATAGCGATTGTTCGCCACGGACTACACCTGAACCGCCAGTTGGTCCTGGTTACCTTTACCCGCTCCGCCGCCGCCAATCTAAAGGCGAAGGTACGCCACCATCTACGCCGCCTAGACTGGCCCCAAACCAGCTTCACCGTCTCCACCCTACACGGACTGGCCCTAACCATCGCCACCCGTAACCCCGAGCTATCTAACCTCAGCCTGGAAACCCTCACCCTGGTCTCCCCGGGTCAAAATAATCGGCTGCTGCGCCGCGCGGTGGAGCAGTGGTGGGCCAGCCACGGCGAACGACACGAGGAGCTGATCACTGGCCGCCAGTTTGACGGCGAGGAAACTGAACGGTTACGGCGGCAGTCGGTGCTGCGCACCGAGGTGTTGCCCAACCTGGCCCACACCGCTATTCGAGAGGCTAAAAGCTCCGGGCTGCAACCGATAGACCTGCTGGCCCTGGGGCCAGTCGGGGCCCAGGAGGGGGTAGACTACGGGGTGTTGACCCTGGCGGCGGAGCTGTACGCCGAGTACCAGGCCCTGCTCACCCAGCAGGGCCTAATCGACTACGACGATATGATTTTGGCGGCCCTGCGCAGTCTGGAGGACGAGCAGACCCGTCACTTTTGGCAGCGGCGGGTGTTTGCGGTGTTTGAGGACGAGGCCCAGGATTCCTCCCCCCTACAGAGCCAGCTGCTCACCCTGCTGGCCCAGGATCCAGACCATCCGGAGGCGGCCCCCAATCTGGTGCGGGTGGGGGATCCTAACCAGGCGATCAACTCTACCTTTACCCCCGCCGACCCGGTATTTTTTAATCAGTTTTGCGATCGCTGCCAGACCCACCAGGGCCTGGTGACGATGGATCAGGCGGGCCGCAGTAGCCCCCTGATCATGGCGGCGGCCAACCACCTGCTGACCTGGGTCAACCAGGCCCAGCTGGCTGGCCCAGAGGTGCCCTTTCGGCCCCAAACGATTCAGCCGGTGGACCAGGGTGACCCCCAGGTAGACGCCAACCCTACTCCGCTGGGGGCTGGCCTGGAACTGGTGACACCACCGACACCAGCGGCCGCCATGGCAGACCTGGCGGCCCGGATTGCCAGCCTTTACCAGGAGGATCCCCAGGTGAGCTTGGCAGTGTTGGTGCGGGAGGCCCGCCAGGGTCAGTACGTGGCGCAACACCTGAGGCAACCGGAACGGGTGGGGGTGGATCTGGCGGCCCTGGGGCTGAGGCTATACGATGTCGGCGAGCAGGACCGCCAAACCCAGGTGCCGGAGGAGATGCTGGCCCTGCTACGGTTTATCCAACGGCCCCACTCCCCCACCCAACTCAAGGCCGCCCTGCGGATTTTGGTGGATCGCCACCGGGTGCCCAGCCAGGACCTGGATGCCCTGGCCCTGGCCCCAGAGCAGTTTCTCTACCCGGGGCCCCTGGATACCCCGCCCCAGTCGGAGGCGGCCCAAACCGCCCAGCGCTATTGTCTAAGTTTGCTGCGATCGCGGCTGGAGCTACCCCCCTACAGCCTGTTTTCCTTCATCGGCCTGACCCTGGGCTACAACCAAAGCGAACTGGCCACCGCTGACAAATTGGCCGCCCGGGTCAGCCAACAACTACGGCAGGATAACAGCCTGGCCGCCACCGTGGCCGTACTGCAGGACATCCTTGGCGGGGAACGGTTCAGCGCCGTTGAAACCGAGGACACCGACGCCCTCTACACCCGACCCAGCCAGGTCACCATCCTGACCATGCACCGGGCCAAGGGGCTAGACTGGGACGGGGTCTTCCTACCCTTCCTGCAGGAGAAAACCATCCCCGGTCAACTGTGGGTTCCCCCCCCGGCCCAATTTCTCGGAGACTTCACCCTGGCGGAGGTAGCCCGGGCCCAGATTCGCAGCTATGTCCATCGGGGGGCCGGGCACCTGCCGGAGGGGCTAAGCGCCTGGCAACAGGCGAAGCATCTCAAGGTGGCGGAAGAATATCGCCTGCTCTACGTGGCCATGACCCGGGCCAAACGTCTGTTGTGGATGTCGGCGGAGCAGCAGGCCCCCTTCACCTGGAGCAAACCGGAGACGTTGCAGGGGGCTCGCCCCTGCCCGGCCTGGTCCGCCCTACAAGCTTGGCGGCAGGGCGCGGAGGGTTAGGGGGTCTCCCGATAGTGTAGAAAGGCTATCCACCGGTCAAATTGGCTTACCCTCTGCGGCATAACCTGTCAAAAACCTATAAATTAGTAAATGAAACTCAACAAATGAACCGGGATGCCCTGCCCCTCAGGATCCCCCCTGATTCATATTTCATTTTATAGAGAGACACCACTAGAAAAAGGCGAGGCCACCCCATGCGGGTATTATTGATGACTGGTAAAGGCGGCGTTGGCAAAACCTCCGTAGCGGCGGCTACGGGCATGCGCTGCGCGGAGTTAGGCTATAAAACCCTGGTGCTCAGCACAGACCCGGCCCATTCCCTGGCGGATAGTTTTGACCTGGATCTGGGCCACGATCCCCGGCCCGTGCAACCTAACCTCTGGGGGGCGGAGCTAGATGCGCTGCTGGAACTGGAGGGCAACTGGGGATCGGTGAAGCGCTACATCACGAACGTGCTTCAGGCCCGGGGCCTGGAGGGGATTGAGGCGGAAGAACTGGCGATTTTGCCCGGCATGGACGAGATTTTTAGCCTGGTGCGGATGAAGCGCCACCATGACGAGGGGGAATACGACGTCTTAATCATCGACTCCGCCCCTACTGGCACGGCCCTGCGCCTGCTCAGCCTACCGGAGGTGGCCGGTTGGTATATGCGCAAGCTCTACAAACCTTTCCAGGCGGTGTCGGAGGCCCTGCGCCCCCTGGTGGAGCCCCTGTTTCGTCCGGTGGCGGGGTTTTCCCTACCCACCAAGGAGGTGATGGATGCCCCCTACGAGTTCTACGAGCAGCTCATTGCTCTCGAAAAGGTACTTACCGACCCTGGCACCACCTCGGTGCGCCTGGTCACTAACCCCGAAAAAATGGTGATTAAGGAGTCCTTGAGGGCCCATGCCTACCTCAGCCTCTACAACGTAGGCACCGACCTGGTGATCGCCAACCGCATCATTCCGGAGGCGGTGCAGGATCCCTTCTTCCAGCGGATGAAGGAAAAGCAGCAGCAGTATAAACAGGAAATCCATGATAATTTCCGCCCCCTACCGGTGAAGGAAATTCCCCTATTTGCCGATGAAATGTGTGGGCTAGAGGCCCTACACCGCCTTAAACAAACCCTCTACGGCGAGGAAGACCCCACCCAGGTCTACTACAAGGAAACCACTCTACGGGTGGTTCAGGATAACAATCAGTACAGCCTGGAGGTTTATCTACCGGGTATTGCCAAGGATAAAATCGAACTCAGCAAATCCGCCGATGAGCTGAACATCCGGATTGGCAACCACCGCCGCAACCTGGTACTACCCCAGGCCCTGGCCGCCATGGAACCGGCCGGTGCCAAAATGGAGGATGACTACCTGAAGATTCGCTTTGGTACCGTAGGTTAAGCCTGCCACGGTTCAACAGGCGGAGTCTGGATGTTAACTTTGACCATGGCTCCCATGGCAGAGGCGGGAGGGAATGGTCTATGATCGTGTTCACTTTCCCTATGTGCCTAATAACCCCATGGATGTGATGGACTTCTTCCGGCTCAGCGCCGGCCAATGGCAATCCCAACGCACCACCCACCACCTACCCTTTCGACGGGCGGAGCTGGGGGGGTCCACCATTGCGGTGGAGGCTCTGGAGCAGGACCACCCCAGTGTGGTAGAAATTTGCCAGCTCCACGGTGTGGACCCAGCCCTGGCGGTGGGGGGGGCCCTGGTCACCTGGGAGGGCTCCATGGCCTGGGACCGGGAGGATGAAAACCATGCTGGTAATACGGTATTCGCCCTGGTGCCCGATCGCGATCGGCCGAGCCAGGGCCAACTGTTGCGGGAACGGGGCTATGCGGAAATCGTGCCGGTGATTGGCCGCTACGAAGTTGATGGCGACCAGGGATTGGTGCTGACCACCGAGTATGAGACCATGAGCTCCGTAGAGCGGTTCTGGTTTGCGAACCCCAACCTGCGGTTGCGTACCAGTGTGGTGAAGCGGTTTGGTGGCTTTAACACCGCCTCCTTTTGTGCCGAAACCAGAATCTCGGCCCCTACCCCCCCGGCGGAGTCACCGGCCCCTGCCGTTCCCACCGTGCTATCGGCCTTTGGTTGGTAAGCCTGGTCAAACAAAGTCACTGGCGATCGCCCTAATAAAGTCCCCTGGCCCCCAGCCCCTGCTCCCCAACTTGGGAGAGGGCAAAGTCAGGGCTCAAAGTAGGGTTGGGGGTCCACAGAACCCCTAAGTCAAATCGGCAAACACCTCGCGAACCGCCGGGTGCACCAACTTTCCCCCAGCCACATTCAACCCCTGGGCCAGCCCACCATCCTCCGCCAGGGCCCTCTCCACCCCCCGGGCCAGTTTCTGCACGTAGGGAGCCGTGGCATTGCTCAGGGCTTGGGTGGCGCTCCAGGGAACGGCGCCAGGCATGTTGGGCACCCCAAAGTGCACCACCCCGGCGTAGGAGTAGGTGGGCTGACTATGGCTGGTGGGCCGCAGGGTTTCGATGCAGCCCCCCTGATCCACCGCCACGTCAATAATCACCGAGCCTGGCTGCATGGCGGCCACCAGGGCCTCACTGACCAGGATGGGGGCGCGGCGGCCCGGCACCAGCACCGCCCCAATCAGCAGGTCCGCCTGGGGTACCGCCGTGGCAATCTGACTGGCGCTGCTGTAGAGCAGTTCTACCCGGGAGCCAAACAGGGCTTCCAGCTCCGCCAGACGATCGACGTTGAGATCGATGATCTGCACCCGAGCCCCCAGACCCACGGCGATTTTGGCGGCCTCGGTACCCACCACCCCACCGCCCAGGATCACCACCAGCCCGGGGGCCACCCCCGGTAGCCCCCCCAGCAAGACCCCCCGCCCCCCCTGTTGGCGCTCCAGGTAACGGGCACCAAACTGCACCGATAGCCGACCGGCAATCACGCTCATGGGGGTAAGCAGGGGTAAGCGCCCCTGGGGGTTGGTGACGGTCTCGTAGGCGATCGCCGTGGTGCCCATGGCCAGCAGGGCCTCGGTCAGCGATCGCTCCGCCGCCAGGTGCAGGTAGGTGAATAACACCAGATCCGGCCACAGGTAGGGGTACTCGGAGGGCTGGGGTTCCTTCACCTTAACTACTAACTGGGCCTGCCAGGCCAGGGCTGGGGCCTCCACCAGGGTGGCTCCAGCTTGTTGGTAATCGGCATCCGTAAAGCCCGATCCCAACCCCGCTCCGGTTTCCACCACTACGCCATGGCCCTGCTGACAGAGGGTATGCACCACTGCTGGGGTGAGACCAACCCGAAATTCCTGGTCCTTAATTTCCTTGGGGATGCCAATCTGCATAGGTTCAATCCTCTAGGGGGATGGCGGTTGAGAACGCTGAACCGGACCCTCGGTTCAGCTACTGTCTATTATCCGTTGTCCCTTGCCCGGATGGGTTACAACTTAAGGATTCCGGTATACCCTTAGAAAAAAGAAAGGGTGACTCCCAACCCTTGGCCGCCGTTGCCCGGGGTCGATCCCCCGGCCAGCGATTCTAGCCGCCTCGATTCAGTCGGGCCCCAACCCCATTTCCCAGGTGTTATTGCCCATGGTAAATCCCTCCGATGCCCTAGACCCCGCTTCCCTACCTCCCGCTAAGGGGGGCGTTAAACCAATTTCCTTCCAAATTGGTGTGGGGAGTACGTCACCACCCCGGCCTACCGTTGATCGGCCAGCCCTTCCCCTAGGGCTGAACTCCCAGACCACAGCGATGCCGAAGTTGCCCAAGCCCAAGCGTCCGGTGTTTAGTCGCCACCGCCACGATGCTAACCCCGCCCTGGCCCTGAAGGTGTTGGAGGATATTCAGGTGGCGATCGCCGCCTGGCACAGTGAATTACGGCAAACCCTGGAACAGATTCAGTCCCTCTACCTGGAGGGACCGATCGTGGATGGTTGGTTAGAAACCATGGCTGTCTCTTCCGACACCTCCGAAGATGCCGCTAGCCTGTTGCGCCACGGTGACCCAGAGGCGATTGCTGATTACGTTGATCGCCTCGCCCAGGGTAGGGAGATCCCCCAGCCCTCCTCGACTCCGGCGACCTATCAGCTCTGTAGTCTCGATGCGGATGGTCAGGTGCAGTGTCTGCCCTGTCCTAGTGAGCAGTTGTCGAGCCTGAGTCAGGCGATCGCCCGACACCAGCGATTGCGCCAACTATTAGACCAAAAACACTACCTGGAGGCTAAGCTGAAGCGATCGGTGGACGTACTGAGCCAGAGTCGTGATAGCCTGAACATCCAGCCCCTATAAGCGGATCACCGCTAGCCTATACCTGGGGCGAGTTGTTTGCCCAAATCTTGCTGATGATAGCCAAGTCCATCCTTGCCGTTCTCCGTCGAGAACTACAGAGCTACCTCTTTTCCCCCCTGTCCTACCTGATTGCTGGGGTGTTCTGGCTACTGGGGGGCTTCTTTTTGGTAGTCCTTTTACTCGGCCCCCAGGGCATCATTGCCCAGGCTGCCATGGCAGATCAGGCGGTGCAGATGGGGTTGCCACCGTCCCCTCCTCTGGATGTGGCCTACGAGTTCAATAAGGCCTACGTCGGCCTCCTGGGTTCTCTGTCGATGTTTATTCTGCCGATGTTGTCCATGGGGCTCTATGCCGACGAACGTAAGCAAGGCACTCTGGAGCTGTTAGCCACCTCCCCCATGCCCAATTGGGCAGTGGCCCTGGGGAAACTACTGGCGGTGGTACTCTTCTACATCGGCCTGATTTTGCCCTTGATGGTCTGTCAGGCGGTGGCCCTGGGGGCCGCTTCTCCCCCCACCAGCTCAGTAGGGTTTGGTGTCGCCCACCTGGGGTTAGTGCTAATGGCCGCTAGCATCCTGGCTCTGGGCATGTTTATTTCCTCCCTGACTGAGAGTACGGTGTTAGCAGCCATTATGACCTTCGCCCTAATCCTCTTGCTGTGGCTGATCGATGCTATTGCCCAGGCTATCCCTGGCCCCTTCGGCCAGGCCCTCGGCCATCTATCTCTGCTGCGCCACTTTACGGACTTCACGGAGGGAATTTTTGATAGCAGTAGCCTGGTGATATTTTTATCCTTTATGATTTTGGGCCTTTATCTGACGGCTCAATCCGTTGAAGCCCTTCGATTTCAACGGTCTTAGTGGCAATTAGGAGGCAGAGCGGATGAAAAAGGCCATGGTCAGATCACTGAAGTATCTATCCCTGCCGGGGTTGGCCCTGGTGACAGCGGGCCTCTTGGTAGGGTTGCTGCAGGGTTGGGGTCCCCTGTCCCTGGGGCTCTTAGTAGGAGGGCTGGGGTTACTAGTGGTGGGCCTCAGCCTCAGTGACTACGGTCGAGATCGCTTCTGGTCCCAGCGGTCTACTGAGGCTGGTGCCAATGCTCTAATTTCGACCCTGGCGGTGCTGCTGATCTTGGGATTAATTAACTTTTTGGCAGTCCGTTATAACAGTCGGGTTGACCTCACAGAAAATCAATTGTTTACCCTGGCGCCCCAGTCCCAGCAGGTGGTGCAGTCCCTAGCCTCTCCTGCCCAGGTGGTGATCTTTGATGCCAATCCAAATCCCCAGGACCGTCAGCTGCTAGAAAGCTATCGCCAGGCGGGGGATAGGTTTTCCTTTGAGTACGTTAACCCCTACGATGATCCCAAGCGAGCCCAGGAGTTTGGCGCTACCCAGGCCGGTGCAGTGTTCCTAAAGCAAGGAGACCAGCAGCGTCAGTTACAGGTGCTGAGCCCCAGCGATCGCCTATCCGAGCGCACCCTTACCAACGCCCTCGATCAGCTCACCCGAACCGGTAGCTTGCGGGCCTATTTCACCCAAGGCCACCAGGAATTTCCTATTGATGGCAGCAAGACCGGCCTGGAGCAGGCCGCCAACGCCCTTAAGCAAAAAGGGTTTACGGTGGAGCCCCTTGACCTGGCCCAGACCTCCACCGTACCTGAAGATGCCAACGTGGTGATCGTAGCGGGGCCAGCGGCGGAGTTTTTTGATAACGAAGTGAAGGCCCTCTCCACCTACCTGGAGGGGGGCGGTAGTCTACTGTTGATGATTGACCCCCGTACCAGCCCTAACCTTGATAGCCTGCTGGATAGCTGGGGGGTGAGTCTAGATAATCGGATTGTGTTAGACACCTCCGGCTCTGGCCAGTTGGTGGGGTTGGGTCCGGCTGCACCGCTGGTAACCGATTACGGCGATCACCCCATCACCCGCGGCTTTGGCACCGGTCGGTCCTTCTTTCCCCTGGTGCGACCTATTAATCTAGAAACTATCGCCGGCGTCACAGCGGAGCCCATCCTGCGCAGTAACCCCCAGAGCCGGGCTGAAGCCCTATCCAGCCAGGGAGAACTGCAGTTTAACCAGGATGCCCTCCCCAATGGGCCCTACACCCTGGGGGCGGCCCTCAGTCGATCAGTAGGGAACGGAACGCCCCCCAGCGTCGACAAAGAGGATCAGCCCACCGGACCCCAGGCTCGCCTGGTGGTGATCGGTAATGCTACCTTTGCCACCGACGGCCTATTTGAGCAACAACTGAATGGCGATGTTTTTCTCAATGCCGTCAGTTGGCTCAGCCAGAAGGATAATTCCACCCTCTCCATTCGCCCCCGGCAGGCCACAAACCGCCGCATTGTGATGACGGTACAGCAGCAGATTGGCCTGGGGGTCTTTGCCCTACTGGTCCTGCCCCTGGTGGGGCTGATCATAGCCCTGTTACTGTGGCTGAAACGTCGCTAGCATACTGTCAGCCGCTGTTTAGTCCAACTCAGTCCCCCTCCTCCCTTGCCCCCCATGATCTGGATTAACGAGCAAATTGACCCCTCCGGCCTGATCTATTCCTGTATTGCCTGCGTAGATGCTGACCAGGCCCAGGCCTGTCACCAATCCTTTGAAGCTAACCTGACGGAGGATCAACGCCAGTCTGGCTGGGTGGCCCGTCTACGCACCGTAGAGTCCTGGGACGACGTGCCGGTCAATGCCCTCAAGCTCAGTTAATTAGGTATTAACTGGTATCCCTCTAGGCCTGAGTCTGTCGCCAGCGCCAACGATGATCTAGCAGGGTTTTGCTTAACACCCGGACCGGCTCGGAGGTTTCCCCAGAAAATAGGGCAAAGTCGATCGGGCCCCAGTTTCTTTCCGCCTGCTCCGCCAGGCAAAGGAGAAAGGGATCGTCCAGGGCTATCCGATGATCTAACCGTAGAGTCAGTAGGGGCAACCCCTGGTGCCCTGCCCGGGACACGATCCCCCAGTCGTACTGAGCGAGCATCGTCTGCAGGGATGTCTCCGTAGATTCCCGAAAGGTTTGCAACTGCAACTGCTTCTGTTTTAACTCCTGCAACAGTTGGTGATTGCTAAGATTCATGCCCTTCTCCGTGGTGGACAGTGGATGATATATAGCTTTGCCCCGTCCGCTGAAGACTAAGGTGGATCAATGGACGCAGGAACTAAACAGGTGTTCTGAACCCTCTCTGTCCCGTTAAAGGTGACTGCGACCATAAGGCCTTGAGGTGGAATCAAACCCTACCCTGAGTTTAAATGGCCTAAGCCGATATGGAGGTAAAAACTTTCTGTGGCTCTGACGGCTATAACACTTCGTTGCAGGAGTATACCCAAGGTAATAAAAAGGGAGAAAATAGGAATGGAGGCTGGTTTCGACCACTTCCCCTGGCGATCGCAGCAGGAGGTTAAACCGATGCTGAGCCTAGTACTAAGTTACCATGACATTCTGTATTTGCTCACCGAACTGGGGTTGCTGGGTCTGGTTTTGATCCTCTGCTGGGTGTTACCCAAGCCATCGCACCCTAAACGGCCCGCCTAGAAATACCGATTGTCGGGTCATGGAGCCTTTATTAACCTAAAACCGAGGGGCAGACTATGTACCAGAAAATCCTCGTAGCCTTAGACAATAGCGCCACCGCCGAGGCGGTATTCAACGCTGCTCTGGCCCTAGCCCAGGGGACAGAGGCCTCCCTACTACTAGTACACAGCCTCTCGGGGCAGGAGGAGGGCAGTCCCCTACCCTTACCTAACACCATGGACTCGATCTATTGGGCACCGGGCAGTGAGGTGAATCTGGAGCTCTGGCACCAGGAGTGGGTACGCTACGAGACGGAAAGTTTAGACCGGCTACGCCAGTTTGCCCATCGGGCGGAGGCGGCTGGGGTAACCGGGGAGTTCCGCCAATTGGTGGGGGAGCCGGGCAAGGTGCTCTGTAAAGCAGCTCAGTCCTGGGGGGCAGACCTGCTGGTACTGGGTAATCGGGGGCGCAGCGGCCTGTCCCAGGCCCTCTTGGGTAGCGTCAGCAACTATGCCCTACACCATGCTCCCTGTTCGGTGCTGGTGCTAAAGGGAGCATCCCTAGAGAGGCCCGAAGGAGTGCCGGCTTCAGAGCTGCAGCCAGAATTACCGGTGGGCCCGGTTTAAATCGGTACCTAGAAAATCTCGGGTACAAAACTGCCGTGGAGTCCGTAGGGGATATGGTGGGGTAGCCTCAGCCGAGCCACGGGACCCGCACCCAGATCCCGGCCATCCAAAATGACCACGTCGGAGCACTGGCGATCGCCGGCGTAGACCATAGCAATTACCCACCCATCATCCTCCCTTTCCCCCTGGGGCCGGGGCACAAACAGGGGTTCCCCCATGAAGCCGCGGGGGCCAGCACTCCACAGCTGACTCTGGAGGCTTTCGGCGTCGAACTTCAGCAGGGTCTGCAGGGGAGCATTGCCCTGGGGAGTGGCGGCGGTGCCCAGGTAGAGGTAACGGTGGGGCCGTCCCAGGTAATCGGGATGTAGGCTAGGAAACTCCACACAGCGAGACAGCAGGGTTTCTCTACGGGCGGTACCCTGGGTTAGGTCCAGGTGGAAGCGCCAGAGTTGCCCCTCCGGTATCTGGTCAAAGTCCACGGTGGTGTAGTCGCCGCCCCCTGGCAATTGGGGAAACTCCCGATAGCAGACCGAATCCACCACCACCTGGCCCTCTACCTCAAAGGCATTGGCGTGGTGGAAGACAAAGCAGGGCTGGGTAGGGATGATCTGAACCGGCCCCTGGCCCTGCCGTGGGATGAGAATCACCCGGGTGGGCTGGCAGGGGTCGAAATGGAGACATTCCGCTGCCCCCTTGAACCCCAGCAGGTAGGGTAGGGGGGCAAAACTAACGGGATTTTGAAAGAAAATCGCGTAGTTAGGGGTGAGGGCGAAATCATGGAGGAAGGCAAAGCCCAGCAAACTATGGCTATGCTGACTGATCAGTTGACCGCCCAGATCAAACTCGTAGAGGGTAATTTTGGTGGAGAGCCCCGGCTTGGCGGAAAACCCCACCAGCCGCGGATCGCCATGGTGACCGGGATCGATTTTCGGATGGGCGGTGAAGGATCCCCCCGGGGGAATCAGACCATCAAAGTCCTCCAGACCAAGGGTGTCTAAGGTGGCGGGATCAAGGCGGTGGGGCTGGGCGGCTTCCCAAAGGGCCAACAGCTTGCCCCCCCAGTAGATCACGTGGGTGTTGGCGATATTCTTCAACCTCAGGTCAAAGAGATTGGCCAGGGGACCACCGGGCTTTTGACTGCCAAATACGCCCCGGTAGAGAGGACGTTGGGCGGCCTGCTCCGCCAGGTAGCCAGGGGTACGGACATAGCGGTTCTGAAAGTAGGCCTGGCCCTGGTGAAAGCGCAGGCTACAGACCATGCCATCGCCATCGAAGGGGTGCTTCACCGGTTCGCCGTAGACC
Organism: Cyanobacteriota bacterium; assembly: GCA_035286245.1. GTDB lineage: Bacteria > Cyanobacteriota > Cyanobacteriia > Phormidesmidales > Phormidesmidaceae > Nodosilinea. Next base: position 3,406 of record JAYKIM010000264.1, on the reverse strand, counting down.
TCTAACTGGCCAGGCCCGTTGCGAAACAGGGTGCCTTGCAACTCCATGGGAATACTGCCCTCAACATCGGTGACGGGGTAGCTAAATTCCTCGGGTTGGGAGCGGTAGCCACCGCACCAGTCGGCCAGGGAATAGGTGGGGGTGGGGAGGGAGGTGGTGGTCATGGTCAGGAATTCGGTAAAGGGGTTAGGACTAGGGACAGTTAGGGAGACTGGGTCGGGAGCGATCGATCCAGGTCCAGCCCCTCCAGGGGGGAGGGATTGGGGGAATCGTCCCGGACCTCGCCTTGGGCGGAGACCGCCGGCAGGAGAAACACCAGGGGCAGGGGCAGGAGGGTGGTGAGGTTGGTTAGCAACACCAGTTGCCAGAGGTGGCCAAAGTCGGTTTCCGTCACCCCTAGCCAGTGGGTAACCAGAGCCCCCAGTTCGTGGGAAACCAGCCCGGCCAAATTAACAATGGACATCAGCAGAGCAAACAGGGTAGCCTCTATCCCCGGCGGACAGAGCCGGGCCGAGAGCACCAGGACTGGCATGAAGGCAATTTGCCCCATCACCGTCAGGATTAAGCTATCCCCCAGGCTAAACCAGCGGTCGTCAATGCCCAGACTACGGTTGGCATGGGTGATCAAAATCAAGCTGGTCAGGCCCAACAGACTGGACAACACCGTGGACCAGGCAAAAATAGAGCGGAAACCCACGTCCCGCAAAAACCGCTGAAAGATCCAGATGCCGATCAGGGCGGCCAGGTTGCTGACCAGCCGCACCCGGCCCAGAAACTCAGGTCCGAAACCCAGATCGTTGGTGGTAAAGAAGAAGAAGGCAGCATCGGCACTCGGGGTAGCCTGCCAGAGGAACAGGAATAGGGCCGGCATCCAGATGGCCCGCTGCCGAATCGCCCCCCAGAGTTGACTCACCTGATGTTTTACCAGGCCCCAGGTGGAGCGATCGCCGATCGGTTCCTCCGTGATCAGCCAGGCGGTCAGGGAGACAATCAGGGGAAAACTGGCGGTGATTAAAAATAAGCTGCGGGTAGTGATCTGCTCCAGCAGGGCTCCCCCCAGGTAGGCCGTGAACAGTCCGCCTACCGCCGAGGCTCCCCAGGTGAGAGACTGGAGGGTGCCAGCGGTGGCCTGGGATTCTCCCCGGGCCCGCTCCACCACCAGGGAGTCGACAATTACATCACTCACCGCCACCGATAGGGAACTCACGGTGATGGCCGCGATCGCCCCCCAGGCGGATTGCACCACCGTCCCCAGGGCCACCCAGGCCGCACAACCCACCAGACCCGACAACACCAGGTAGGGACGGCGGCGATAGCCGCCGATGGGCAACCCATCGGACATAAAGCCAAACAGGGGTTTGATCGTCCAGGGTAGGGCCGCCACCCCGGTGAGGGCGGCCACCGTCGCCGGACTGAGCCCCAGGTCATCCTTCAGGAAAAAGCTCACCGCCAGCCGAGCCAGGCCCAGAATACCCTGGACAACGTAGACCAACAAAATCGCGGCCAACTCGGCGGTCAGGGGCTGACCCTGGAGGAGGCGGGTCTCAATCAATCCCTTCATACCACTGGTAGGGGAGGAGGAAGCCATAGATGGGCGGCAATGTTAAGAAATGTCAACCGCTTTCCATCATAACCCCTGTAGGACGGACAAAGGGTGATACAACTAGGCAACACCTTGGGGTATTATGCCGGGGATCGGTGGCCAGGCGTGACCGGGGATTCAGCGTTGCAGGACAAGGACAGGGAGTCATGAAGGGGATACTTGGGATAGGGGCGAGGCAGGCCAGCGGCGGTCGCAGGACTAGTCGGCGGCTCGGGCAGTTTATCGGTTTATTTAGCCTTTGTCTGCTGCTGGTGCTGGGTTGTGGCGGGCGTCCCCAGGTTGACCAATCGGCCTCGGGCGGCGATCGCATCACCCTGGGCACCACCCTCACCGCCCGCACCCTCGATCCGGCGGATGCCTACGAGACTTTTCCAGGAATTTTGCTCTACAACCTCGGTGATCGGCTCTACACCTACCGTCCCGGTAGCACCGAGCTGGTTCCCCAACTGGCCACCGAGTTGCCCACCGTCAGTGACGATGGCCTCACCTATACCATTCCCCTGCGCACCGATGTCACCCTCCACGATGGTACCCCCTTCACCGCCGAGGTGATGGCTTTTTCCCTGCGGCGCTTTATGGAGAATGGCGGCCGCCCCGCCGCTCTGCTGACGGAACGGGTAGCCGGCGTCAAGGCCAGCGGTGAGCACCAGCTGACCATTACCCTCAAGACCCCCTTTGCCGCCTTTCCAGCCCTGCTCAGCTTCTCTGGGCTAACGCCGGTGTCCCCCCAGCAGTACGAAGTGGGGGCTGGTAAATTTAAACCCGATGGTTTTGTGGGTACCGGTCCTTACCAGCTGGCCAGCTTTAGCAGCGATGCCATTGAGTTAGACGTCAACCCCAACTATTGGGGGCCCGCCCCAGCCAACCAGGGCATTGATATTCAAATTTTCAGTAGCCCCGCCAATCTCTACAACAGCTTCAAGACCGGCGGCATTGACATTGCCTACCAGACCCTGGACCCAGAGCAAATTGCTAGCCTCCAACGGGAGGCCAGCAGTGGCGGTTGGCAGGTGATCGAGGCGGGCACCAACGTGATTAACTACATGGTCCTCAATCGCACCATCAAACCCCTGGAGGATGTGCGGGTGCGCCAGGCGATCGCCGCCATGGTGGATCGGCCCCTATTGCAGGAACGGGTTTTCCAGGGCCAGGCGGAGCCCCTCTATAGCCTGATTCCCCCGAGTTTTGATGTGGCCGCCCCGGTCTTTAAGCAGGCCTACGGCGATGGCAACTTTGACCGGGCCAAGACCCTGCTCACCGAGGCGGGGTTTTCCGAGGCTAATCCGCTGACCATCGAAATCTGGTATCCCTCCGCCTCCACCACCCGCAGTATCGTGGCCAATACCCTAAAGCAGTCGATCGAAACTGCCCTGCCGGGTCTGGTCACCGTTAGTGTGCAAAACACCGAAGGGGCCACCCTCTGGAGTAACGTTGACAAGGGCATCTACCCCATCGTTCTGTCTAACTGGTATCCAGACTATTACGATCCAGACACCTTCCTGCAGCCCTTTTTGAGCTGCGCCCAGGGGGATGAGGCCAGCGGCTGTAAGGAGGGTGCCTCCCGGGGCAATGGCTCCTTTTACTACAACCCCAAGGCCAATCAGTTGGTGACCCAGCAGCAGGGGGAATCGGACCCCCAGGCCCGCCGCCAGGTGATTACGGAGCTGCAGGATTTAGCGGCCACCGAGGTGCCCTACGTGCCCCTCTGGCAAAATCAGGACTACGCCTTTGCCCAGTCTGGGGTGACCGGCCTGGGCATTGAGCCCACCCAGCAACTGTTGCTCTGGCAAATTGGTCGCAAGT
>JAYKIM010000263.1:0-2720 GCA_035286245.1 Cyanobacteriota bacterium | reverse complement strand
GCTGCCGCATCACAGGCGGCGTTAACCAGCGCCCCAATATTACCAGCGCCACGGGTGCCGTAGGCGGCATTGGGGTACTCACGATTCTGCGCAAAGGAAGAGGCACCCTGCAGTTTAATATTAGCGTCAGTGTACCCCCAACTAGTTACCCCAACCACCATGTTACGGGTGGCAGAGGATCCATAGTTGGCTCCAGTCGCATCGATGCCAAGATTCACTAACCAGGGCCCCCCACTGGAACCACCGGTCATGGCTGATCCTAACCAGGTATTTTGAAGATTGCCACTGAGGGCATAGCCACCGTAACTGCTGTTGATCTGCATAATATTGCCACTGTCGTGACTGCCTGGGTAGCCCAGTTGGGTAATGTCAGCAAAGGTCTTATTGCTAAATACCCCCTGAAAACTAGAACTGGGTACAGCAAAACCAAAGTTGTTCCAGCCGTAACCGTAGTAACCGGTGAGATTGCCTGCCTGCTGCCCCTGGGCGTTATTCTCCAGGGCAACTAGAGCAATATCGTTGTTACAGACAACCCCCCTGGTTGAGCAGGTATCGGTGCCGTTAAGGTAGGGCGTGGGAATCAAAAACTGACTACTTTCAAAAAAACCGTAGGGTTGACTGCCATTCTGCATGGCCGGCACAAATCTCACCCTTCTGGCAAAGCCAGCTTGACCCTGGCCATAGTTATGGACACAATGGGCGGCGGTCAGTAGCAAACTTCTACCGATCAGAGATGCGGAACAGACGTAGTTGTAGGTGGTGCCGCCAAAGGCCATGTACAACTTTCCTGTTTTATTGTAAGGATCGGCCTGGGCTGGAATAGCTGTGCCTCCTACAACACGAGATCCGGTAAAGGCAACCTGAGCGGTGCCGAAGGATCTAGGGCTAACACTGGAGCTAGAGCTGATCGCCGCACCTGGGGTACCTGCAGATGCGGGGGTGGCCGTGGCACTGACCTGGGGAAGGCGGCTAGCGATGGGGGTGCGTACTTGCAACTGGCTGGCTGGAGCCATCGTAAAACGTTGGCGAGCGTACTGGCTGTTAACCGCCGCCGAAGAGGTAAAACCCTGATTAGCCGCAGCGGCTCCAGAACTACTGCCACCCGTTGAGGGAGCACCACTGACCCCAGACCCGGCAGGGGAAGTCAAACCATCCAAACATTGCTCAGCGCCAGTTTGGGGATTTACCCAAAAATTGGAACAGCCCTGGGCCACTCCGGTATGGCTCAGCAGGGTGGCAACCAAAACACTGGCAAATACCATACCCAGGCATAAACCAGTCCAACCAGCTATTTTCTTTCCCATGTTCTCCAAATTCCATCAAGACAGCTTGAAAAAGTAACCTCTGATACTGTAGCAGTTCTGATTCAAAGGATTTTAGCTTTGGCCAGACCACCTGGTAGAATCTGGCATAACAGGAAAAAGCTAATACCGGGTAAACGGGTCTACCCCTTCAAGATCAGGGGACCTTGTAAACCTCTGATCTTGAGTTGCAAGCGGTCTGCAGTTCCCTTAATCTAGGACAAAAACACCGGGCAACCTGTTGGGGCTGAAACCATGGAAACCGTAGATGTGGTGGTGATCGGCAGTGGCCTTGGCGGCCTTTGTTGTGGCGCCTTGTTGGCCCGATACGGATTAAAGGTGGTGGTCTGTGAAAGCCACGCCATGGCCGGGGGCGCGGCCCACGCCTTTGAGCGACAGGGCTTCCACTTCGACTCGGGGCCCTCCCTGTACTCCGGGCTCTCCTACAGCCCCTCCGCCAACCCCCTGCGCCAGGTGTTAGATGCCCTGGGGGAAGATTGTGAGTGGCTCACCTACGACGCCTGGGGATGTTTTTTGCCGGAGGGGTACTTTCGATCGGCGGTGGGGGTGGAGGCCTTCACCCAGGTGCTAGCCCAATGGCGAGGACCCAAGGCGGTGGCGGAGTGGCGGGCGCTACAGCGGCTGATGGAGCCCCTCAAGGCGGCCTCGGTTGCGATTCCCCCCCTGGCGCTGCGATCGGACTGGGGCGTGCTCAGGACCCTCTATCCCTTCTTGCCGGATGTCTTGAGGCAGGCCCGCCAGGTGATCTCCCTATCCGGTCCCTTTGACCAGCTGCTGGCGGGGGTGGTGCAGGATCCCTTCCTGCGTAACTGGCTCGATTTACTCTGCTTTATGCTCTCTGGCCTGCCGGCCCAGGGTACCCTGGCGGCGGAAATGGCCTTCATGTTTGCGGATTGGTACCGTCCAGAGGTGCGGTTGGATTACCCTAGGGGCGGCGGCGGCGCCTTGGTTAACGCCCTGGTGCGGGGGTTAACCCGCCACGGCGGTGAATTGCGGCTGCAGGCCACGGTCCAGCAAATTCTGCTGCAGGGCCAACGGGCGGTGGGGGTACAGTTAAGCAATGGTCAGAAAATCGGGGCCCGCCATGCCGTTGTCTCCAATGCCTCCGGTTGGGATACCCTTAGGCTCCTGCCAGATCAGGCAGCGCCTACTGCAGTCCTTAACCGTCAGCAGGCACCCCCCTGCCCCAGTTTCATACACCTCCACCTGGGCATTGATGCCCATGACCTACCGCCAGATCTAGAATGCCATTACCTGATCGTCAATAGCTGGGAGCAGGGGGTGGAGGCGCCCCAAACTGTGGTGGCGGTCTCCATCCCATCGGTGCTGGATAGCAGCCTGGCCCCACCGGGGAAGCATTGCATCCATGCCTATACCCCGGCCACGGAGCCCTACGCC
>JAYKIM010000262.1:0-32076 GCA_035286245.1 Cyanobacteriota bacterium | reverse complement strand
CCCCGTCTCCCCCCCCCTGAAGTGTTCGGAGTTTGCCGAAGCGATTATTCGTCACTTTGGCGATTAGGCCTGTCGGTGGTTGGGGCCCACGGGGCCCCAACCACCAGTTGCCTAGCGGGCGGTGACCAACACCACCCCCATAACAATTAACCCCAGACCGGCCAGGCGGATAGGGGGCAGGCTTTCTTTAAAGATAAAGTAACCAATCAGCACTGAGCTCAAGTAGATCAGGGATGCCGCCGGCGCCGCCACACTCAACTTCACCCGGGTAAGCACGAGAATATAGGAAACCGCACCCACCCCGTAGGCGGCCAGGCCCGCCACCAGAGAGGGGGTGGTGGCAATGCGTAACACATGCTCGAGGGCGTTTTGATGGGTGACCTGCCCCAGCTGCAGGGCGCCCATTTTCAGGAAAAGCTGGCCAAAGCTGCTGGCCAGAATGGAGATGAATAACAAGCCAAATTCGCTGGGAGTCACCTTGACCTTAACCTTTCTGGCGCCGCGATGGAATTAATCAATTAGGGGATAGTCAGGCATGATACTGGACTTCGGTCCCGGAGGAAAGCGTTCTTGATGGGAGTATCCTCTGGGGGCAGCCGACCAGAGCCCTGGGGCCAGAGTTGATCGGCTGACCCTTTACCGGTTCATAATAGACGTAGACATTATCACCTGGGGCAAGTTATCGCCATGGGGCCTAAGCGTACTGCCAAACCCAAACTGGGGCGACTGGAGAAAATTGATCCGGCGGATTACTGGCAGGGAGGGGTGGATTTGCAGCAGTGGCTGCGGGAACCCGATAACCTGGAGTTGCTCAGTGAGGCGATTGGGCTGCCCCTACAATCAACGACGGCGGAGGCAACGGTGGACTGGGGATGGTTTACGGTGGCGGACCCGGCCCAGCAGGTGCTGGTGATGGCCCAGGTAACCCCCAGCGACGACGCTCGCTTGGGGGCCCTGACCAGCCAGGCGGCGACCGGGGCAACCAGGGTAGTTTGGATTGCCCCCAGCTTCAGAGATCGCCACCGCCACAGCCTGACCTGGCTGACCCAGTTGGGTCAGGCCCAGGTGCACTGGCTGCCGGTGACAGTGGAGCTCTGGAGGATTGGTAAAGCCGCCATGGCCGTTAATTTCACCAATTTGGCGGAGGATGCGGAGGGGGACCTTGAGCCAGATCCCCCCGCCGAGCCGGAGGTTATCCCGCCGGAACCCTTGACGGCAGAGCAGCAGCAAAACCTGGATTTTTGGACCGGCCTCTGCCATCGTCTGGACCGGGTGGGCAGCCTGGTCAAAGCCGGTAGCCCCAGCCTCGAGGCTACCATGGGGTTTGCCATTGCCCGGGCGGGGTTTCGCCTGCATGCCATCCTCGACTACGACCACAGTAGTCTCTACACCGAGCTGTTGCTGGCGGGGGTGGATGCCCATCCCCACTTTTATCTGCTGGCGGAAGACCGGGAAGCGATCGCCGATGCCCTGGGTTTGCCCCTGATCTGGGATGACAGTGGTGATCAAAGTTGTGTAATTGCCACCACCCTGACCGGGGTTGATCTCGGCGATCGCCAGCGCTGGCCCGACTACCAGAACTGGATCTGCGACTGCCTGGAGCGCTTCTACGAGGTGTTTTTCGATCGCATCAAGGGCCTAGACGCCAATGGCTACAGTGCTTCGCCCCGCCGTCCACCGGTACCCCTGAGGGATGTGTTGGTGTTGCCCGCTAGCCAGCGCCCCTAGCCCATGGTCCATAGCCCAGGGCTAGACACTACCGGGGATGGATCGGAGGCCCTCACCCCAGCGGTGCTGGATCGGGTGCGGCAGGGGGTAGCGATCGCCCGCAACCCGGTGGTACGCCGCCAAATCGAGCGGGACCTGGCCCTACTGGCGGCGATCGCCGAGGGGCAGCCCGACCCCCGGGTGAGCGGCCCGGTGCGCCACTGGTTACTGCGCCGGTTGATCAAAACCCTGTTTCGGGTGCGGCTGAAAAACCCCCAGCACATTCCCCACCAGGCCAATGTGCTAACCGCTAACCACCTTAACCACATTGACCCCTTTCTACTACTGGCCTTTGTGCCGCCCCGCCCCTACTACTACATCCTGGGGGATGCCCGCACCCTCTATAACAAATCCTGGAAGCGCTGGGTGATTGGCTGGGCGGGGGGAGTCATTCCCCTGGAGCGGTGGTGGAAGGAGGAAATTGCCGTGGTGCAGGCCGCCGATCAGGGGCACAGCGATCTAGCCCCCCTGGCGGCAGAGATTCGTCAGTATGTGCCCAATGGCAGCTCGATTCAGCAACTGCGGCAGATTGACCAGGCGATTCAGGCGATTTTGGCCCGGGGGGACGGCATTTTGATTTTTCCTGAGGGCCGCCTGGGGGACCGGGAGGGCCAGCTCCACCATCCCCTAAAACGGGGAACGGTGCTCTACGCGCTGAGATCGGGGGTACCGATCACCCCGGTGGCGATCGTCGGTACCCAGGATCTGTTTTGGCGCAAGCCCCTCACCCTCCGGTTTGGGCCCGCCCTGCCCGTGCCTCGGCAGCCCCATCCGAACCGTAGCCTGATTAATGGCCTCCTGACCCAATTGGAACAGGCCCTAACCCAGCTACTCCCCTCCACCTACCAAGAGCCCAGGGGACCAAAACTACTGCGCCACTGGCTCAATCACCTGTTTTGGTAAGTGCATTCACTGACCCTACATGCGAGATAGGGCCGCTATTTTTGACAACTTAGTCTGTTCTAATCCGTCTAGCTCCTCTATCTGAAGCCAGCCCTCCTTCACCAGGCGAGAGAAAACAAAGACTAACACGGCATAGCGATAGTCGTATTTACCGTCCACGTCATGTCTTCTGGCACTTAAAAAATCATTTAAGCGCCATAGATCTTCCAACTCAGCAAGGGAGGTGACTTGGGTCCTAACTTCTTCAATTAGTACGGCAATCTCTCGTTCATAGGCCTTTTCAAAGGCGGCCCGGGCGATTTCTTTCTCAACCTCAGACCAGGATACATCACTCATTTGTCCTTCCCAAACTTAACCAGAAATTGGATGCTTGATATAGCAGTTCTCATCCCGATCAGATGCAGGTGTACTGCTCAGATTTACAGTCTAAAAGACCTCTAGCCTGATTGACTGACAAAACAGGCACCGCCCTCTCCCCAACCCGTCTCCCGCTCTGGGAGAGGGGCTTATGAGCCAGGTTTTCGGTTTGAAGTCCCTTCTCCCCTTGTGGGAGAAGGGATTTAGGGATGAGGGAAAAAAGATTTGTCAGTCAACTAGGACTTCTAGCAGTTGAGATACATCTCATCGGCCTGGGACCCACTATAGTTTTGAAGAAAGATAAAAAAGACGCCCTCAGGGGAGAGCGTCCTCTAAAAAGTTGGTGCGTCTTGTCCCAAAGACAGCCCCAGCCAGCTCTCCCTAGCGCACTAAATTAATTAATTCCTTCGGGGAAGCCAGTAAATCAATGGCAACAAAGAAGATCTTATTCTCTGGAGTCAATAGAAATCTCCAGGCCATATTCATCCCTACACCAGCGCCAAACCAGGGGGTTTGGACTTTACCGGTAACCTTAATCTGGGTATAACCATCCTGGGCTGGCTCCACCACACCTCGCTCCGGTAAGAGTTTCAGGTTCTGACAATCTTCCTTGAAAAAGCGCAGTACCGATTCCTTACCAATAATCGGCTTTTGGAAGGGGGGTTGCAGAGCGCCATCGGCGGCGAACAACTCAATTAGGGCATCAAAATCATTGGCATTCATGTTATCCATGTAGCTCAGCACCGTGGGGTTATCGACCCCTTCAATGGTGACCCGACTGCGTTGAGTGACGGCCTGGGGTACCACCACCGGTTCACTGACCCGACCCACATTGCCTAGCTTGGCGGTATCAAACCCCATATCAACCACAGCGTTGCGTAGGACCGTAATCTGTTGGCCAGAATCCAGATTGCGAATCGCCTGCAGCACCGCCGAGGCATTGGCAGAGAGTTGGTATCCATCAGGGATAGGGGCGACAAAGCCCTGCTCCATCCACTGCCCTAGGCGATACCAAAACCCTAACTTGATGTTGGCTGACCAGGTGGCATAGGTTCTGCTGATCGGGGTATCGGCCCGATTAGCCAGGTCACACATGACCTGGGATTGTTCGCGAAATGACATCTGCCGAATTTGATCTAGGGTGCCCTCGGCAAACTGCATATTGGCGGCTCCTGGTGCTGCGATGGTGATGGTCTTACCCATTTCAAGATAGGCAAACCAGATCAGGGCCAGTTGATCTTCCGCGTTCAGTTGGACAAATCGAGCAATGGTGGCTGGTACTGCATCAGCAGATAGGGTGCTAGGAAAAATATTACGGGCTGAGTCGATCGTGAATGGCATAAGAGGATTACCTCAATAGACTTAAGACGCCTGCACTAGTCAAGTCGTTGAACATTGGGGAAAAAATTCCCCCGCTACTATCATCCTGTTATCAAATTATCCTGTCATCAAATTATCATTAGATGGTCCACAGCAGAGACAGTTCTGACTTTTCTCTGCGCTTTCCCTTATTTCCCACAGCCATTCCTGAAGGTAGCTTTAAGCAGTTTTGTCAACTATATTCTCAATGGCGGTGATGACCGGCTGGATGGTGACGGATACCGGTGGGCAGTCCGGGGGAGTGATGGACCTGGTTCTAAGGCAGGGGCACTATTAGCGATCGCGGACAAGGTGAAGCGGGCGGTAGTTTAGCCAAACAACAAAAGCGCCCTCCGAGGAGGGCGCTTCGCTAAAGATATCAGCCTAGCCCCATATCGTCCGCCAGACAGCCATTCAGCCCCAGATGCTCCAGGTACTGCAGCCAGGCCACCCCCCACCGCTGGTATTCCCGCAGCTGGCCCTGGAAGCTGAGCGGGTCCTCCACCGGCTGCAGTTGGCCCCGGTCCTTGAGTTTAGCCAACATGTCCGCCAGCACATCCTGTCGGTCGTACTCCACCGCCAGATCCCCGCCCGCCCCGGTGGCGGTCAGCTTCATAAAATCTAGCAGGCTGATTTCCGGGTTTTCCGCCTGCTGCTTTTGCCAGAACTCCAGCATTTGCTGCATGTTGTCCTGATCCAGCTCCACCCACTGGCCCCGAAACTGAACCAGAGGGGTTTTGGCCTGGACCAGCTGCTGCTCGAACCCATCCCCTAGGGAGGCCTGCACCGGGTGGCGCTGCTTCGGGCCCTGGGCCCAGTAGTCCTCCAAGGAAAGCTTCAGGGAGGGATCATGCTTGGGGGCCACCTGAAACTGTAGCCGCCAGGGATCCTCTGGCCTGGGCGGGTCCTGCAGGTGGAAGTAGAGGTGGAAGGGTTGATCGGTCTGGGTGCGGAGGATTTGATGCCGCCAGGCCTGCCACTGTTGGAATTGGTCTAGCCGCTCCGCCGTTGTCCATCCGGGGCCAGTGCCAGCCTGCTTGAGGCCGGCGGAGATCAGCGAGTCGACGATGGTTTTCTCGAAGGCCTGGGTGGTGGGGGTGGGGCGGCTTCAGGCCCAGGTTCTCCCCCAGCAGCCTAGCCAGATCCGGCCCCCTTAGTTGCCGGGGATGGCCCGGGTGGGGGGGCGGCGAGGCGGGGTGTTCGGTGGTTTCAACCCACAGCCAGAAACCACCCGATCGGATGAACCCGTTGCCAGAGGCTGGAATCCAGGTGCCGTGAAGAATTTGCATCACATCTCACTCAGGTCGGCGCCCCTACCGGTAGAAGGCGTTGATTTCGATTTTAGGTGATTTCCCCGAACCGGGAGATTCATGGTAAGGGAATAGGGGCACCCTAGCCCTCACCCCCGGGTAGCCCGGGCCTGCTAGGTGAGGTAAACCAGGGTCACCCCCGTGCCCCCCTCGCTCTGGTCGGCGGCGGTGAAGCGCTGGACCTGGGGATGGCGACTGAGATAGTCTTGGACCCCCTGACGGAGTTTGCCGGTGCCGTGGCCGTGAATCACCCAGAGGCAACCCTGGGCCTGGGCGATCGCCGCCTCCAGGGCCGCCTCCGCTTCCACCACCCGCATCCCCCGCAGGTCCAGGGTATTCCTGTCGGTCCGCACCGTCACCGGTGCCAGGCTGGGGGCCGGGGGGGGCGGTGGGGCCGGCGGGGGTTTGGGGGGCAGCTCCGCCTTTTCCCCCTGGAGCGATTCAATATCCCTGAGGCTGACGGTGGTTTTTAGCAGGCCAAAGCGCACCGTTAGTTTCTGGTCTGCGTCCGGGGGGGTGATCACCTCGGCGGTTTGCCCCAGACTCACCAGCCGTACCCGATCGCCCACCTGGGGTCTGAAGCCCGGCTTGGGGCGGGACGGGGGGGCGGCGGGCCGGTGGGTATGGGCCAGGTTAGCGATCGCCTGGCTGGCCTGGTGGGCGGCCTGGGCCGTCGGTTCCCCCTGCTGCAGCTGGCGAATCACCTGGGCAATCTCCGCTTTAGCGGCGGCGATCGCCTGGTCAATGGCAACCTGTTGCTGCACCTTGAGGTCCTGCTCCCGTTGCCGTAGCATCTCCGCCCGCTGCCGCACCTCCTCGTGCAGCTGTTCCGTTTCCGCCAGCAGAGCCGCCGCCGCCTGGGATTGCTGTTCCTGCTGGCGACGCTGGGCCTCCAGGCCGGCGATCACCTGATTCACATTTCCCGCCTGGCTATCCTGGGCCAGGGCGGCGATCGCCTGGTCCACCACCGATGGCTTTAGCCCCAGGCGACGGGCAATGGCCAGGGCATTGGAACGGCCCGGAATCCCCCACAGCAGGCGGTAGGTGGGGGCCAGGCTGGCCTCGTCAAACTCCACCGAGGCATTTTCAAAGCGGCGGTCCTGATATTTGAGGGCCTTCAACTCGCCGTAGTGGGTGGTAGCCAGGGTCAGCCGCGTCTGGTCCGCCAGGTAGCGCAGCAGGGCCATGGCCAGGGCGGTGCCCTCGGTGGGATCGGTGCCCGCCCCCACCTCATCGAGTAAAACCAGGGCATTGGCGGGGGCCTGATCGAGCCCTTCCGGGCCATCGAGGGCGGCCAGGATCCGACCGATGCGGCGAATATGGCCCGAGAAGGTGGACAGGCTCTGCTCCAGGGACTGCTCATCACCAATGTCCGCCAGCACCTGATCAAACCAGGGCAACTCCACCGGCTCCCGGGCTGGCACAAACAACCCCACCTTGGCCATCAGGGCCGCCAGACCCAGGGTCTTGAGGGTGACGGTTTTACCGCCGGTGTTGGGGCCGGTAATGGCCACTACCCGCAGCTGGGCCGGCATCAACAGATCAATGGGCACCACCACTGCCCCCTGTTCTTGACGGTGTTGCCACACCAGCAGGGGGTGGCGGAGCTGGCGCAGGGTGATGGGCTGATCCGGGGCGACGAAGCGGGGTGGGTTAGCCTCCAACCAGAGGGAATAGCGGGCCCGGGCCTGGGCCAGGTCCAGGGTGGTGAGGGTAGCCAGCAGCTGCTCCAGATCCTCCCAGACCGCCGCCACCGCCTGACTGAGCTGACCTAAAATCGCCTCGATTTCCGTTTGTTCCTGCCGCAATACCTGCCGCAGTTGGTTGCCCAGGTCCACAATGGCATGGGGTTCGATATAGAGGGTGGCGCCACTGGCGGAGGCATCATGGACCAGGCCAGGGATGGCCTCTTTTTGCGCCGCCTTCACCGGCAGCACAAAGCGATCGCCCCGTTGGGTAATCAGGGCCTCCTGCAGGGCTCCCCCCTGCCGTTGGATAATCCGCTGCAGGCGCTGCTGGATATCCTGGCGGCTATGGCGGAGCTGCTCCCGCAGGCTGGTGAGCTTGGGGCTAGCCCGGTCCAGCACCTCGCCGCGATCGTCAATACAGTGGTGAATCTGCTGCTCCAGCTCTGGATAGGTGCGCAGGTCCGCCACCAGTCCCTGTAGCACCGGCAGGTCCTCCGCAGCCTGGGCCTCAATCAATCGCCGGAGCTGGCGAGCCCCATTCAGGGTGGTGGCAATATCCAACAACTCCTGGCCGTTGAGCAGGCCCTGGCGCTGCACCCGCTCCAGGCTGGCGCTAAGGTCCCGCACCCCCGCAAAGCTCAAACCCTGACCCTGGCTATCTAGCCAGTAGGTCTCCCGGGTTTGGGCCAGGAGGGCCTCACTGATCTCCTGCTGAGAGGGGATCACCAACCCCACAGCCGCCTGGCAGCCCAACTTGGTGGCCGTAAAGGTGGATAGGTGCTGGCAGAGCCGGGGCCACTCCAGGAGGGTGAGGGTTTCGTGTTGGATCAAGGATCGGTCCAGGAAGTACTAAAGCAGGTTATTTCCAGTATAAAAAAACGCTGGAAAACCAGGGCCTGGCCCAGCCTACCAGACCAGGCGGGCCTGGTTATCCAGGTGTTGGGGCCGGCCCCATTCATCCAGGGCGTTGAAGGGGTACAGCCGCCGTTGGATGGACTCCGGCAGGTGGGAAAAGTCAAAGGCGGCATCACCCGCCGCCAGGGTGGGCCAGAAATGGCGCAGACCGGGGGCAATGGCGGCGGCCTCCGCCTCCGATAGGTTGATGGGGGGACTGACCAAAAATTTGGTCATAAACCCCCCGGCCCGATCGCACATCCACCGGTAGGACATGGCCTGCAGATCATCCCAGGGGGGCACCGACCGCAGCCGGTGGGACTCCATATCCAGCCGCCGCAGTTTACTCCCCTGGTGGGTGACCTCCAACACCCGGTAGGGGTGGGGGTAGCTGACAATGGATCCGGTGAGGATTTCCCAGAGGGAGCCACTGCGAGCCATGTCCTGGACGTGGAGGTGTCCCGTAAACATCAGGGGCACCCCGGCCGTCTGCAGGCGATCGCGCAGCACACCGTAGTTACTCACCATGTAGCGCTGCCCCAGTTGGCTCTGGGCCTGGCCAGGCAAATGTTCCAGCACATTGTGGTGGAGCATAACCAGCACCAAATCCCCCCGCAGCCGCTCCAGGGTCTGGTCTAACCACTCCAACTGGGCCCCATCCACGTAGCCCACCCGCCACTGCTCCCCCTGGGCACCAAAGGCATTGGAATTCAGCCCGATCAGATGCACCCCCGGTAGAATTTCCCGGTGGTAGTAGGGCCGATCCTCCCGATCATAGCCAAAGTCCCGATAGAGGCGGGGAAAGTCCATCAGGCCAATGGCCCCATCGCTGGGCTCTCGAGCAATCACATCATGGTTACCGGGGACTACATAGGTGGGAAAGGGGAGCTGGCCCAGACGTTCAATTAGCCAGCCATGGTTAGCCCACTCCCCATGCTGGGTCAGGTCCCCCGGCAACAGCAAAAAATCTAGATCAAGGTCGACTAGGTGGGCAAAAATCTGCTCCAGACCCGGAATACTCACCTCCACCAGGTGGAACCGGTGGGGATGATCTGGAATGGTTTCGGGGCGGGCAACGTGGGGGTCGCTGATAATGGCAAAGCGAAAACGTTGTTCCATGGGTTAGGGGGGTGACGGGGCAACACCCCAGGCGGGGCAACCGGGCCAGCTCAGGCAATGGCGGGCTGGGGCTGGGGCACTAGGGGAAGGGCCTGGGCGGTGGCCCAGGTGTGCAGGTCGGTGAGGCTGCGATCGCGGTACTGACCGTAGCGCTGCCGTTTGTTGCGCAGCGGTTGGGCCAGGGGCGGCAAAATACCAAAGTTGGGGGGCATCGGTTGGAAATGCTCGGCAGTGGCACTGCTAATGAACTGAAACAGCGCCCCCATCATGGTGGTGGGGGGTAGGGTGAGGGGGGGCTGCCCCAGGGCCAGGCGAGCGGCATTGGTGCCCGCCAGCCAGCCCCCCGCCACCGCCGCCGTATATCCCTCCGTGCCGGTGAGCTGGCCCGCCGCCAGTAGTTGGGGTCGCCGATGAAACTGCAGGGTAGGGGCCAGCAACTCGGGGGCATTAAGGAAGGTGTTACGGTGCATCACCCCCATGCGCACAAATTCCGCCTGCTCCAACCCGGGAATCAGGCGAAACACCCGTTGCTGCTCACCCCAGCGTAGATTGGTTTGGAACCCCACCATGTTCCAAAGCTGGCCATGGCGGTCCTCCTGCCGCAGTTGGACCACCGCGTAGGGGCGGTGGTGGCGATTAGCCGGGTCTTTAAAGTCCCCCAGGCGGGCGTCAAACAACCCCACCGGTTTGAGGGGGCCATAGCGCATGGTATCTTCCCCCCGACGGGCCATTTCCTCAATCGGTAGACAGGCCTCAAAGAACCTGGCGGAGTCCCGTTCAAAATCCTTCAACTCCGCCTGTTCCGCGGCGCAGAGGGCGGTCCAAAACCGGCGATACTGATTCTGATCCAGGGGGCAATTCAGGTAGGCCGCCTCCCCCCGATCATAGCGGGAGGCCCTGAAGGCGATGGATTGATCGATACTGTCCCCCACCAGGATGGGGCTGGCGGCATCAAAAAAACTCATGTAGGCCTGGCCAGTGAAGGCCTGTAGGTCTGCGGCCAGCGCCGCACTGGTGAGGGGCCCGGTGGCTAAGACCCCAATGCCCTCAGGGGGAATGCGGCTGACCTCCTGGCGGCGCAGCTCAATCCGCGGGTGTTGGGCCAGGGTGGTGGTCAGATCCTGACTAAAGACCCCGCGATCCACCGCCAGGGCACCCCCCGCCGGCACCTGGTGCTGATCCGCCTTGGCTATCACCACCGATCCCAGGCAGCGCAGTTCCTGGTGGAGCAGGCCGGCGGCCCGATCGCTGGCCTGGGCCCCAAAGGAGTTACTGCAGACCAGTTCCGCCAGTTGATCGCTGTGGTGAGCGGGGGACTGCTGTAGGGGCCGCATTTCCTGCAATACCACGGGGAGGCCGGCCCGGGCGATTTGCCAGGCCGCCTCCGTACCGGCCAGGCCGCCGCCAATGACGTAAATGGGGGTGGGGGAGGTGACCATGGGGAGGTGGGGGGAATAGGGGAAGATCGGTTTCAGTTAGCGCACCTTAGCCTTGACCAGCGCCCCCGGCAGGGTGAAGAACTTACGCCAGGAGGGCACGTAGGCACGACGGCTAAACACATCGTAGTCGTTTTCCTCGATCACATCCAGAATTTGTTGGTAGAGCTCCAGGGCGGCCCACACCGGCCAGCGGGCATCGGGGCTAAGCAGGCTAATGCCGGCCTCTGCCTCTCGGTAAAAGCGGCGGGCCCGGTCGATCTGAAAGGCCATCAGGCGGCGCCAGCGATCGTCAATCACCCCGGCGATCAGGTCGGCTTCGCTATAGTTAAACCGTTGCAGATCCTCCAGGGGCAAATAAATTCTCCCCCGCCGGGCATCCTCCCCCACATCCCGCAGGATATTGGTGAGCTGGTTGGCAATCCCCAGGGCGATTGCTTGGGGGGTGGGGTCAAGGGGGGTATGGTGGCGCCAGGGTGCGCTTTCCAGTTGGGCATCCACCCCCATGATAGTGGTGGACATTAGGCCCACCGTGCCCGCCACCCGATAGCAATACAGCTCTAACTCCTCGAAGGTATCGTAGCGAGAGCGGCGCAGATCCATGCGCTGGCCAGCGATCATATCCTTGAAGGGTTGAATATCCAGGGGAAACCGCTCCAGGGTATCCACCAGGGCCACATCCTCATCCCCCATCGGACAACCGGAAAACACCGACTCTAGCTGGGCTTCCCATCGATCCAGGGTTTTCTCGTTAGTAAATTGAGCTTGGGGACCGTCTACCAGTTCATCAGTACGACGACACCAAAGATAAATCGCCCAAATGGCCCGGCGCTTAGCGGGCTCCATGAGCATGGTACCCATGTAGAAGGTCTTGGAGTACTTCGCGGTGACCTGCCGACAGAGTTCGTAGGCGGCCTCAACCGAGGATAGGGACTGGCTAGGGGAAAGATCAGTCAGCTGCAGCATTAATATCCCAAACTGGAGAAGGTAAACCTCAACCCGACCACAGGGGTATGAGATCGGCTAAAACGACTAGAGTAATCCTGCCGATCATTATATGTTGCAAACTGTAACACTTATCGGCCCACTCAAACTATTGTCTGGCCATCATCAAGGTGAAGGGGATGGACCTACCATTAGGGGGCTGAGCTGGATAAGATAGGGGGATAGGGAGCATTACACTAGATTTTAGATTTTTATGCTTGACCAATTCTCCTACCTCCCTTCCCAATTTCAGGAGGGCAACGGTTTTGGTATCAGTTTTGCGTTGTCTGGGTCCCTAGGGCCCACCTAATTTTTAGCCTAATTAACCTTATTCCTTCAAAACATCTAGGAGCCAACTGTGCCTCAAACGAACTTCGACCTTCTGGCTGAGTCCGATCCCCAACTGGCTAAGATTTTGCAGCAGGAACTGGAACGGCAGCGTGATCACCTGGAGTTGATTGCCAGCGAAAATTTCACCTCCGCCGCCGTGATGGCGGCCCAAGGTTCGGTGCTCACCAACAAGTATGCCGAGGGTTTGCCCCACAAGCGCTACTACGGCGGCTGCGCCTTTGTGGATGAGGCGGAGCAACTGGCCATTGATCGGGTGAAGCAGCTATTTGGGGCGGCCCATGCCAATGTCCAACCCCACTCCGGAGCCCAGGCCAACTTTGCGGTTTTCCTGGCCCTGCTCCAACCCGGTGACACCATCATGGGGATGGATCTGTCCCACGGTGGCCACCTCACCCATGGTTCACCGGTGAACGTCTCCGGCAAGTGGTTTAAGGTTTGCCAGTACGGGGTGAGCCGCGAAACCGAACAGCTGGACTTTGATCAAATTCGCGCCCTGGCCCAGCAGCATCGCCCCAAGCTGATTATCTGCGGCTATTCTGCCTATCCCCGCACCATTGACTTTGACCAGTTTCGGGCGATCGCCGACGAGGTGGGGGCCTACCTGATGGCGGACATCGCCCACATCGCTGGTCTGGTGGCCGCGGGTCTCCACCCCAACCCGGTGCCCCTCTGTGATGTGGTCACCACCACCACCCACAAGACCCTGCGGGGCCCTCGGGGCGGATTAATCCTCACCCGTGATCTGGAGCTGGGTAAGCAGTTTGATAAGGCGGTTTTCCCGGGCACCCAGGGGGGGCCCCTGGAGCATGTGATTGCCGCCAAGGCGGTGGCCTTTGGGGAAGCCCTACGGCCGGAATTCCGCACCTACTCAGCCCAGGTGATTAGCAACGCCCAAAGCCTGGCGGCCCAGCTCCAGGAGCGCGGCTTTAAGGTGGTGTCCAACGGTACTGACAACCACCTGGTGCTGGTGGATCTGCGCTCCATCGGTATGACCGGCAAACAGGCCGACCAGCTGGTCAGCACCGTTAATATCACCGCCAATAAGAACACCGTCCCCTACGATCCCGAGTCCCCCTTTGTCACCAGTGGGCTACGGCTAGGCTCCCCTGCCATGACCACCCGGGGCATGGGGGCCGGGGAGTTCACCGAGATCGCCAATATTATTGCCGATCGCCTCCTCGATCCCGACAATGAAACGGTGGAAAACCAGTGTCGCCGACGAGTTGCCTCCCTTTGTGAGCGCTTCCCCCTCTATCCCCACCTGGGGACACGGGTGCCGGCGATCGCCTGACCAGCCCTGGTGAAACTAAAACTGAAGGGTTCAGCCCCCTGATCATCTGTCATAATCGGCATGGGGTTTGGTCAGTTGAGTAAACCTGGCCACTCAGAAGATGGCTACCAATGGCTAGGACACTTGGAGCAGGGCGAATTGCCCAGGTGTCCTAGCCAAGGTAATGGTTTATAACCCCAATTAGTGTTTCAGGGTGTCTTTCCAGGGCAGTTTCAATGCCGTTCCAGCTGTATCACTTTCTAGCGTTTACCCTCGCCGCCACTGTGGTATTGGTCACCACGCCAATCGTGCGGCACATGGGTCTGCAAAGTGGTCGGGTGGATCTTCCCGGAGGCCGTAAGGTCCACCAAAAACCTATGGTGCGCCTGGGGGGGGTTTCGATTTTTCTAGGCACTCTGGTGTCCCTCCTGGTGGTTTGGATCACCGGTGGGTTTATCGACAGTAGCGGACAACCCCTGGCTCCACCGGAGGAGTTTCAAATCTGGGGGGTAACCCTGGGGGGGTTGGCCTTTTTCCTAATTGGCTTAGCGGATGATTTGATTGGGCTTTCCCCCATTAGTCGATTAATTATGCAGTCAGGGGTAGCGGCCGTCGCCTGGCAGTCGGGGGTGAGCATTAGCTTTTTGACCATTCCCTTCCATGGTCTGGTTTCCCTGCCGGCCCTGATCAGCCTACCCATCACTGTCATTTGGTTGGTGGGTATGGCCAATGCCATCAATTGGATTGATGGCTTAGATGGCTTAGCGGCGGGGGTTTCCGGCATCGCCGCCACCATTATGCTAGTAGTTTGCCTGTTTATGGACCAACCCGCCGCCGCCATCATCGCCGCCGCCCTGGCGGGAGGAGCTCTGGGGTTTTTACGCTATAACTTTAACCCTGCCAACATTTTCATGGGGGATGGGGGAGCCTATTTTATGGGTTTTACCCTGGCGGCCGTAGGGGTAATTGGTCTGGTCAAAACCGTCACCACCGCCGCTGTGTTGTTGCCCTACCTGATTCTGGCGGTACCGATCCTAGACATGTCGGCGGTGATTCTGGATCGGTTGCGTTCAGGGAAATCCCCCTTTGTGGCGGACAAACGCCACCTCCACCACCGACTGCTAAATGCGGGTCTATCCCACCGGGTGACGGTGGTGTTTATCTATATTTTGACCCTGTGGGTGGGTAGTCTGGCCCTGGCCTTCTCCGGTATTCCCAGTGGCGTTGCCTATGCCCTCGGCGCCACCGCCCTACTCAGCTATGCGGGCTGGCGGCTGCGCCAGCAAGCCCGTTAGCTCCTAGGGTCCGGTCCGTAGGGATAGGAGTAGGTCTGGCGAAAGTCTTGACATCGGAACACATGGACGGTTTCGGTTACGGCTCCCCCCCGTTTAAGCTCTAGGGTAGTGAGGGGGCTAATGGTTTTAAATAGGGGTTGGTACTGGTTAAGGATCTTCGGATCGCCGACAAACCGATCCAGGGTAACCCATAGGGCATCTTTACCCAGCCACTGCCGTTGATCAAACCAAAAGGCAAACCCCCGGGGGTCTTGACTAAAGGCGGTCACCGGTGGGTCCGTAGGGGCGGGTAGGGCCATGGCGATATAGCCCCCCAGGTAGTACTCGTTGGTGAAAATAAAGGCCGTTTCCGGTAAAACCCCTTGCACTTTGGCATCGGCCGCCAACAACCGGCGTAGTTGTTGGGTATCAATCAGTTCGGTGGATCCGTCCTGATCCACCGGTAGGATCCCCGCCCAGGGGACGTAGCGGTTGGGCCGCTGGAACACCCCCAACTGCAGGTGCAACAGGGCCAGGAGCGAGAGGGTGGCCAAAAACCAACCGGAACCCCATAGCCAGCGGCGCACCCAGGTGGGACGCCACCGTTGCCAGCCTACGGCCTGCACCCCAAGTAGGATCACCGCCGCCCAGTAACCGGGAGCGGGCCAGGCAGGCAAAATTTGCTGTTTCCCCCCTAGCACCGTAAATAATGCCACCACGGGCCAGGCCAGCCAGAGGATCAAGGCCAGGGGATAGGGGGACTGGCCCAGGGGAGAGGCCCCTGGGGAGGAAAGGCCGGCGATCGCCGCCGCCGTCCGGCGCCCCAGCACCCACCAGAGGGGAAACCCAAACAGGGGAAACAGGTAAAGATTAGAGAGCAACCAATAGCCCACCATCTGCCCCCAACGGAAGGGATTGTCCGCCGAACCATCCTCAAACCGCAGGCCCAGCTGGAAGCGAAAGGAGATCCATTGGTGTTGACTATTCCAATACCAGAGGGGAAAGAGAACCAGGACAAACAGCCCCAGGGCCACCAGGGTCCAGGGGGAGGTAAGGGCAGGCCGGTAGGGCCGGTTGGTTAAGCAGAAACCCACCAACCCCAGGCCCAGAACGAAGCCGTGGTACTTACTTAAGCAGGCCAGCCCCACCAGGAGCCCCAGTAGGGCCAACCGCCAACTGGGTCGATAGCCATGGGGGTTAGCGGTGGCGGCGGGGGAGAAAAATTCCTCAATGGCCACCACCAGGGTGGCGCTCCAGGCGAAGATTAAGCCATTATCGGGGGAGGTGAGGATGCCAAAGCCAATGGTAAACAGGGGAATCAGGGTGACAATCACCAGGGTGATCTGGCCCGCGGCCAGGCCGTAGAGGCGACTGGCGGCTCGGTACAGTAGCCACAGACTCAGGGTATACAGCACCAGGGCCCCCAACCGAATGGTGAAGGGGGACACCTGGCCAGTGAGCCACCAGCCCACACCGGTGGTCAGGGCCACCAGGGGGGGGTGATCAAAGTAGCTCCAGTTCAGATGGCGGCTGTAGAGGTAGTAGTAGGCTTCATCAAATCCCGGAAATAACCAAAGGGCCACCAGGGTGCGGTATAGTAACCCCCCTAGCAGCCCCATGAAAAGGGGCCCAAACCAGGCATGACGAGGGCGCAAAGAAGCCGGTGAAACCATGGATGATGAAGGCTTTGGCCAGAGTTAATCGGTCACCTCCAGCTTACCCTGTTCCTAGCCCTTGCCCGGCCAGCGATTACCTAACTGACCGATTAACTCGGTTTTGATCCGTTGGACGATGGAGTCCTCATCCAGGTTAGCTAAAATTTCCTGGACCACCGCCTGGGGTCCCTCCGGCCCCCAGTGAGCTCCGTTGGCCAGGTAAGTCTTCACCACCTGGCCAATGCCGTAGGTGGAAAACCCCGCCACCCCCGACTGGGTGAGGGCCACCGGTAGGTAGGGCGCCAGGGTAAGGCCACCGGTGGCGATCGCCGAAGCCCCCAGTAGGCTCTTCAGGGATCCCAGCCCCAGGGTGACCAGCAGTTCACTCAGGGTAATGCCCCCCAACCCCAGGGCGATCTGTTGCAGCAGCTTAACCGCTCCGGTCTGGCCCATGGGCAGGCCGTAGATCCGCGATAGGGCCAGAATCAGGGCCACGTCAATCACCAGGCCACTGCACAGGTCCGCCACCATCACTGGGTTGAGGGCGACGGCCACCGCCTTAATCATGGCGGCATTCCAGATGGTATCGGCGGCGCTGCGATCGCAAATCTGCCGCTTGCGCTCCAGGATCTCCGCATTAACTCCCTGGGCGTAGATCAGGGTATTCAGGGCCACCAGGGCCTTACCATCCCGCTGCAGAATCTCTAACAGTTTGAGTTTTACCGCCTCCACCTGGGGTTCCCCCCGTTCCACCCGGTAATCGACCGGGCCATCGCCCGGCTCCGAGGCCCTCACCACCAGGGGATCGGCGGCAGCCATAACGATTTCGTTGGGGGAAATCAAATCCTGGAGGCGGTGATCCCGGAGGGTGGCGTAGACCTGCTGGCGATCCACCTCAGGATATTGGTCCACCTTGTTAAACACCAGCAGAATCGGCTTACCAGCCTGGCGCAAGGCCGTCAGGGCCTCGTACTCCGCCCGAGTCATGTCACCGGCAATCACAAACATAACTAAATCCACCTGGGCCGCCAGGCGCTGGGTGAGGGTCTGGCGGGCCGCTCCCGCCACCTCCTCCAGGCCGGGGGTGTCGATCAACTCCACCCGAGACTGCCCCAACCCCGGCAAGGACAGGCGGCTACCACCGTTAGCCTCCGGCAGGGGCCAGGCTACCCCCTCCACCTGGCGGGTCACCCCATGGAGGGGGCCCGTGGCAAATACGGCCTGCCCCACCAAGGCGTTCAGGAGGGAAGATTTACCCCGCCCCGCCAGCCCCACCACAGCAATGTGAACCACACTATGCTCTAACTTGTCCACCAGGCCCGCCAACCGCTGCAAGGATGTTTCCAGTCCGCTGCGTTCCCGGGGGCTGAGGGAGAGTCGCTGGATCAACTCCCCCAGGGCCGCCTGGGCCTGACGGTAGCCCTGTTCGGTTTGGAGGGATTGAACCTCCCCCACCACCCGCTCCAGGTCCTGCTCCACCTCTTCCCAGGTGAGTTCCGCCCCAACCCCAGAGCTGGGCAGCACCACGGGATGATCGAGGCTAAGGGCAGCTTCGACCTCCGCCCAAGGCATCGGATCATCATCCTGGCCATGGATCTTAGGGGAGGGTTCCTCAGTCATCGGTTTCAGGGTAAAACGGCATCGCCCCTTTCCTAAGGATGGGTGCTTCCCAGTTTTTCAGCCCTCACCCTAAATCCGTCTCCCACTCTGGGAGAGGGACTTTGAATCCGGTTCCCCTTCTCCCTTTTTGGGAGAAGGGGTTAGGGGATGAGGGCAAACTGACAAAATTGGGATGCTCTCTTAAGGATAACCAAGGGACTGAAACCATAGAGGGCGGGGACGGGGGGGAATAACCGGAATTAAATGATAAAAAGCTGTAGCTAGGGGGGGATGGATGAGACAATGCCCTAGTAATGATCGTTGACCCCTGTCTCCCTTACCCCTGTTAGTGGCGACGGTGGCGGCCAGGGTTCATCGTCCCCTTCCTCAACCACTACCTATGGAGTTTAAGACACCAGGCCAGGAGGAAATTTACTATCGGATTTTGCCCTGGATGCATGAGTTGTTCGGGGAGTCCCTGGTGGTTTTTGAAGATGAGCCGTTGCTGATTGTCAACCTCGGGTCGGCGGTGGCCTCAACCCGAGTTGTACCCTGGTACGAGGGGCAAACCCTGATTACTACCCGCTCCTATGTGGTCACCAATGTGGAGATCACCGCTGAGCTGAGCTACTATCTATTGCGGGAAAATAATAGTATCTACTTCGGTCGGTTTGCCTACGATGCCGAGGATGACATTGTGTTTGAGCATAGTTTGGTGGGTACGGCCTGCGATCGCATCGCCCTAAACCACTCCGTCACCACCGTCATCCGCATTGCCGATACCTACGACGACGAGATCGTCGCCCGCTGGGGGGGGAAACGGGCCCTAGATCGCTGGGCCTCCGCCTGATCCGACCATATCAAACAGTAGCACCTCGGACTCCGTTGCTGTTCCGGTGAAGATAAGTTGCCCCGGGTCAACCAAAGCGGCGCCATCCCCAGCGGAGAGGTCATGGTCGTTGAGTCTGATGGATCCCCGGGCGATCTGCACCCAACCCAGGCGACCAGGGGGGAAGGCGTACTCAACCCTAACCCCTTCCCCCAGCACCGTCGCGTAGAGACTCACATCTTGATGGAGGGTTACCGACCCATCCCGGCCATCCCGGGAGCCAATCAAACAGAGCCGCCCATATTTTTGTGCTGGATCAATATAAACCTGCTCATAGCTGGGCTCAATACCATTCGCCTCCGGCAGCAGCCAAATTTGTAAGAGATGAACCGTATCGGTGGTGGAGGCATTAAATTCACTGTGAAAAATCCCAGTGCCAGCGGACATCCGCTGCACATCACCAGGGCGAATGATCGAGCCATTACCAATACTATCTTCATGCTTGAGGGCACCCGCCAGTACGTAGGTAAGGATTTCCATATCATGGTGACCATGGGTGCCAAACCCTTGACCAGGACTGATTTTGTCCTCATTGATTACCCGTAGGCAGCCAAAACCCACGTAGTCGGGGTCGTAGTAGTGACCGAAGGAAAAGGAATGGCGGGTATCTAGCCAACCCAGATTGGCCGAACCCCGTTGGTGAGCAGGACGAAGTTTAATCATCGAATTACCTCCCACTTGCTGCGATCAAGATCTACTAACTAACCTACATTCCTAACTCGGATAGGGCCAGACAGAAGGTGAATCACCTACCCCTTGAAGATGATCTCCTTATGCTACAGCGGATTTCACTCGGGTGAAGTGCGATTATAATCACCCCCCCTGCCCCCTTATTAAGGGCTACCGTGTACACACATCTCTTATTGAGGCTTAAAATGCCCCACTGGGCTGCCCCGGCCCCCACCTCACGTAGCGGCCCGGAGGGCATATACTCGGGGGAGTTAGCGGTGTCGAGCATCTATTACGGCCCAAAGTCCCCCAATTTTGGGGGATTTAGGGGGCCTTTGAGAGCAAGTCTACCAGCCAAACACTTGTGTGTACACGGTAGTTATTAAGGGGGGTACAGCGTAAAAGCCCAACGGCCAGCCGCTGGAGGGTAGGACGGAGCAATTGGGTGTCTCACTCTATCGAAAACCGCTACAGCTAAACCCCTTCTAAACCATCGTTGCGTAGCCCTGCTTGACTAAGTGCTCCGCCAGATTAAGACCTGATTCAATCACCTGTCCTTGCTGATCGACCCGGTCAAAGTAGACATCCGCTTCCCAACGGTTATAGGTAGTGGGGGCGTTCTTATAGGTTTGGACTGTAACAGACCTACCTTCCAGCATCTTCCTGACATACTCAGAGGCGGCTTTACCGGCGGCACTGGCATTACTACCGTAAACCTCTGGGGTATCCACCCCCTTGAGGCGCACCCGAATGCGATGACTAACGTAAAAACCGAGATCGAGGGTGACATCGTAGGTATCGCCATCAATTACCCGGTTAACCAGTCCTGAAAAAATATATTGCTGGCGAATCATAGCTAAAGACCCAGATAAAAGGGAGTATAGAAGTTTATTTCATGCTACTCTAGTAGTATATACCTGTTCTACGACGCTAGGCTGAAGCCAAGTCGGGCCGATCATCAGTAAGCCCTGCGGAGCCAATTACTTAGACTAATCGGCGAAGCTTTTCCCTGGCTAGGGTAACAGCTCAGGAATAATCTATGGGCCTATAATTTGGCCTCCGCCTGGTCCCTGCGGTAAATAAATCCCCCCCGCAGATTCAGACTAGGATCTCGAAGATGGATCTGCTTATTAAGAGGCCCCGGACTACAGGGTAAAGGCGCATACCAGCAGCTATGGTAATCTCCGCCGTTGACATAGTAGTAATCAATTTGGTTAGACGTAGCCCTTGCCAAATCCGGCTGCGTCGAAGGCGGGGGCGGCAAAAGAAAATAGTTATGAATTAAGTTCAGGTTGAAAACTATGACTAGACCGATCAGGCCCATGGCTAAACTGGGTTTTTTCCATCCCGTTAGAAAAGTTGGCCCAGCCTTACTAGCAGCTAAGGTGGCAGCTATACAGTAAGTAGGTACTATCAGTAAAATACCTATGCCAAAACGGAAAGACACTTGTGGATTAAGAGCAACTATAAAGCAGGAGCCCACAATACCACTAATCAAAATCCAATTTTCTCCGGGTTTTCTACCCTCCCTTCTAAGCAGTCTATTGATGCCCAAGACCCAACTGCAACCAAGCAGTAGGGGTGAGAGGATATCATCTCGTTTACCCAACAAGAGTTTCTTGGAAAAAACCTGATTCGCGATCTTTGCCAAACGCCGCTGATTACTAGCTTTAGTGGGTTGGTTTTGCTCAGCTACGTCTGATAATAAACCACCACGGGTAATGATCTGGGCTTCATTAGTGATCGTCTTTGAAGGAACCGTCCATGGTAAGGGCAAGCATAAAGACTGAGAAGGATAAAGTAAACAGCCGGAGGTGACAATTTGAGCACTAGCCAGGGGTAGTAGAAGTAGGGCAGTTAAGCCTATACCCATTAGCCAATGGTTAATTTTCTTTAGATTCGAACTAACCTTAAACAGAAATAAGCTCAAAACAATCGGTATTAGAAATAAGCCTGTCATCTTCATGGTGACAACGATGCAGGCTAGGCCTAAGGGAATGGTAAATAGGCGCCAGTGCTGCTCCCGTTTATCCAGAGTCGAATTATTGGAAAGTCTCGAGGCCATTAAAATTGACCAGAGCACTATGCCTACCATATAGTTGACCGGCATGTCGTGGGAAAAAGAGGTTAAAATCTCCCGCCCAGTTGCCTGGGAATATATATAGGCCAGGGTTAGAATAACCAGATAGATGGCCAGGAAAATGGATGAAAATGGCCATGGTTTAGGTTCATTGCGACTTTTCCTGAAAAGAATGAGTAGGGTGTAGGCAACTAAAACTATCAAAAAAGAGTTGCTCACCGCCCCGATTCTATCGGCCAAAAACTCGGGGGTAATAGCCGCTGAAAAGGCAAACCAGGAGGAGATAAACCCTAGCCTAGGATTAATTAAGGACAGCCCGGGCACAAAACCATAGTTCGATAACCAGTGAATAGCACCCAGATGATAAACGCCTGTATCGTACCAGTTAATAGGGCGTGAGCTCAAAATAACCCACACAATTTCTATCAACAACAATGGTAACCCCAGCCAGGTCCAGAAGTTCTGAAGCTGGTGCCGAAGCACTCGACGATTTTGGAGTTGGCAGTAACGCCATAGCCAGTGAAGCAAGGGAACTAAACAGGAGGCTAGAATTAATAGCTGCCCCACTGGGTTCAGAGGGATAAACAGAGCTAGGGTCAGAAATGCTAAACATTGGAGGGCTAGCCCGCTCCAGGCCGCCAGGATCAGTCTTTCAGCGGGCGAGATTAGATCGCTTACCTTCAGCCAACCCAGTAGCCAAAGACCTGTAAAGGAGCAACTCGCTAGCAGAATATTCCAGGTGATTAGGGTATAAAGCATAGGACTAGCTAAAAGCCTCCAAGACCTTTCCTCCGGGCTTGTAGTCTGACGATGGCGACCTCAGACTTGCCCACTCTTTATTGGTAAAGTCTTCGTGGTAGGAGCGCTCCACGTTGACATTCCAGAGGTCATGGGTTTCCCCCAGGATATTGCGGGCTGCCAACATGGCGGTCAGCATCGAGTGGTCTTGGTTGTTATAGCGGTGCATGCCGTTACGCCCCACCGTCTGCAGGTTCTCAAAGTTTTTAACGTAGTCCTGCAAAACCTCAAGGTGCGCTCGATAGTCACCGTCGTAGACGGGGTAGGCCTTATACTGACGAATTACACAGCCATCCTCTATGTCGCCAGGGTTAACGCCCAGGTTTAGGCTGACAATTTCCTCCGAAGCCAGGGCAATCAGCTGGGAATCTGGCATCTGCCAGAGGGCATCCCCTTCGCTACAGAAATACTCCAGTCCTAGGCAGGTTTTAGCCGGGTCGGGCACCATGGCCGGACTCCAGTTTTTAAAGTTCTGAATCCGTCCCACCTTAAATTCAGGGCTATGGATATAAAGCCAGTTATCCGGGAAAAGATGGTCGCGGTTGATAATCAGGGAAACAATCAAAAAATCCCGGTACTTCAGACCCCGGGCCGCCGCCAGGACCGGCTCTGGCGGCAGGGGGTCAAGGCGATGCACCAGGGCGGCGATGGGCATGGAGTTAATAAAGTGCTGGCCGGTAATCTCCAGGGTTTTCTCCCCTTGTTTGGCGATCACCCGGGTAATGCGATAGCCCTTGCGTTCCACCCGCAGCACCTCCGTATTCAGGTGGACAGGGCAATCCTGAGCATTTAGGAGGTCCTGGCAGCGTTCCCACATCATGCCAGGACCCAAAACTGGGTAATCAAAGGTTTTGATCAGGCTTTTAGCATTTTGACTGCCAAACAGGGCATTGACAACGGCCTGCTTGAGGGAAAGATTCTTAATGCGTTGGGCGGCCCAGTCGGCCCGAATCTCACTGCAGGGAATCCCCCACACCTTTTCGGTATAGGTCTTGAAGAAGATCCGATACAACCGCTCGCCAAAGGAGTCGATCACCCACTCCTCAAAGGTTTCCGCCTCAAAATCCGGATTCTCCAACTTGTTTAGCTTGGCTTTGAGGTAACTGGTTAAAATCAAAGTGCTGGTAATCGGTCCCAGATTCTTCAGGGTCTTCACCAGGGAAAGGGGATAGTCGTAGAATTTTCCATCGTAGTAAATACGAGACAGGCGGGATACCTGAATAAACTCATCCCCCAAAATTTCCTTCCAAAAGGCCTGAACCTCACCCACCTTGGTGAAAAATCGATGACCGCCGATATCAAAGCGGTAGCCTTTATAGGTCTCGGTGCGGGAAATACCCCCTACCTTATCAGCTCTTTCTAAAATAATCGATTTGACTTTCTGTTTACAGAGCTCATAGGCCGCGGTTAGACCGGCTGGCCCCGCCCCGATCACGACAACGGGAGCCTTAATAGAATCATTAGTCATAACTAACCACACCCTGACGGGACTAGAGTACGTTTTATATGGGTTAAAAGATGGTAGATGACCCCAGTGTTCCCAAACTGGAAGGCGAATACACGGGCCTAACGGCCTAAGGCGAAGGTGGAGAATAGGGGTTTTAGCCCCAACCTGTAGAAGGAACGGCCTCGTCGCAGCTGGTGGCGGGCCATGCCCAAGCCGTAGGCTAAACCGCAGTAACCAAAGTAAAGCCAGTGCCAGGGTATGGTCTGCACCATAAACCAGATGCCTCGCTGGCGATGGAAGAATTGATAAACCGGGCGATTAAGTACCAGTAACAACAGGCTGATAACCCCAGCCCCAATTAATCCCAGGGGGGCCTGCATCCCCCCTAATAAGCAGAGCACCAGGCTATAGGTCAGTACCACACTGAGGCGAGTGGTCTGATTCAGATTTAGATCATTGGCCATCTGTCGCCTTTGTAGTAATAATTCGGTCCAGGGCAGGGCCCGGTAAAAAAACTCCGCCCGCAATAGGGACATGGGCTCCCAGCGCTTCAGATGCTTCACATAGAGCGTTTTACAGAGACGAATGGAGTAACCCTGCTGCTTGAGGCGGTAGCCCAGTTCAATATCTTCGATGGAGGGTTTGCGGTAACGCTGGTCAAAGCCACCCACCTGCCAGAAAATCTCCCGGCGAATCGCCCCACAGGCGCCCCAGAAGGTAAAGGCCTCTGCCTGGGAGTTTTGATGGGTGTAGTGGTGAAAGAGATTTTTATATTGGGATAGAAAGTTGGTCGCCCCAGGGGCGTCATCGTAGGAGCCGATCGCCGCCGCCAGATTCGGGTCGGCTTGAAATAGGCTAGCTACCTGGAGAATGGTATCGGGGTGGATCGTGACGTCAGCATCGACAAAAAATAAAATTTCCCCCCGGGCCTGACCGGCCCCCAGGTTACGAGCCCTAGCGGGCCCCCCCGCCCTGGGGGTACGCAGCACGGTGGCGCCAAAGGCTTCGGCCAAGCGGTCAGAGCCATCGGTGCAACCATCGGCCACCACAATGACTTCGGTCGAGACCCGATCAGGGTGAGGACGGAAAGATTGCAGACTCTCAAGACACCGCCTAAAAGCGGTTCCACCGTTATAGACCGGAATAATAATGGAGATTGTTGGCAAGCTAGCGGCAGGTAAAGGTAGTTTATGACTCATTTGCTGCAGGTTAAAATTTTTATAAACACAAAGGAATTATCAAGAAATAATTTAGGGAGAGACCGATCTGACTCTGATAGATTGCTTAGGTGAAAATACTGACAAGGCCTGTAATTAATTTTTATTCAAAATCGAGGAATCTAGGTTATATATAATTAATTGTCATTTCTAAGTGACTTAAAATAGCTTTCCCATCGTCTTCCTGCAGGAATAGACACTAAATTAATATTTGATTAATTACTATTATCGTCAGAAAGAGTCGGTAAAAAGGCGTAATCAAGTTGCCTTTTTGTAAAACTTCAAGCTTTTATAAGTCTTAGGTAAACTTACCCGGAACCTCCGGAAAAGCCTGAGCCAACTGGGTAGAAGCTATAGCGGATTTCACTCGGGTGAAGTGCGATATGATCACCCCCCCCTGCCCCTCCTTATCAAGGCTTTTGTGTAAAGCCTAGTCCTAACAACCAGAAATCAATGGTTTCAGCCTGATCTAACACGGTTTTCTGAACACGCCTATGGTTACAGCCCGATCTAACACGGTTTTCTGAATATTCCCATCACAGGGGTGTGTTTAACGATCACACCGGTGCAAATATCGATCACACCCCTGTGTTTAGGATGCGTTCAATGGTGATCTTTAAGCACATAGACTACAACAATGGTTGCACGCGTGTGCTTAGAATATGCTTAATGGTGATCGATATGCGCATAGATAAAGCCTTAGGTATTTTGGCCCAATTCACCCCGATCCAGGGTGAGCCTTGAGGGTCGGACGGAAGGCTAAGGGCAGTGGTCAACCGTGGCACAAGTTCACCTATCCCTGCTGACTGCTGAGTACAGACCCTCACATCGGCCACATCCCCCGACAACTCCGTCGCCGCAGAAAGGGAGGCAAGGCGGTGTAGAAATTAAGAGCGATGTCATGCTTGGGTCCCTACCCTACTAAAACCCTAAGTTTTTGAGGGCCGGGAAATGCCTGAACGGCGGCACAGAGCCAAGGGGAGCGCTAAAATGTCAATAGATGATTTACAAAAGTTAACCAATGTTTTTTGACTTGATGGAGGCAACTCGAGCTTATTGGCGCCAGCTAGATGAGCTAGAAGCGGCCCATGGTCGCGATGAGTTGAGCTTGGAGCAGGTTGACGCCCGGGTAAAGGAGCTAATGCTCGAACTCGGTCAGGCCCGGCGGCAAGCCCTGACTGAGGTCTGGGCTATTGGCCAGGGGTTTTGGCGACGGCAGAGAGAGACAGTAGCCGGAGTGGCGCTGATCGGGGCTTTGACCTACGTCTGGCTGGTGTTTAATGGGCAAGCCTGAATCAGGGTGAACCGGGCCAGCTCCACCTCTTCGAGTCGGAGATCGCTCGCCGGGGTTATTTCGGGCAGGGCCTTCCCCTAAGGACAAGCGCAGCTAACCCCGATAGGGGAGGGCACCAAACTTGAGACGAATTAATTCCCAGACATAAATTGCACAAACGACATCCATGACAAGGGTAACTCCAACCTTTTGTTTCAGGGTTTTGAGCCGACGATCGCAAAGCAGGTTAAACCCCGTCATCGGAATTGGAGCCAGCAGGTATTGCCCCAGTAAAACGATAAATTTGCCATGTCGCTGTAACCAGGATGGCTCTTGCTGGAGCAGACTGTAACGTCCACCAATAATGCGTCGGGCCCGGCGATAGAGTTGGGAGAGGGAATGGCGAGTTGGATGTTGAACGATCAGGGCATCTTCATAGATAGGTCGGTAACCAGACCGATATACCCGTTGCCCCCACTCCCGATCACCACTGGACTTAAGGGAGTGATTAAATCGACCGACCTGGTGAATGACTTCAGCAAAGGTGAAAATATTTGCTGTTGCACCAAAATGGTGAGATTCTACAAACTCTTGTTGCGAGAGGGGATACCACAGACTTTCATAAAGCTCGACAGCCGTTGGCTCAGCCTCATCTTGAAAAAACAGATCAATTTTGCCAGCGACAAAGCCACAATCGGGATGCTGCAGAAGCATGGTAACACCCCGCTCAATCCAATCTAAGGCAGGAAGACAGTCAGCGTCCGTAAACCCAATTACTGCTCCCCTTGCCAACTCTATCCCCTTATTGCGAGCGGCGTAGGAACCAGGATAACTTTCACTGGTCAATCTGACCTGCTTAAACCGCACAACTGCTTCTGCAATGTTCTGGTCGGCGCTAGAACCATTGTCTACAACCAGCACCTCATAAAGATGTTGGGGATAGGTTTGGTGCTCAAGTTTTTCTAGACAGCATTGCAATCGCTCGACGTCATTAAAAACGGGAATGATGATGGAGACAAACGGTTGTTTGAGGGAAAGGGCAGAAGCTGGTGTCAGCGTTAGGGGCAGAGTCATCGGCGTAGACCCAGATATTTTTTAGAGACGTTAGAAAAGTTACGCATAGCAGATTGGCTGTAGTTTCCTATGGCCTCTCGTTCATGATTGCTAAATTCACCCAGTACCCAGAACATGAAAATGGTTAAGAGACTAACGATCGCCAGCTTAACGAGTACCAACCAGCCGGGAGTCACCCAGAAGCTAGCTAAGGTAAAAACAACCATAGAGAGCAATAAACTGCGCCCTAAAGAGGGAGCAGGGGGCAAAATTTGCCAATGGTAATATATTGCTGCAATACAGGTAACTGCCGCAACCGTTGCCACTCCTGTGGTCACGATCGCAGCCCCTAAGGCACCTAGTTTCGGAATCAGCAGCAGGTCACTGAGCATCGCTAGAGGTACCATCGGGCCTGCCAGAGCAATCGTCCAGTTCGGTTTCCCAGCAGCAGTGAGAATCGCCGTTGTCACTGCAATCATGGCCATTGCCACAGCCGCAAAAATTAACAGGGCAAATAGGGGTGCCGCAGGAAGGAAGGTAACACTAAAGATGAGGGCAATTAATTCAGGAGCCGAACCCGCCAGCAGAGCAGCGAAGGGCAGGAACATCATCACCAATCGCATGGCATTACGACTGAGCTGTTTGGCTGAGGTCAGATCCCCTGCATAGAGGGTGCGAGTCAGGGTGGAAAGCAGGAGGGGCACAAAGGCCAGGGTAAACAGGCTAGGAGCCAGCGCTAAGTTTTGAGCGGTGCTGTAGTATCCCGCCGCCGCCGCACTTCCTCCCAACAGCTTCAGCATGAATAGATCTAGCTTTTCGTACAACCGGAGACTGATGGCCAGAAGAAATAGGGGAAGTGCATATCCCCATAGCCGCCCCATGGCAAAGGAGGATTGGGTAAACAGCGGCACTTGCAGATAGTGACGGCAGATCACCAGTTCTACTAATGCAGCCCCAATGCTGCCCAAAATCGCCCCCGTCAGAGATAGACCAGATGCAACCAGGGCAATGATCAGCAGCATTCGCATGCACCAGCGAATCCCCGTCGAAATAGCTCGCTGCTCATACTGACCCAGGCCAACCATCACACTGCGATGGGCATAGGTCAGGCAAAAAATCGGAATCTCAAAGGCAAACAGACGCAGGGTGTTGACCATACCCGGCTCACCCAGAGCGATCGCCAGGGGGTGAGAAGCCAGCCACAGCCCAGCCACCGCTACTACTCCTAAAATTAAATGGAGTCGCAGCACAGTTGCAGCCACAGGTCTCCAGTCTTCAGCTTCGCTGACAAACTTAATCGTTGTGCGCGTAAAGGCTGAGGTAATGCTCCAGCCAATCCAGGAGATAATCGTCGTTGCCAACATCAGTACTCCATAGCCCTCAGGCCCCAGTTGCCTGGTCAAGTAGGCTGCGGTGAGAATTCCCGTTGGCAACAACAGACCTTCTGCCAGAAACACCTGTAAGGTGCCAGTCGCCATCCGCTTCTTAGAGGGCACAGCAGGAGTGCGCGCTTCGGTGGGCAGAGACGAGTCTACAGCCATAGGCCCCGCATCCTTAGGAGATCTCCCAGTTGGCTTCTACCCGACCTGCAGGTGTGCGGAAAAAGTCAGGACGCAGATAGCCAATCACCAGACCTACAAAGAATAAAAGCAAAGAGACCAAGGCAACCAGACTACCCAGGGGCAAATTAATGATGCGGCCAGGTTGTTCCACCAGCAGTTGTCCGCAGCGTATCCCAGCTTTGGCAACCTTTGCCGCTGCCAACTTGAGACAGGCAGCCAAATCGGCGATCGGCCTTACTACAGCATAGGCATCGGGCTGGCCATTGGCCCGTCGTAGACGATCAATCAAAATCCCATCGTACCCCAATAGCACATAGCGCCAGAAAAAATGGGCCCCCCCATTGGGAGCGGCATGGCGGGCCCGTGCCGTGGGTTGCCGCCAGATGACGACTCCCTGTCGCTTGAGGATGTGGGCATGGATGACACAGTTGCCACGATAAAGGATCAGGTCAGCAGGGAGGGGATGTTCTAAGAGAAACTGCCGCCGAAAAGCCACATTATTAAAGAAATAGGAACCGGTTGGGCGTAACTCACGCTGCCAGGTCCACCGGGGAAAGATGTAAGTGAGGGCAACGCCTAACCCATAGGGGCCGTTTGCCGATGTGGTTGTTTCTCCAGCAACCACCTGGATAGTAGAGTCATGGCCAAAGGGGGTGAGTAAATTGCGTAACCAATCGGATTCATAGATGCAATCAGAATCTGCAAAGACAGTGACCTCACCCGTCGTCAATGCCACACCCCGCATTTTGGCGGCATAGTAATCCACCTCAGACTCAATAGCACGGACAGTCAGCCAGGGATAACGTGAACAAAGGTGTTCTATCATCTCCCTGGGAAGATCGCCACTCTCCAAAATCAGAACTTCGTTGGCGCAATCAGGCGGAATTGTTTGGGCTGAGAGGGAGTCCAGAGATCGGCCTAACCCCTGCAATTCAGCACTTGATAAATTTTCAGTTTCAATAATCAGAGAGAAACTGGGCCACTTAGCTACTTGGGCCGTGTTTTGAACCATCACTCTTTTTCCTTTAGTATTAACGAATAGTTGCTGCAGGGTACTGAGCCGGTAAGGAAGGCATCGCTAATTTACAGTCCCTCATCTTCAAGGCGATCGCGTATCGAAAGCAATGACTGGCCGGTTTTACCCATCAACAGAGCTATTTAGCGGCGATCAACCATCTGCCGTAACAACCCCAAGACCTGGTCCACACTAGCCTGTAAGGACTTAACAGCGGCCTCTACTTCCCCCAGTCGCCTCGACACCTCATCCGGGGAGGGATCTAGAAAGTTGGCAGTAGGGCTATTCACGGCGTTTAACCGGGCTACTAAAGCATCCCAGCTATTGGCCTTAATACCAAAATGGGCTTTGGCAGTTTTAAGGGTTTTAAATTGTTGCTTTAGGACGGCAACACTGTAGGTGACAACTGACTGCCCCC
This sequence comes from Cyanobacteriota bacterium, assembly GCA_035286245.1. Classification (GTDB taxonomy): domain Bacteria; phylum Cyanobacteriota; class Cyanobacteriia; order Phormidesmidales; family Phormidesmidaceae; genus Nodosilinea. Next base: position 1,689 of record JAYKIM010000262.1, on the reverse strand, counting down.
GCTCCAGATCCTCTTCGACCATCTCAACCACTTCACCAATCAACTGATCGTGGTTCTGGGCGATCATGGCCGCTGCTCCCAATATTTGGGAGGTGGCTTTAATCTGAGTATCGGTTTCCTGTCTTAACTCTTGGGCAATACCCCGTAGTCGGTCACCCAGGGTTAGTGGTCGCGAGTCGGAAACTATTGACATTGTATCTTGATCCATTGCTTCCTCCTGCTGTTGCCCTATTCGGCCAAAATTTCCTTAATCACGGTCCAGATACGCTGTAGTTTCTGCAGCATCCCCACCGGGTTATTGGTAACCTCACCATCGACTGAGTTCACCAGGTTCTGGATCCGGTCCATCCGGGCAGCCATTTCCTCCAGGTTAGCAATTGCCTGGTCTTTCTTCCCTAAAGACTCTTGAAGCAGTAGTGCCATTTGACCAATTTCCTGCTTGAGGCGCTCATTTTCCCGTTTTCTGCGGGTTTCCCAGCTTTTGATTCCGGCCTTAGATCGCCGTTCAACCTTCAGCTCCTGCTCAATCTGCTTATACAGTGCCAAGTAGTTTTCAGACTCCTGGCGAGCCTCATTGTACTTAACCTCAAACTCGCTGCTACGGTTTTTTTCGTCGGTGTAGAGGGCCAGGTAGGCGGTAACCTGCTCCTGAGACTCCTGATAAAGAACCAGGGTCGATTCCAACTTCTCCCGTTGCTTTTGGAAAAGTTGCTGGGTTTCCTCAATCTCCCGGGTCTTCTCCAAAACCTGCCCCTTAGCCTCGTCCCGGTCGGCTCGAACCGTCATCAACAGTTGCCGAAGCTCATTAGCAGAGACAGTTGTAGGTGTGGAAGGCTTGGCTTTTGGATGGTTAATAGCATGATCGTCAGAGGCGGTACGTCTATCGGCTCGTCGCATTGGAGATATCACCAAAAATAAAAAGTTTCCCTTCTCTTTTCATGCCTAGGATGCCCCTATCCGGAGAACCGAGAACAAAACCTCCTATAGAATCTAGTTATGTGAAGTTACAGCTAAAGATTGAAAGCATTAAGCTCTACCTTGACCTGTGAGCGATCGCCCTATCAGCCTGACGGAGATCGCTAGAGCCCTGGGCCCTACGGTGAGTAACTGTCTCCTACCGGCTTAGTTGAAGCAGTAGTCGTAGTGGATGATGCCCCAGATGGTGCCAAGCTTGTTAAAAAATCTATGCAGCTCCTCCTGGGTGTTAAAGCTAACGTTGACGACGATGTTGTGCAGGCCAGCGACGATGGGAAAAAACTGCGCCTCTTCGAACTGGGCTAGTTCCTCGGCGACAGCGTTAACCCGACGGCTGTCCACGGTCAGGTTCATGATAGCTGAAACCATTGATCTATGGTTGGTAAGACCAAGCTTTACACAGAAAACTGAATAGTCCCATCCGAGGGCCGCGTTTAACGATCACACCGATGGGCAAATCGATCACAGACCTGTGCCTAACGATCACACCCCTGTGTTTAACGATCACACGGCTGTGTTTAACGATCACAGGCCTGTGTTTAGCATGCACTCAATGGTGATCGACATACACATAGACCACAACAACGGTTTTTCGCGAAATTTTAACGATCACAGGCCTGTGTTTAGGATGCGCTCAATGGTGATCTTTATGCACATAGACTACAACAACAGTTGCACGCGTGTGTTTAGAATGTGCTTAATGGTGATCGATAT